>JBGSYN010000200.1:0-43890 GCA_041750975.1 Geminicoccaceae bacterium | reverse complement strand
AGCATGAGTTCGGCCAATGCGACCCGCACGGCCAATGCCAGATTGTCGGGTGTCAGCCGGGACCAGACCGGATAGAGCGCCTGCAGCCAGGGAAATAGCTCTTTGTTCAGGGCCGGCGGAAAGGCGCGCGTCAGGGTCTGGTAGAAATGGTGGTGGGTGTTGATCAGACCGGGCAGAACGACGTGATGGCTGGCGTCAAAGACCTCGTCCACTGGGTCCGAGGGATGGCTGCCCGATGGCACGAGCTCGCTGATCACGCCATTCTCGATGACGCAGCCCCCGCCAGCGCCTGCCGCAAGAATAGCCAGCGGCTGCTTGATCCAGGTCCTCATCGCGGCGCTGCCTTGTCGACCGCACCCAGGAACGCGCGCCAGCCCCCATGATGCGTGATGTCCGGTGCATGCTCGATGGCAGCGGCCTCGACCAGAAAGCCTTTCGCTACCGTGCCGTCCTCGAGCGTGACATCGCCGATCGTCATGGGTGCGGGCACCTGGGCGACGAAATCGCCAAAGGCCGCTGTTTCCAGGCGCCAGAGCTCGAGCTCGATCGACGCCCCTCCCCGCTCAACCCGGATCATGCCAGGCTTGCGCGGCGTTGCATCGGCGAGGTCATAAAGGCGGTAGCGGGGTGCTGTCCGCGTCGCCTCGACGAATTCCGCACGACGGTCCTTGAGCTGCCAATTGAGCGGCAGATCGCGCATATGGGCACCGACCACGGCGAGCAGCACGCCGGATGGCGGAAGATGTGCGGGCAGTCGTTCAGTTGCCTCCCAATCCGTGGCGCCGAGGCTCACTCCGGCGTTCGCATGGAGGCGGTCGGCCATGGTTGCGAGCAGTCCGTCCTGGCCGGATCGAGCGATCAGCGTGATACTACCCGGCAATCCGTCCGGACGAGACTGTGTCGGCACCGCCAGCGCGCAGAGATCGAGCAGATTCACGAAGTTGGTGTAGGTGCCGAGGCGGCTGTTGGTAAGAATCGGTTCCGCCACCACTTCGTCCAGTGTGTAGAAACGCGGCACCGTCGGTACGGCCATGATGTCCAATGGCTTGAAGATCGTTTCGCATTTGCGTTCGAGTTCCTTGAGCCGGTAGATGCCGCGGAACGCGTCGACGGCGGTGAGCTTGCCGGCGCCGTCAATGATCTCGGCTGTGACGGGATGGAGCGCGTCCGCCGACTTTGCCGCAAACTCCTCGATCGCGGCCAGGCGTTCGGCCAGCCAGGCACCCTCGTAGAGCAAACTGGCGACGTCGAAGAAGGGCGAGAAATCGATCGGGACAAGGTCCGCGCCGAGATCCGAAAGCATGTCGAGCGCGCTATCGAAACCGGCCTCGGCATTCGGATCGCCGAAAAAGTGCCTCGATGCGCTGTCGGGAACCGCGACCCGGACCGGCACCGGCGGAGATTGCAGACGTGGTGCCGGCAGCGGTCGAGAGAAGGGGTCCGCCCCATCGAACCCGGCTGCCGCACAAAGAACGCGCCAGGCGTCGTTGGTCGTGAGTGCGAAGATCGACACGCAATCGAGCGTTCGGCAGGCCGGCACCACACCCTTGGTCGAGATCGAGCCGAGACTGGGCTTGAGACCGACGATATTGTTCAATCCGGCGGGGATCCTCCCTGATCCCGCAGTATCGGTGCCGAGCGCAAAGCTGACGATTCCGCAGGCCGTTGCGACCGCGGACCCCGAACTCGAACCGCCGGGGATACGCGAAGGATCGATCGGGTTGCGCGGTACCGCATAGGGCGTGCGGACGCCGACAAGTCCTGTCGCGAGCTGATCCAGATTGGTCTTGCCGACCATGAGCGCGCCGGCTGCCCGCAATCTGGCGACGGCTGTCGCATCCGCCTCCGCGCGATAAGCGAAGGCGGGGCAAGCGGCGGTCGTCGGTGCGCCGGCGCAGTCGATGTTGTCCTTGACCGCGAACGGAATACCCCAAAGCGGAAGCGCCGCCGGATCGAAGCTGCCAAGTTCCAAGGCCTGTCGCCGCAACTGTTCAGGCTCTGTCAGATGCAGGAAAATGCCGGGATCGGCCGCGGCGGCGATGCGCGCCTGGACCTCGTCGATGACATCCAGCGGTGAAATGCAGGATGCGTAGGACGCGTGCAGTCGGGCAATCTCAAATGACAGCCCATTCAACGGTCGATTCGCCTCTGCCACAGGCCCCTGCCTTCTTTCGTGTCATCGATGCTCAGCGCGCAAGCAAATTATGCGCCGGGAACTCTTCTCGGCAGGTCGGCGCCGTACGTCAACGCCGTGGTCCGATTTTTGCACACCTGAAGATGGGACAATTAGGGGCATGGTCATGGCTTTAATGTCGATCAATGCGGAACCTGCGCCGGTCACCATCGATCCGGCGCGGACGGCACTCATCATCATCGACATGCAGCGCGATTTTCTGGAGCCGGGAGGTTTCGGTGAATCGCTCGGCAACGATGTCTCGCTGCTAGGCCGGGCCATTCCGCCCTGTGCGTCGGCCCTGGCCGCGGCGCGAGGTGCCGGCATGCTGGTCATTCACACACGCGAAGGTCACCGGCCCGATCTTTCGGACGCGCCACCCGCGAAACTCGTGCGGGGCGCTCCCTCGAAACGGATCGGCGACGAGGGTCCGATGGGCCGCATCCTCATCCGTGGCGAAGCCGGCCACGATATCGTCGAAGCCCTGGCGCCCGAAGCCGGCGAACCGGTGATCGACAAACCCGGCAAGGGTGCCTTTCATCAGACCGATCTCGATCAACTCTTACGCAATCGCGGGATCGAGACCCTGATGGTCTGCGGTGTCACCACCGAGGTCTGCGTCCACACGACGATCCGCGAAGCCAACGACAGAGGCTTCCGCTGTATCGCCCTGGGCGATGCCTGCGCCTCCTATTTCCCCGAATTCCACCGCGTCGGCCTCGAGATGATCAAGGCGCAGGACGCCATTTTCGGCTGGGTCAGCGACGCTGCGACCTTTGCCGAAGCTCTTAACGCCACACGGCAGGCTGCCTGACGGCCACTGCCCCAGGAGAAACGACGATGAACGGTACGGCGGCAAAACTATGGACGCCCGGCGACTGGAATGCGCTGTTCGGGCTCGGCACCAATGTCTTGGTCAATCTTCTGGTGATGACCGGGCTTTTGAAGTTCGTGGTCGGCTTGCCCGATGAGCTGACCTTCGGCCGCATTCTCCCGGCGGTCGGTCTGATGCTTTTCCTCGGCAACATATACTACGCCTGGATGGGCTATCGTCTGGCCCGCAAGACCGGCCGCGACGATGTTTGCGCATTGCCCTCGGGGCCTTCGGTGCCCCACATGTTCATCGTCGTCTTCGTCATCATGCTGCCGATCCTCGGCCAGACCCAGGATCCCGTCAAAGCCTGGGAAGCGGGCCTTGCCTGGGTCTTCATCCAGGGCTTCATCCTCATCGGCGGCGGCTTCGTCGCCCCTTTCATCCGCCGCATCACCCCGCGCGCCGCCCTGCTCGGCACGCTCGCCGGCGTCTCGATCGCCTTCATCTCGATGCGCCCGGCGATGGAGATCTTCACGACCTCGATCATCGGCCTGGTCTGTCTCGCCATCATCATGACCAGCTGGTTCGGCGGGGTGCGCTACCCGCGCGGCCTGCCCGCCGGTCTCGTCGCCATCGTCGTCGGGATGATCATCGCCTGGTTTGCGGCCGCACTGGGCTTTCCGGAAATCGGCGGGATGAGCCTCGCCAACCTCGCTGGCAGCTTCGCCAGTTTCGGCTTCTCGCTGCCGCTGCCGGCCGTCGATCACGTCTTTTCCGGTTTCGAATTCCTCGGCTTCATCCTGGTGACCGCCATTCCCTTCGGCGTCTACGACCTGGTCGAGGCGATGGACAATGTGGAGAGTGCCGAAGCCGCCGGCGACACTTATTCGACGACCGAGGCCCTTGCCGCAGAGGGCACGATCTCGCTCTTCGGCACCTTGATGGGCTCGCCCTTCGCCAATGCCGTTTATATCGGCCACCCCGGCTGGAAATCGATGGGTGGCCGGATCGGCTATTCGGCGGCAACCGGGGTCTTCGTCCTGGCACTCGCCTGGTTCGGCATCCTCGCGGTCTTTCTCAATCTGGTGCCGGTCGTCGCGATCTCGCCGATTCTTCTTTATATCGGCATGCTGATCGGAGCGCAGGCGTTCCAGACGACGCCTTTGAAGCATGCGCCGGCCATCGTCCTTGGCCTGGTCCCCCACCTTGCCGCCTGGGCCAAGGTCCAGGTCGACGGCGCCCTGGGTGCCGCGGGCGTCGAGGTCACCCCCGATCTGATCGCGGGCATGGCGACCAACGGCGTGCTCTATCAGGGCCTTTCGATCCTCGGCAACGGCGCCATCCTGACCGGGCTGGTGCTGGCCGCGATCGGTGTCTTCATCATCGAGCGCCGCTTTCCGATCGCGGCGGCGTTCGCCGGCGCCGGCGCGATCTTGACCTTTTTCGGCTTCATGCACGGCCCGGCGGTCGGCTTTGCCGTGACTCCCGGTGTCGCACTGGCCTATGCTGTGGTTGCGGGCTTCTTGTTTTTCTGCGAACGGCTGGAGACGAGCACCGTGACCGAGCTAGAACCCGAGGCGGTAGCGCAACCCCAGCCGGCGGAGTAATGGCACTTTATGGCGGAACGGCGGGATGATCTCGATGTCCTGATCGATGCCATGTCCGGTGTCGTCAATCTATCGATCGACGAGGAGTTTCGGCCGGGTGTCAGGACCTATCTGGCGATCGCCCGCGACATGGCGGCAATGCTCGATACGGTAACGCTAGCCGATGATGAGTTGGTGCTGGCCCCGGTCTATACGCCACCTGAGCGCCCGGAGTGATCGGTCCCTGGGCCAGCGCTTCCGAGATCGCAGCCGCGGTCGCAACGGGCGAGGTTTCGGCCCAAGAGGTGATCAACGACAGCTTTGCGCGGATCGAGGCGCGCAACGGCGAGATCAACGCCTTTACGGATGTTTTCCGCGATCGCGCCCTGGCCGAAGCCGAGGCCGTCGATACGGCGCGGGCCTCAGGTCAGCCGCTCGGACCGCTGGCCGGCGTTCCCTTCGCGGTCAAGAATCTGTTCGATGTCGAGGGCATGACGACGCGCGCGGGCTCGAAGATCAACCGCGAGCGCGAGCCTGCGACCCGCGATGCCGCCCTCATCCGCAAGCTCAACACGGCGGGCGCCATACTGACCGGTGCCCTCAACATGGGCGAATACGCCTACGACTTCACCGGCCGCAATGTCCATGACGGCAATTGTCACAATCCGCATGATCTCGGGCGCATGACCGGGGGCTCTTCCTCGGGCTCGGGTGCAGCGACGGCTGCGGGCCTCTCGCCGATCTCGCTCGGCTCCGATACCAATGGCTCGATTCGCGTACCTTCCTCCCTGTGTGGGATCTTCGGTCTCAAACCCACCTATGGCCGGCTGTCGCGCGCCGGCACCTTTCCCTTCGTCGACAGTCTCGATCATCTGGGTCCGTTCGCCCGTTCGACCCGCGATCTGGCGCTGGCCTATGATGCGATGCAGGGCCACGATCCGGACGATCATGCCTGTGCCGTCCGCGGCATCGAGCCGACATTGTCCGAGCTCGATAGCGGCGTGCGCGACCTTCGGATTGGCATCCCCGGAGGCTGGTTCGGCAAACTGATCGGCAGCGAGGCGAGAACCGCGATCGATCGCGCCGCTTCGGCCTTACAGGCGGTCGCCAGGGTCACGGCAATCGCACTCGACGGTGCCTCCGAGGGGCGAGCCGCCGCCTATCTCATCACCAATGCCGAAAGCTCGGCGCTGCATCTCGATCAACTCCGCGATTGCCCCGACGACTATGACCCCGAAACCCGCGACCGATTTCTCGCGGGCGCCCTGCTGCCTGCGGCCTGGATCGTCCGGGCCCAGCGGGTTCGCCGCTGGTGGCTCGAACAGATGATGGCCAATTTTGCCGAGATCGATCTCCTGCTGGCACCGGCGACACCGTGCCCTGCACCGGGGATCGACCAGGACACCATCACCCTGGGCGGCCGCGAGGTTCCGACCCGTCCCAATCTCGGAGTCCTGGCCCAACCCTTCTCGTGCATCGGCCTGCCCATCGTCACGGCGCCGATATTCTCCCCCGGCGAGCTGCCGATCGGCGTCCAACTCATTGCACCGCCCTGGCGCGAGGACCTTTGCCTGCGTGCCGCGCGCTATCTGGAGTATGAAGGTGTCGCCGTCGCGCACACGCCGGCCTTGCACTAGGTGCGTATAACCATGGTTCGAAACCCAGCCTCCGGTCAACGCTGGCCTACCGGCAGTCTGAATGTACTCGTCGCGATTGTGGCGGCGACGGTGCTTTGGGGTTGCGCCGCACAGCGCCTCGATTTGCAGCCGGCGAGCGATCCCATGATCGAAGCGGTCTCCGCCGCGACCTCCGGCCAAAATCTGCCATCCAGCAGCAATGCTCCGCGCACCGGCTTCTCGGTAGGCCGCACAAGCTCATCTGCCGTAATCGGTGGCGGTCCATCCACAGCACTGCCCTGCACAACTCAGGCTGCATCCGTCCTGGAAGCCTTGGGCTTCACGCCAGACCAGGTCCGATCGGTGAGCTATGAGCGGCGCACCAGCGGCGGCGGCGGAGAAGGCACGGCTACGCTCAAAGGCTACAGGGGCTGGGTCAATTTCACGGACCGCTCCGGCCATCTCGTCATTTCGTTTCGAACCAATTGCCGTTTCAACACATTTTACACCCGCGCCGGTCTCGAACTGCCGACAACACAAGAACCGAGTTCGCCTTAGGGATGCACCGCATCCCTAAAACCCTGGCCACGATCGGGAAGACTCGGCCAGGTGGGTTCGTTCATGTCACGATCATCATTGGCCGCGTCGGACTGGCTGGCGAGACCTCCTGGCGCCGCTTCGGGTGAGGCCTCGACATCCGGCCGCTGCGCTACGAACAGCTCGAGACGTGCCTCGGCCGTTGCGCGCTCGCGGTGAAGACTGCTGCGATAGCGGCCTAGTGTGGCAAGACTTGGGTATTTTTTCTGCGCTTCGGGTTCGTTCATGTCACCAGCCATAAGCGCCCGATCCATCGCTTCCAGCTCCAGGCGATCGAGACGCCGGAGCTTGATCTGCAGTATCACCAAATTCTCGATGACCGCGATCTCGAAATGATCCTGCGGCCGGAAGCGCCGCGCATAGCCATGGTGAATGCCTTCGGCGAGTGCCTTTTCATCGTCGCGGAGGTGTGTCTGCGGGTTCAGCACCCCATGCCTGATGGCACTAGGTGATGATCTCGCCTGGGCTACGGGCGTTACCGGCCCGGACAATCTGGCGCCATTCATCCGCGCCGTCCGCCGCCGCGCTTGTGACAGTTTCGACATTGTGCGTATCCTATAGTCAACCCTTCCATAAAGCGAACATTACATTCCTATGGAAAATACTTCAAGGATAATGATCATACACACAGGGTCAAAATGCCTTGCAGACCTTGCTGATCAACCTGATTCCAACGACATGGCCGACGAGCAGGCCATCAATCTGCACAAATGTCCCACTCATCAAGATCAAGCCTTCCCAAACGGGACGGAGCCCAGCCTCCTCAGTGACATCAATGCGTTCGGCTTTGCGATTGCCCTCCAGATGCAAGACATTTTCAGCGGCAATGGCGAGCGGGCAGCCTATGACCGGGATCTTGAGATCCCGGCTCGGCGCATGTCGGCAAGTAGCCTGATCCGCACTCGATTGGGATCGAGCGTCGGACGCTAACCGCGTTTTCCGGTTGGATCGGGTGTCGGCACGGCCGCCAGCAAAGTCCGAGTGTAGGGATGATGCGGATCGTCCAGGACCGCCTGACGCGGCCAGATCTCAACGATACGTCCCTGGCGCATGACGGCGACCCGGTGCGCCACTTCCTCGACCACGGCCATGTCATGACTGATGAAGAGATAGGCAAGGCCCAGGGTTTGCTGCAGTTCGAGCATCAGCTCCAGGACCCGGGCCTGCACCGAAACGTCTAGGGCGGAGGTCGGCTCGTTGGCGACCATCAGGCTCCGCCCCACTCCCAGAGCTCGGGCAATGCATAGCCGCTGGCGTTGTCCGCCGCTGAATTCATGGGAAGATCGACGCATATGTTCGGGCTCGAGCCCAACCCTGCCGAACAAGGCCTTAACGCGGTCATTCAATTCGCCGCCCCTGGCGGATACCATGGATGACCATCGGCTCAGCCGCTAGACGGCCGGCGCTCATCCGTGGATTGATCGACGCGAACTCCTCGAGGATGGAAAAGCCGCCGATCGGAATCATCCCGACATCGGGCCGGAGCTTGATCAGCATGGCGCGGGCGAAATGGGCCAGGGGATAGTCGTCGCCGAAGCCGACGACCCAGAGCTTCTCCCCCCGCTTGAGCATCTGAACCGCCTGCGCGATCTCGTCCGAGCGCTGCAGCTCGAAGGTGCGGACCAGATGTTTGACCTCGGCATCCAGATAGGTGCTCGGATTAAGTTCCGCCGCATTCTCCAGGCGGCTATCGCCATTGCGGGTCTTGCGGGTCGAGTCTCCGGCCCGGATATCCCGCTGCGCCGCCTTGAAGCCCGAATAGCCGATACGGCGGAACAAGCGCGCCGCCGTGGCCTTGGAGACGCCGGCGCGGGCCGCAAGCTCCCCAGCCGTAAAATACCGAATGGCGCCGACATCTTCCAGCAGCAGGTCCGCCAGATGGCGCTCGCCCCGAGGCATGGCGTCATACGCACCAAGCAGCCGCTGGCCGAGAGGCAGGTTCGGATCAGTCACGGCGCCGGCTCAGGCCCTGGGGCTCGAATTCGCAGGTCGATCGTCGCTCCGGAACGTGTCTGTCAGCACTTCTCATTGGCACGTCTGATGATTGACACTCAAAGCTCCGCCGTACAACCTTGTCGCGACCAAAACACGGAGCCGTCGCCACTGCCCTTGACCGCGGAGTTTCTCCGCGCCAGCAGAACGGAAACTTCAAGGCACACTGCAACCCATCCGGAGGACGTACTCGCCATGTGTAACGCGCAAAGCAAGACGCAGAAAGAAGGCTTGATCAACAAAAAGCTGAGTTCCACGGCGTTTCCCGATCATCTGGAGATCGGCGGTCAGGCCTCCTGGGCTTGCCATGCACTGCATCAAGTATTTCAGGACTACGCCCTCAAGAACACGACCGGAGCATCATTGTGTGATATTGGTGCCTGCCTGGCCGTATTGGGCAATGTAGAGACATTCAAGGAACTATTTCGTGAATTCGATCAGCAATATTTTGCACCCTGCTTTGCTGCATTCACGCAAGTTGAGAAGAATAAAGTCACATCGCTTCTACTATATTACCTGCACAATGAATGCGGCTTCAAGAATGTTCCGGAGATCGTCTTCTTTGGCAAGGGCGATGGCTTCATTCCCGTCGTGGCCGAGGGCATGATCTTCAAGGATGGCCTTTCGGCCGTCCACGGCGAATACGCGCACGCTCTCCAATGGTGCGTTATCGGCTGGGCGGTGAAAAAGGGTGTGATCGAATTGTCATGCCCGGTTGTGGAGGTTTATAAAAGTCTCGTCTCAACCCATGCGCAAAGCCATGACAATCTCGTTGGCGAGTTTGGCGAGACCAAGAAGCATTTTCTTTGGGATATGGTCTGCGACGGCCTGGCCAAGCATGGCAGCCACAAATCGCCCGACGAGAACATTCTTTCGAACATTTATTCAGAATCGTTTCGTTCGCCTGCCTATCTGACCAACGAGATGCTCAGGAGCAGCTTATCCGCGACAACCTTAGGCCAACTTCTTCAGGCTCGGTACCAAAAGGACAGCCGAGCAGACTTCCATGGCGCCGTCTTCAAAGGCGAAAAAGCAAAGGAAACCGGTCCCTATACCAGACAGAGACAGGCCACCCACAATAATCGAGCCGTCGACGAGGTGGGACAAATCGCCTACCCGCCTGATCTCGTGCACGGACGACCAAAGAATAAGAAGAAGGATCCGCAATGGCTGACACCGAAGACAGTCAAGGAAACTGTAATCGCCAGCCAACCTTCAGTTCACGCGCAACATTGGGCGGCCTGGAACGGTAATCTCGAACCGCAATCAGAAACAGGCGGCGCGAGTTCGAGCACGATCAGCAATAATAACAACGACGATTAGTCCGGCTCGACAGGCCGGTCGATGATCGATCGTATCAGGCTGCCGCTCGGGTCCTGCGACCCGATACCCAGCCGGGCAGCCAGTCGCCATGGGCTTCGATCAGTTCGTCCGTGAGTTGCCAGATCTGATCGAGATCGAGCTCGGCTGCGGTGTGCGGGTCGAGCATCGCTGCGTGGTAGATATGGTCGCGGTTTTCGGTCATGAGGGCTGCGACCGTGAGTTCCTGCACGTTGATGTTGGTGCGCATCAGGGCCGTGAGTTGCGGCGGCAGGGTGCCGATCCGGGTCGGCTGGATGCCGCTGCCGTCGATCAGGCACGGCACCTCGACGGCGCAGCCCTCCGGCAGTGACGCAATCAGGCCTTTATTCCTGACATTGCCATAGATCACCGAGGGTGTCCCGGTCCAGATCGAATTCATGATCGATGACGCATATTCGTGACTGCGCTCGACCTCCATGGTCTCGGCCGACTTCAATTCCTCGGCCTGCCGCGCCCAACGATCAATCTGCTCGACGCAGCGCTTGGGGTATTCGTCAAGCGGGATGCCGAAGCGCTCGATCAGGTCGTCGCGTCCCTCTTTGATGAAATAGGGCGTGTACTCGGCGAAATGCTCGGAGCTTTCGGTGACGAAATAGCCGAGCCGCATCAGCATCTCATAGCGCACCTTGTTGGGACAGCGCGGATGCGCAGCACTCGGCTTGGGCAGACGGCCCTCGAGATAGCCCTGCCGCAGGGCCGGATAGAGATCGCGATAACTGCCATCCGCCAGACGCTGCTCGAAGCGCAGATAAAAGGCCATGTGATTGATGCCGGCGCAATGATAGCGGATATCCGTAACTGGAATGTCGAGATCCCTGGCCAGTTCCGCAGCCGTGCCCTGGACCGAGTGGCAAAGGCCGACCTGCCGGATCTCGGGATATTTCTCGGCGATGGCCCAGGTGTTGATGGCCATCGGATTGACATATTGCAGCAGCACGGCCTCGGGGCAGTGTTGACGCATATCCTCGCAGATCGACCAGAGATGCGGCACGGTGCGAAGGGCGCGCATGATGCCGCCGACGCCGAGGGTGTCGGCGATCGTCTGGCGCAGGCCGAAGCGTTTGGGCACCTCGAAATCCGTCACGGTGCAGGGCTCAAAGCCGCCGATCTGAAAGGCGACGACGACGAAGTCCGCACCATCCAGGGCTTGCGCCTGATCGGTCGTCGTCTCGATGCTGGCATGGACGCCGAGACTCGACGCGAGTTTCCGCGCGACAACTCCCGATTCCTCGAGCTGCGTCGGCTCGATATCCATCAGCGCGATACGGACGCCCGCCAGCGCCTCGCATTGCAGGCAATCGCCGATGATCTTCTTCATGAACACGGTCGAGCCGGCGCCGATAAAGGCGATTTTGGGTGAAGCTGGCATTGAGCACGCCTCCTTGCCGCGAGTTCCATTTTCCTCGCCCCGCCTTACCACGGTTCCTCGAGAATCGCATGCACGCAAGACCGATCGGCGGATCGCCCGGGAAACCCTAGCGTCTGTGTTTTATTATCGGTCGTCCCACATATGTTTGATCGCCGACACGAATATTTGCTGATGCTCAAACTTTTTGAGACAGATCTAAACCAAAACTTCGATTTCTCCGCGCAGAAAAACTTATTGCCTTCTTTAATACTGCTAAAAATAGCGAAAAATTCGCCTCCGCCGAATAATCCTCCAGGTGAATAAACTTTATCAGTAGATATAGTTAGGGTTATGAATCCCGTAGGACGAAAGACACACAATCTTTAGATGAATATCCATCGCTGATCTTGCGACTGAATTGCAAACGGAGCATGGTCCTCATCCTGAAGGTCGGCTCGAAAGAGGCGAGCTATCTTGACGTTGGGGGCAACGGCTTAAAAATGACGCGAGGCATTTGGTCTACAAGATTTTACTGTATATTCTTGGTGATGTGCATGACGATGACAGCGCGGCCGTCCGCCGCGCAAGACTGGCAATACACGGTCCGGCCGGGCGACAATCTCTGGGATATCTCTGAAAAATATCTACTGGGCATGGGCTACTGGAAGCCGCTGCAAGAAATGAACAATATCGAGCGGCCACGTAACATGGAGCCCGGAAGCACGATACGGATCCCCGTCCGCTGGCTCCGGCTGCAGCCCGCTTCGGTCCGGGTGCTTGCGGTGGCCGGCGAGGCCACCGCGATCGACGCCGATACCGAGGAAACCGTGCCGGTTGAAACCGGGATGATGCTTTCATCCGGCGACATCATCGAAACCGAAAGTGAATCCAGCGTCACGGTCGAGTTCGCTGACGGCTCGCAGTTCTTGATCCAGGAAAATTCCGAGATCGAGTTCGACACCCTGAGCGCCTATAGCGATAGCGGCATGGTCGATACCCGCATGCGGCTGCAGCGCGGACGTCTGGACGGTGAAACGGCGCCCAGCCGGGGCCCGGGAACAGCCTTCGAGGTCTGGACTCCTGCGTCGATTTCGGCGGTACGCGGCACCGAGTACCGGGTGGCCACGGAAGCCGATGGACAGACGTCCCTCACCGAGGTACTGCGTGGCGAAGTCCGGGTCGAAGGCAGCGGCCGCAGCCAGCTTATCCCGGAATCCTTCGGCAGCATCACCGCTGCCGGCGAGCCGCCGTCACCGCCAATTCCGCTGCTTCCCGCACCAAATCTCACGGGGCTGCCCTCGACCATCGACCGTGTCCCGCTCCGGTTTTCACTCCCACCGCTCGAGGGTGCGGTTGCCTACAGGCTGCAGATTGCAGCCGACCTGGAATTCAACGCGGTCCTGTTCGATCGGATATTCACCGAGCCAAGGTTCGTCGGACCGAACGCGCCGGACGGCACCTATCTCTGGCGGGTTCGCGGTATCGATGACAATGGGCTCGAGGGTCTCGATGCCTATAGCCGCTTCGTGGTCGACGCCCGGCCCGAGCCGCCGTTCCCGATCCGGCCGAACGAGGGAGAAACGATACGCCAGCCACGCCCGGACTTCGGTTGGACCGAGCCTGAAGATGCCCGTTCCTATCGTTTCCAGCTTGCGGCCGAGGGCGATTTCTCAGCACCCCTGATCAATTTGACCGATCATTCGGCCACGAGTTTCAACCCTGATTCCGATCTGACGCCGGGCTCATATCAATGGCGGGTGGCGACCAATGATGTTGCCGGCGAGGAAGGGCCCTTCAGCGACCCGCAGCCATTCCTGTTGCGGCCTGCGCCGGTCGGGCCCGAAATCGAGGAGCCGGCGATCGATCCGGATATGCTGGTGCTGCGGTGGCGCGCCGGTCTGCCCGGACAAACCTATCAGGTGCAATTGGCGCGCGATGCCAACTTCTCGGAGATCGTGCTCGACCGGACAATCGAGGAAGCGCGGCTGGAAACCAGGCGCCCCATCGCCGGACGGTACTATCTTCGGGTCAGAACCATCGATGTCGACGGCTATGTGGGCGAGTTTGGCCCGGCTCAACAGTTCGAGGTGCGGCCGACCAGCTATTGGCCGCTCGTGATCGTACCGCTGATGCTGTTGCTCGGTTTTCTCTAATGCTGGGGTCTTGATGCTGGGGCTCTCGCTTCGCATCGAGACCCTGATCCTCACGATTGCCGCGATCACCCTTGCGGCCGCATTGGCGTTCGAGGGTGCCATGTGGCACCTCGATCACGTTCCCTACGACCGGATGATGCGCGCCAAGGCCGACATGGCGAGCTCCGAAATCGTCGTTGTCGCCATCGATCAGCGCAGTTTGCAGGAAATCGGCAGCTGGCCCTGGTCGCGCCGAACGCATGCGGAATTGATCGAGCGTCTTACGGATGCCGGGGCGTCGGTCATCGGTCTCAATATCATCTTTGCCGAATCGAGTCGGATCGATCCTGATGGCGATCTGCGACTGGCGGAGGCTATGCGCCAAAATGGTCACGTCATCCTCCCGGCGAGCTTCGATCAATCCGAAGACCGGGGCCAGGTCGTTGAGATTTTGCCCGAGCCCCGACTTGCCAAAGCCGCAGCGGGATTCGGCCATGTCGATGTCGTTCCGGATCAAGACGGCATCGTTCGCAGCCATTTTCTCAAGGCAGGGCTGGGCTCGCCGGCCTGGCAGAGCCTGCCCTTGGCCATGCTGCAACACGCGAAACCGGAGCACGGCCCGGAGGTCTCGGGCGAGAATGGTCATCTCGACAGCGCCTCGCCCTATGCCTGGACGCGTAACCATCGCATCCTGTTCGGTTTTGCCGAGCCCGGCAGTCACAATGAGATTTCCTATGTCGATGCGCTCAGGGGCAAACTCCCGGAGGAGACGTTTCGCGGGCGTTTCGTCCTTGTTGGCGTCACCGCAAAGGGCCTTGGGGCCGATTTCATAACCCCTCTCATGAGCGAGACGGGACCGATGTCCGGCGTCGGCTACAATGCGCATGTACTCGATTCCCTGCTGCAAGATCACATCATCAGACCGCTCGGCTCGATCTGGATTGCGATCGTTTCCGCAGCTGCCACGCTAATACCCTTATTGCTCTACCCGTCATTGTCGTCGCGCTGGACGTTGCCGGTTGCTGCGGCGGCGATGATCGGCGTTCTCCTCTCGAGTCTCCTCCTCCTGCAATTCTTCAGTCTCTGGCTCAGACCCGCGGTCCCCATCGTCATGATTGCCGGCAGCTACCCCCTCTGGAGCTGGATCAATCTCCGTCATTCACTACGTTACCAGCGTTCGCTCAGGGCCGCGCATGAGCGGGCTCTCGTGACCCTGCACTCGGTCGATGATGCCGTGCTCACGACCGATGCGAGCGGCGCCGTACAGGATCTGAATTCCAGCGCGACGCGGCTCACCGGTCACACCATCGAAACTGCACGTGGCCAAGCCATCGAGTGCGTTCTGACGATCGTCGACGAGCACAGCCGCTGTCCAACGACCCTGCCGAAACCCGGAGCTCTGCGGCCCCAGACCATCACCCGGCTGCCGGAACCGGCCGTGCTCGTTCACCGCGACGGCCAGGAAGCTCATGTCCGGGCCACCGCGGCGCCGATCAATGACGCTCAGGGTGCGACCCTGGGCATGGTCTTGGCGATTGCCGATGTCACGGAGACCCGCCGGCTGACCGAACAAATGTCCTATCTCGCCACGCACGACCCGTTGACCGGCCTGCCCAACCGGGTCCTGCTCGAAGACCGCCTGCGGCATGCGATCGATCGGGCCAAGCGCGAGAACACATTCCTCGGCGTCTTGTTCGTCGACCTCGATCAGTTCAAGACGGTCAATGACGGTCTCGGCCACAGTGCCGGCGACGCTCTGCTCAAATTGGTCGGTCAGCGGCTCAAGGATGTGCTGCGCGAAGCCGATACCGTGGCCCGCTTCGGCGGCGACGAGTTCGTCATCATCCTCGAGAACATCACCGAAATGCCGTCGATCAACACCATCCTGAAGAAGCTCCAGGCGCAGTTCGACCGGTCCTTCAGGATCGAAGCCCACGAGCTTCAGGTCAGCTGCAGTATCGGTGTCGTGGTCTTTCCGAGAGACGGCGACAATGTCGAATCGATCCTGAAGAATGCCGACACGGCGATGTACCGCGCCAAGCAGCTAGGCCGGGCCAATGCGCAGATTTATACACCGGGCATGGAGGGTGCGGCGCGCGATCAATTGATGTGGTCGCAGCGGCTGCAAAAGGCCATCCGGAACAATGAACTGGTCCTGTATTACCAGCCGCAGGTCGATGTGACGGACGGGCGGGTCAAAGGGGTCGAAGCGCTGGTGCGTTGGAACCATCCGGAACTCGGTCTCTTGATGCCGGATGCCTTCGTGCCGGTGGCGGAAAGCACCAGCCTGATCCAGGCACTCGATGACTGGGTGATCCGCGAAGCGAACGCTCAATTACAGCAGTGGCGGCAGGCGGGTCTGACCGATCTCCGCGTTGCCGTCAATCTGTCGCCCCGCCAGCTGGCCCAACCCAATGTCGGACGGGTCATCGCCAATACCATCAACGGCTTCGACCTGAATGCGCCTTACATCGAGCTCGAGATCACCGAGCGCACAATCATGCATGATCTCGAGCGGACCATCGCCAATCTCCGCGAACTGAAATCCATCGGCGTCACCTTTGCCATCGACGATTTCGGCACCGGCTATTCCTCACTCAGCCACCTGACGTCGCTGCCGGTCGATCGCCTCAAGATCGATCGCTCCTTCATCCGCTCGGTGCCCGACGATGCGCAGAACACAGCGATCGCCTCGGCGATCATCGCGATGGGCAAAAGTCTCGGTCTTTCGGTGGTGGCCGAAGGCGTGGAGACCCCGGCGCAAGTCGATTTCCTTCGCGCGAAGGGATGCAATGAGGCGCAGGGTTACCTGATCTGCCACCCCATGCCGACCAGCGTCGTGACGCCGATGCTGCACGCCGCAACCCCGCTGCTGCCACGCTCCGTGCAGTGAAACCGCTGACGCGTTGCCGGGTGTTACCGGGCCGATGGCGGGCGGGCATCGACCCATTTTCCCGTGGCCGCGGAACGGACGGCGGCCTGGATCGCCGCAACCGAGCGCAAACCGTCATCGGCGCTCGGGAAATGGCAGGCTAGTGGGTCAGGCAGCCGGCGTTCATGCCTCGCTGCGATCACCTCGGCCAGATCGCGATAGATATTGGCAAAGGCGAGCGGCATGCCCTCGGCATGGCCGATGGTCACCCTGGAGGCCCGGTCCGCCTCGGGTGAGAGGCCGGAGGCGCCGCGTTCGATCGTTTCGGTGCGGCCATTCAGGGGCGTCCAGTATAGCTGATTGGGGAACTCCTGAGCCCATCGGAGCCCGCCCTTCTCGCCAAACACCTGCAGCGTCAGGCCGTGCATGCGCCCGATCGCCATCGCACTGGTCCAGAGCCGGCACAAGGCACCCCCGTCCAGCCGGACAGTGACCAAGGCATCGTCTTCGAGCTGCCGGCTCGGGACCAGCGAGGCGAAATCGGCACTGAGTTCGACTGGCTGCTGCCCCACGACGAACGTCGCCAAATGCAATGCATGAATGCCGCAATCGGCAAAGACCGCGGAACTGCCCGCCTGCGCCGGATCGTAGCGCCAGCGCAGGCGGGGGTTCTCCGCATCCGTCGCGTCGGCATGAAAGCCGTGGGCGAACTCGGCCTTGATCAGACGGATCGCCCCCAGATCGCCCCGCGCCACCATGGCCCGCATGTGACGCACCAGCGGATAGCCGCTATAGCCATAATTGACCGCGCAGATGGTTTCCTTGTCCCGCGCAATTGCGTTGATTTCCTCGGCTTCCTCGACGGTCATGGTCATCGGCTTTTCGCAGAGCACATTGAAGCCGACCTCGAGGAAGCCCCTGGCGATCTCAAAATGCGTGGCGTTGGGGGTGGCAATGGTGACGAGATCCAGCCGGTCGGGGCGTTGCGCTTCAGCCTGGAGCATTTCCCGCCAGTCGCCATAGGCGCGCTCCGGCGCAATCCCGAGCTCCTGGGCAAAGGCGCGCCCCTTGTCCGGGTCCGCATCGAGGGCGGTGGCTTTGAATTCAAAGAGTCCATCGAGATGAGCGGCGATCCTGTGGACAGGACCGATCTGGCTCCCCTCGCCGCCGCCGATCATTCCCCAGGAGAGCTTGGCCATGGCTTTCGATCCATCGATTGTCACATCAAAACTAGCCGATGGTGGCGAAAACGCTATCGCTCCCGTTGGAACTCCATGGTGAGGTCGGTGAGACGCAGGCTGAACCATGGGCTCCGCCCTTGGAGAAAGGTCAGCGGCCCATCGGGCGCGAATGCCCACGACGCCGATCCGTAGTCAATCGAGGCCACGATTTTGCCCGTGGCAAATGTCGGAGGGGCCGCCGCACCTGACCCCAACGACGGCTGGATGGTTCGAACACGAAGCGGCCACCGTCCTGGCAGTTTGAGGCGAGATTTGTAGCGAAACCCTGCGATCATTCGACCGCAATCATCGACCGCCGAGACGTTTGCTTCTTTTCGCTCGAATGACGCCTGCTGCTTGGGAATACTCCAAAGCTCACGGCCACCGGCGAGAGAACTCGGATGATCGACCCAGATATTGGTGATGGTGACCGAAGGACCGGGTGCGAAGTCGACGAGAACCGCCGATAGCAGCTCGTTGTAGCTGAGGATCCCGTGGGAATCGTAATCGGCCCAACCGGTGCCGATGATCGCATGACCTAGCAACGACTTCGGCCGATGGAGGCTTGGGATCGGAGATGGCGGCAGTTCGGATGCTCGAATGCGCCAGAGCGAGACGTGCATGGTGCCGGTGAGATGCCAGGGCTCGGGCGGGTAGCGCACAGCCTCGGCAGATTGCAGCCAGTCTGCGGAACTCACGACTGCAACGTGAAATGCAAAGCTTCGCCGGCCGGAAACCGCCTTATGAAGGCGGGATCCAGCCGGACGAAACCTTATCGATTCAGCTTACTCGGCGCGCAGATTGACCGCTGAGGACTTGCCCCGCTTGCGATCGACCTGGACTTCGTAAGAGACCTTCTGGCCCTCATTGAGCCGATCGAGACCGGCCCGCTCGACGGCACTGATGTGCACGAAGACGTCGGGGCTGCCATCGTCGGGGGCAATGAAGCCATAGCCCTTGGTTTCATTAAACCACTTAACCGAACCCTTCATCATCCTGAATACTCCTTTGTCGTGGGATGAGTGAAAACAATGTGCCGGGTCGGAATTTCCCGAGGCAATCGGACCGCTCTGGACCGTCCTCGACCGACCTGGCGTTTACGAGCTGCCGGCGGCGCTGCCGAGCATGCGCGCAAGACCTCCATGAGACGCTTCCTGGCTACGCCGGCCACCGCTGCGGCGAGCGGCAGGCTTGCCATGAGGCCGCCCTTTGCCCCTGGACTCCGCGGCGCCGAACGAACCCGAGCGCCTTTTTCTTGGACCACCACGGTCGGGCGCAGGGGGCGGCGCCAGCGATGTACTGCCCTCGATCCTGTTCTCGGCCCGCAACGGATAGCCGACCAGACGCTCGATACCGCGCAACGAAAGCCGCTCGGTCGGATCGCAAAGCGAGATGGCAAAGCCGGATTTTCCGGCTCGTGCGGTCCTGCCGATGCGATGCACATAGACTTCCGCAACATTCGGCAGTTCGAAGTTGATCACGTGCGAGACGTCATCGACATCGATGCCCCGTGCGGCGATGTCCGTTGCCACGAGAATAGTGACCCTGCCATTGCGGAAGGCGCCGAGGATCCGTTCCCGTTGCCCCTGGCTCTTGTTGCCATGGAGCGCTTCGGCCGAAAGACCGGCCTTTTGCAGGTGATGGTGTACCCGATCGGCGCCATGCTTGGTGCGGGTGAAGACGATCGCCCGCTCGACTTCGGGCGCCTGCAGCAATTCGACCAGAACACCACGCTTGGACGCACTGGTGACGTGCAGAACTTTCTGCTCGATCTTGTCGATCGGGCGCGCTGCCGGTGCGACCGCGATTTCCATCGGCGATTTGAGGAAGTCGCTGGCAAGCGCCCTGATCTGCTTCGGCATGGTCGCCGAGAGCAGGATCGTCTGCCGCTTTGCCGGCAGCTTCGCCATGATTTGCCTGATCGCGGGCATGAAGCCCAGATCCATCATCTGATCGGCTTCATCGAGGATGATGGTCGTCGTGGCATCGAGGCGGACCGCACCGGTCGACATATGATCGAGCAGCCGGCCGGGCGTGGCCACGACGATATCGACGCCACGCGCCATCGCCCGAATTTGCGGGCCCGGCTTGGCGCCACCGACGATAACCGTCGATGAATGGCGGACATTACGGCCATAGGTGCGAACGCTGACGGCGATTTGCGCCGCAAGTTCGCGGGTCGGAACAAGAACCAGGGTATTGCAGCTTTTAGCGGCAGTCGCCGGCTGGCCGATCTTGATCTGATGCAGGAGCGGCAGAACGAATGCGGCAGTCTTGCCTGTACCCGTCTGCGCGATGCCGACAATGTCACGTCCTGCCAACATGGCAGGAATGACTTCGGCCTGAATGGGGGTTGGGTTTGTGTAACCTTCCGCCGATACGGCGTGAAGGAGAGACTCGGCTAAGCCGAGGTCGCTAAATAATTTCAAGTAGAAGCTTTCATTGGTCGCCGCGAACCGCAAGACCGGTCTTTAATTGAGGGCGACACTATTTCGTTCGGAGTCGTGTTCCGTGTTCGGCGGCCGGAGACTGGATTCCGAGCAACACTCGGTTCGGGATCTTCCAGCGGGGTCGCTCTCACCATATAACAAACACGGACCCGCAGCGACCTTCGCGGGACACGAAAAGACAAATGCTCACATATTCCACGACAAAGCAATCATTTTCGTCGGCCGCGAAGTAATTCATGGCCCTCGATGCAGGGCTGTCTCGTTTGCCGGCATCACGCGCCAGGGCTATTCACGTGGTGCGACTCGAGCACGCTCGATCGATGAATAAGGGCGAGGCCGGCAGCGACGGAGAGAAATTCGTCACCATACATCAGCCGCTCGACACCGAACCTGGTTTCGAATTGCCGCCGAACCGCCGGGACCAGTGAAGTGCCCCCCGTCATGAACACTCTCGAGATCGCCCCCGGCGCAACTCCAGCCTTAGTCAAGACCTCGTCGAGGGCATTGCCGATCGCCGCCAGATCATCTTCGATCCAGCTTTCGAATTCATTCCGCGTTACCAGGATCTCCATTTCCACAGGCGGATGAACGAAAGCGAATAGCGCTTCGTCGGAACTCGATAATTGGACCTTCGTTCGGCTGACCGCCTGGTAGAGGTGAAAGCCGAGTTCTTCTTCGATGACGTAGAGCAGATCATCCAGCATACGGGGCTGCTCGCTGGTTCGACGTATTGCTCGAATGTCACGCACCGTGCGCGGATTGCGCAAGTGCGAGAGATGATGCCAGCGCTCGAACTTTGCATAATAATGTCGCGGCAGTTTAAGCCGCTTGTCGAATGACCGATAATACGTGTTCTCGCCGAGCCTCGGGCAGACGATGTGCTGGATGATGCGGTAATCGAAGCTATCGCCGGCGACCCCGACACCCGCATGGGCAAGGGGCGTCGTGCGCGGGACACCGTCCCCAGGCTCGAACTGAACGACGGAGAAATCGCTGGTCCCGCCGCCGAAATCGGCAACGAGACAGATCTCGGCCCGGTCCAGGTGCCGCGCGTAGAAATAAGCCGCGGCCAGTGGCTCGAGGGCGAATGACGGCTGTTCGAAGCCGGCCGTTTCAAATGCCGATCGCAGGCGCCGGACCGCTAGATCATCGTCGGCTCGCTCGCCTGCGAACCGCACCGGACGACCGGCGACAACTCGGGTCGGCAGGAGCGGCAGGCTGGCCTCGCAGGCGATGCGAAGATGACGGAGGATTATCGCGATCAAACCATCAACGGTGTAGGTCGTGCCGAAGATCGATGTTTCGTTGAACGCCGTACTCGACAGATAGGTTTTGATCGATTGGATCAGGCGAGACTGATTGCCATAATCCAGATAGTCGGCAATGGCTTGCGGGCCGGCCGAGGTGTGGATGTGGCGCCGCCCGGTTTCGCTGTCGTCGGCAAAACACAGCACCGAGCGAAAGCTCGACGTGGTTTCGCCCTCAATGGGAAAGACCGCTACCGTTACGTCGCCGGCATCATCGGCGATAGCAACAGCCGTGTTGGTCGTACCGAAATCGATCCCGAGATACATCCACGCTCAATCCGGCTCAGGCGATCCCATGGCCGCCCGAATAACCGCTGGGTCGCGGCGGCTGCCATATGTCGAGGGCGTCGTCGCGCGGGCGGAAGATTTCGACCTTGAGCGGATAGCACCGGGCGATGTCGCTCGAGTGGCTCGAGCCGCAGTCGCCGCCCGGGCAGGTCGAGAGTGCCGCCAGCAAATCGATCTCGGCGAAGAACTCGATAAAATCGCCGGGCCGCACCGGGCTCGCCTTCATGAAATATTGATGCGTATCCTGCGTGAAGCCTGTGCACATGAAGACATTGAGCACGTCGTGGACATGCGCTTCCGCTTGCGCAATCGACAGGCTCCGCGCCGCCGCCAAAGCCCGCGTCAGGATGGAATGACAGCAAAAGTGGTAATCCCGGCCACTCAGGAGATAGTTGGTATAGGGATCGCAGCGCGTACCGATGACATCATGGATCCCGGCACCATCATTATCGAAGCCATACCAGTCGAGCGTGTCGTGCGTGATCGTCGCCATCGGCCGAAGTGCGGGGAAACTCGACCATAGCCGGTGACCCTTGGTGACGTGGGTCCCGTGCAGGGCCCGAGTCTTGCCGCTATAGAAGCGCTCCCTGAGATCGTTTGCGTTCCAGAGATTGAGATCGCCGACCTGCGGTCCGTCGACACTGACGATCCTGAAGAGGTGTCCCGCCGGGACAGGGAAGGGCCGGGCATCGCGGGGCGGGATCAGGTGCTCGTCGAGCTTGACCGCATCGCGTCCAATGGCGTCGTAGAAATCGCGATCGAGCGCCGGCAAGGCCGTCTCGGGATAGCAGATAACCGGCTTTCGCGTCTCTTCGGCCATCGGGTTCAGGCCTTACGCCGGGCCTGCGCCAATGCCGTCACCGACAACAATTCGAACAGAATCTGCGCCGCCGCATGGGCGGTGTTGGTCGTGGCGTCGTATTGCGGGGCCACTTCGACGACGTCGCCGCCAATGATGTCGAGATCGGCCGCAGCACGGATCAGCGCCATGGCCTCGCGGGTCGAGAGGCCCCCCTGCTCCGGCGTGCCGGTGCCCGGTGCGAAGGCCGGATCGAGGCTGTCGACATCGAAGGAGAGATAGACCGGCCCGCTGCCCAACACCGCCTTGGCTTTGGCCACGGTCGGCCCAATGCCCTGCTCCATGAACTCCTGGGCATGAATCACGGTCATGCCTGAGGCGTAGGAAAATTCCCAAAGATATTCGGCATTGCCGCGAATACCGATCTGGATGGTGCGCTCCGGATCCAGCACGCCTTCGAGCACGGCTTCGCGGAAGGGTCCGCCATGATGGAATTTCGAGCCTTCGAAGGGCCCGCTCGTGTCACAATGGGCGTCGATATGGAGCATGCCGACGGGACGCTCACGGCCGATCGCCTTGAGGATCGGCAGCGAGATCGAGTGATCGCCGCCGATCGAGACCGGCACGACGCCCGCTACCGCAAGTTTCGTGTAGCAGGCTTCGATGTCGCTATGGCTGCGCTCAAGACTGAACCTCGAGTTCAATGGCACATCACCGATATCCGCGACCTTGACGAGGCTCGCCGGAACGCAGTTGAGCACTTCATTATAGGGTCCCACGCGTTCGACCTGGCGGACGGCACGCGGTCCGAAGCGCGAGCCCGGACGATTGGTGACGCCCAGATCCATCGGCACACCGATCAGCGCGATGTCCAGCCCGCCGAGCGCCTCGTCGTCGATCGCACTGGGCAACAAAGGCAGATCGAGAAAGGTCGACACGCCCTCATAGGGCTTGGCCCGCCGATCATCGCCGCTGAACAAGAGGTCGACGACTTTCTTGAATTCGGGATCCTGGACCTCGCTTGCCGCAGCACCGCTAAAGCGGCCGCGCAATGCCTCGAGCTTTGCCTCGTCCATGGTCAGTTTCTCCTGCTGAGCGCGCTCAGTGAACCGTGGCTGCAACCTCGGTCCGCTCGAGATCGGGGGCGATCCACCGTTCGGCACGCCGGACGGCGAATGCCAATATCGAATTGATGAGGAGATACAAGGCTCCGGCGCAAAGGAAAACCTCGATGGCGCGGAATGTCTCCGAGATCAGCTTGTGCGCCACGCCGGTGATCTCGAGCAGCGTGATCGTGCTGGCGAGCGATGTCGCCTTGATCATCAGGATGATTTCGTTGCCATAGGCCGGAAGCGCCTGCCGCAGCGCTATCGGCCCGATGATGCGGCGATAGAGCGTCGGGCCCGACATGCCGTAAGCACGCGCCGATTCGATCGCCCCGCGCGGGACGGAGAGCAGGCCGCCCCGGATGATCTCTGCACTATAGGCGGCCGTGTTCAGCGAAAGGGCGAGCAGGGCGCAGTAATAGGGGCTCCGAAAAAAACCCCAGAGGCCGAAATCGGTAAGCTCGGGCCTGAACTGGCCGAGCCCGTAATAGATGAGGAAGATCTGGACCAGCAACGGGGTGCCGCGAAAGACGAAGACGAAGGCTTCGGCGACCCAGTTGAGCGGCCAGACCCGCCCATACATTGCAAGTGCGAAGGTCAGGGCGACGATGAACCCGACGGCCACCGAGGTGCCGGCGAGCTGCAACGTCAAGGGCACCCCGCCCAGCAGGCGCCAGAAGCTCTCGGCGAGATAGGCGAAATCCATCAGCCCGTCATGCCGTCCGCAAGCCGCGCGTCGCCCAGAATTCGGCGCGCTTAAAAACCACGGTCGATAACGTGGTCATGGCGAGATAGAGCAGCACGCAGGTGATGTAGAATGGAAACGGCTGACGCGTCGAACCGGCGGCGACATAGGCCTGTCGCAGCAGATCGGAGAAACGGGTCTCGCCGAGCAGGACGATGTCGCCGATGCGGATCTCCGCGAAATGGACGGAGAGCCCGATCACCGCCACGAGCGCACTCTCCTTGAGCACAAGCTGCCAGATATTGCCCATCCCCTGCACCGCATAGCAAAGGATCTGCGGGGCCGTGATCCGGCGGAACAAGGTCCAGCCCGACATGCCGCAGGCCCGGGCCGCCTCGATCTCGGGTTTCGGAACTGCGGACCACGCACCCCGGATGACCTCCGTCTGGTAGGCGCCCGAGACGAGACCGATGGCGAGCGTGGCGACCAGGAAGCCCGGCAGCGCCACGAATCCGTCATAGCCGAAGAATGTGCTTGCCAATGCCGCAAGGGCCAAGCCGGCACCGAAATAGAAGAGATAGATCACGAGCAGATCCGGGATGCCACGGAATACGGTCGTGTAGGTGACGCTGAGCCTGTTCGAAAAAGGTCCGCCGGAAACCTTGGCCCAGGCCGCGATGGCGCCGAATACCAAGCCGAAGACAAAGCTGACGAGGGCCACCGCCAGGGTCAGGAAGGTGCCGAACACCATTTCGTCGAGCCACCCGTCGGGGCCCCACTGCATCAGCTCGAGAAAGGATTTGGGCTCCATCGATCCTGCTCAACGAAGCCCTGAATGACGGTACGCGGCCACAAAACCCGTTGCCAAGGGCGCCCCCTGCCCGAGCCGCAAAGGGCGCCCCGGCACGGTCAGCTTGCGGGAGTCATGTCGATCCCGAACCACTTCATGGAGAGTTCCTCGATGACCCCATCCTCCTTGGCCGAGGTGATGGCCGCATCCAACTTGTCTCGCAATTCCGTGTCTTCCTGACGAAGTCCCACGGCAACGCCCATCCCAAGGAGGCCGCCCGAGAACTCCGGGCCGACTACGACCATGCCCTCACCGCTCGGGCCATCGATGGTTGCCTTGAATGCGGAATGCGCCGCAAGGGCGACATCGATGCGACCGGCCGCAAGGTCGAGATCATGTTGCTCGGTGGTCTTGTAGAGCCTGATTTCGGCGACATCCGAGAAGTATTTCTCGGCAAAATTCGAGTTCGTCGTCGAGCCCTGCACGCCGATGATCTTGCCCTCGAACAGCGGCTTGAGCTCTTCGATCGCGGCCTCGGTGCCGGCCTCGTCGGTGGTCAGGCTGTATTCGCCGCCCGGCATGCCGACGAGGTCGCTGTCTTCCATCACCATGAAACCGTGCGGGCCGCCGGCATAGGGCTGGGTAAAGTCGATCGTCTCCTTGCGGGTCGGCGTGATGTTCATGCCGGCCATGATGGCATCGTATTTCTTGGCGACCAGCGACGGGATGATGCCGTCCCAGTCCTGCATCACGATCTCGCAGTCGAGTTCGGCGCGCTCGCAGAGTTCGGCCGCAAGCTCGACCTCGAAGCCCTCGAGCTGGCCCTGCGAATTCACGAAGTTCCAGGGCGCATAGGCGCCTTCCGTGGCGATCGTCACCTTCTCCTGCGCCATCGCACCGGTGAGCGGCAGCAGTGCCGCTGCGACTACGGCCGAAAATGCCAGATTTCGGGACTTCAATTGGGGTATCATGCTCATCTCCATATCTCCTGGTTGGATTTCAAGTTCATCGGTTTGCGGCCGTTACATCCGCAATTGATTGGAAAAGAACTGGCGGCAACGCTCGGATTTGGGGTTGTCGAACACGGCTTCGGGAGAACCTTCCTCCTCGACCAGGCCCTGATGCAGAAAGACGACCTGATTGGCGACTTCCCTGGCAAAGCCCATTTCGTGTGTCACCAGGATCATCGTCCGGCCCTCTTCCGCGAGGGCGCGGATCACGCGTAGGACCTCGCCGACAAGTTCCGGGTCGAGTGCCGAGGTCGGCTCGTCGAACAGCATCACCCGGGGGCGCATGGCCAGGGCGCGGGCGATCGCGGCACGTTGCTGCTGGCCGCCCGAAAGTTGCGACGGATAGTTGTCGGCCTTCTCGGCAATGCCGACCTTGGCCAATAAGGCGTGCGCCTCCTCGATGATTTCGGTTTTGTCGCGGCCCTGGACATGCAGCGGGGCTTCGATGACGTTCTGCAGGACCGTCAGGTGCGACCAGAGATTGAAGCTCTGGAACACCATGCCGAGCGAGGCCCGGATCCGGTCGATCTGGCGTCGCTCCGCGGGCCTGCGCCCGCCCCCACGGCGCGGCCTCAGACGAATTTCCTCACCACCGACAACGACTTGGCCTTCGTCGGGCACCTCAAGCATGTTGATGCAGCGCAACAGGGTGGATTTCCCGGACCCGGACGAGCCGACAATGGCGACGACATCGCCGTCGCAAGCGGCCATCGAAATACCCTTCAGCACCTCGATGTTGCCGAACCGCTTGGTCAGGGCGTGGATCTCGACAGCCGGTTCGGCCCGCTTCGATCTGTCCATGTAAATCAGTGCCTCGGGTATAATACTTCATCGATGATTGGCCGGCTGAGCTGGCCCTGTCCAGTCCAAAGAATAATCACGATCTGCTCAGGGCTTGGGCAAGGGTACCCCGTGCCGCTGACGCCAGGCCTCGGCTGCACGGAGTGCCCCACGAATGATCGAGCCGTAGCCCGTGCAGCGGCAGATATTGCCTTCGAGCGCTGTCCGGATTTGGCGCCCGTCTGCATCGGGATGGTCCCGCAGGAGTGCGATCAGGGCCAACGTGAACCCCGGTGCACAATAACCGCACTGGAATGCGGACTCAGCTGCCAGCGCTTCGCGGACCATCGCCGCTTCGGGCACGGCATCGAGACCGCGAGCCGTGACGATCTTTTTGTCCGCAAGCTGAAAGGCCCTCACGAGACAGGCGTTCATGAGCCTGCCATCGACCAGGACGGCGCAGGCGCCGCACCGGCCGATTCCGCAGGCGAGCTTGGTTTCCGTCGCGAAAAGATGCTCCCTGAGGATGTCGACGAGCGGCGTGTCCGGCGCCGTTGAAATCGATATGGCTTCGCCGTTCAACGCAAACGTGATCTCACTCAACTGCGCCGATCCATCATGTCGAGCACGGCCTCGGGAGCAATCGGCGTTATCGCGGGCCATGCGCCGATCGCATCGGCAATTGCATTGGCGATCGCGGGTGCGACCGCACCGATGCCGAGTTCACCAATACCGCGCGGACCGAGCGTGTCGCCGGGATCGAGATCTTCGAGCGCGAACACGGCCGTACGCGCGGGCGCGTCCTGGATCGAGGGCAACATATAGCTGTCGAGGTTGCGCGTCAGGGTTTGTCCCTCGGCGATGAGGGTATCTTCGAGCAGGGTCAGGCCCAGACCCTGGACCATGGCGCCCTCGATCTGGCCCAGATAGGAAGCCACATCGAGCATCGGCCCGGCTGCCGTATGCATGTGCAGATCAAGGACCCGCACCTGACCGGTGATCCGGCTCACCGCGATCCGTGCCAGGGTCGCGCCGGAAATCAGGATGTAGCGGGCGTTGCCTGCCACATAGTCGGATTTGGGGAAGGGAAAACTCACCGTCTCGGCGGGCAGCTCGTCGGCCTCGAGAGCGACTGCGAGGTCGGCAAAATGAATGATCGGCTCGAGGCTGTTGGAGCCTTTGTCGGCGACGCCGCCCTCGACGATCTCAAGGAGTTCCGGCTCCCGCCGGAGCACCCGCCCGGCGCACGCCAATAACTGCCCGGAAAATCCGGGTGCCGCCAAATTCGCCGCCTGCCAGACGACGTGAGTACCCCTCGACGCCGTGGTCGAGCCCGAATCGGGCGCCGCATCGGTGTCGCCGAAAATGACGCGGACGTCGCTCCGGCCGCAGCCTAGCGATGATGCGACAGCGGATTGTACGGCCGGGATCAGGCCCTGGCCGATGTCATCGAGTCCATAAAGTGCCTCGATCGCCCCGTCGCCCGCGAGGCGCAGCGAGCCGCCGCCGAAATCCGGCGGCAGGGTGCCGAGACCGTTGCCCTGATAATTGAAGGCCATGCCGACCCCATAGACTTCCGAGCCGTCCGGCGCGCACCCGGACGGCTCGCGCCAGAGCGCGCTGTTGGCCGCGGCATCGAGCATTTCGGAAAGGCGCTCGGTCGGTGCCACCGCCTGGCCGAAATAGCCCGGGCTGCCGGGAGCGCGCAGATTGCGGCGGCGGATCTCGATCGGATCGAGGCCGCACGCTGCCGCCAGGCGATCCATCTGGCACTCGACGGCAAAGCTCATCTCGTTGGCGCCGAAACCGCGAAAGGCGCCGCAGGTGCCGTTATTGGTGGAGCCCAGCCGGCCCCGCGTCTTGATGTTGGGCACGACATAGGGCCCGCAGGCGTGTTCGAGTGCGGTTTCCAACACGCTCGGGCTCAAGGAAGCATAGGCACCGCCATCGGCCACGAGGTCGACTTCCTGGGCGAGGAGACGGCCGGAGCGATCCACGGCGGTTTTCATGCGGATGCGCATCGGGTTGCGCTTGATCCCGGCCAGAACCGAGTCGGCTCGCGACAAATGCATGCGGACCTTTCGGCCGCTCTTCATCGCCAGCAGCGCCAGGGCCGGCTGGACGGTCAGTTCGTCCTTACCGCCGAAGGCCCCGCCCGTCGGGCTCGTAACGACGCGGATTTTTTCCTCCGGCACCGCCAGAATGCGCGACAATTGGAGGCGATCGCGCCTGCCATGCTGGCCCCCTACGAAGACTTCAATGCCGCCCTCGGCCGTCGGCACCGCGTAGCCGCCCTCGGTCTCCATGAACCCGTGCATTTGCCTGGGCGTGACATAGACATCCTCGACGACGTGATCGGCCGTGCGGAAAGCCGCCTCGACGTCACCCCGGTCGAGTGCGAGTTCGCGCTGCAGATTGCCGCGTCCGTGGACTGGCGGCGCCCCGGCCTCCAATGCCGCAAGCGGATCGGAGACGACCGGCAAAAGCTCGAATTCGACCTCGATCAAGGCCAGGGCGTGTTCGGCAGTCGCGGCGTCGAGGGCGGCGACGGCAGCAATGGCATCACCTGCATAGCGCACCTTGTCGTGGCACAAGGCGGGCTGGTCCTGAACGACGATGCCGAACGCGTTCCGGCCCTCGATATCGCGATGCGTGACCACCGCTGCCACACCCGGCAGAGCTTCAGCCGCCGCAATGTCGATTGAGAGAATGCGCGCGTGAGGCAGGCCGGCACGGAGGATCCGGGCGACCAGCATGCCCGGCTCCCGATGATCGGTCATATAGGCGAGTTCGCCGCTGATCTTCGGCTGCAGGTCGGGACGCACGAACCAGCGATCGGCAAGTTGCTCCCGCGACAAGCGGATCTCATCGGGCGGCGAAGCCGGCTTCGGGTTGCGCCGTTCGATTCGGGCCGGTCCGCTCGGCAGTTTCCCACTGAGCCCATGAACCAGGGCATTGGCCGCAACGCGCCGTCGATAGCGGCCAGAGCGAACCCTATCGCCCGGTGCCTCGAGTTCCGCCTCGATCCGCCGGTGCACATCCTGCCAATCGGTCTCGGCGAGCGTCCGGCCGACCAGACCGGCTTCGCTCTCATCCAGCCGCTGCGGTGCGACGACCCCGCCGCCGGCTGCAAGCCGAGCCATGCGGATGCGCTCGCCATCGAACCCGATCAGGCCTGCGACATTGATGACGCTCGGGCTGAACGCCGCGCGAAGCCCGATCTTGCGGAAGGTCCAGCGATGACGGTCCGGCAGCGTTGGCAGCAGGATCGCGCGGATGAGGGACGGCTCAGCACGACCCAACCAGGCCGACAGGTCGGTTTCCTCGACACTTGCCGGGGTCTCGATCTCGAGCCGCGCATCCCTCACCAGCAGGGCCGGAACGAGACACCCCGCACGCCAGGCGATATTGCCGCCGATAGTACCCTGATTGCGCACGGCCGGCCCCGCGATCTCGCCGATGATCGGAGCGAGGGATGGCACGCCACGGGCGATATCGGCCAGGGTGGTCAAGGCGCCGATACGCGTCCCGCCCTCGAACTGATCGATGCCCCGAAGTCCTTCGAGCGATGTCAGATCCACCAGCGTTGACGGACGGGCCCGACCGCGCACCCAATCGGCTTGAAGCGCCGTAGAGCCTGCGGCCAGCCGCGAACCGGCGCCCGCTGCCGCGCTCATTCGGAGCGCCTCGGCTCCTGTCCTCGGTCTCAGGATCTGCACGGCTCAAGCCAGTTCGAGCGTGGTGCCGAAGCGCAGGCCCTTTTCCTTGAGCCACCTGCGGTACGCCACGGACGAACTGTCGGAACGGGTCGGAATCTCCTGGCGCGGCTCGAGCGGCAGCAAGAGCGGCCGCTGGTTCTCGACGATGATCTTGTCCTGGAAGAAAATGACCTGCTCGAAATTTAGGAGCGCCGTGTCGGTCGAAACCTCGTCGACCAGATACATCACCGGCTGGGCGCGGCAGAGATCCTCTTCCATCGGCTGGATGAACAGGGCGATGGCGTCGAGCCGCTCCGGTGCCGAGGGGCACACCCGATAGAGCATCACGACGAAGGGCGACGGTACCCGAAAAGTAAGGCGGACATAGTCGCCCGTGCTTTCCGTCGCGGCGATACGCGATTGGAAAAACGTGCAGTTTGTGGCCCAGACCTCGTCGACATCGCGGCGGATTTCGGTCTCGTAGCGCGGCACCTCGGTGTGCGGCTCGGCGCCGAGGATGTCGGTGTGAATGAACGGGAAATGCGCCATGTCGAGGAAGTTCTCGACAATGCGGAGGCCTGAAGCCCGCAGCTTGACCCAGCCGCAGATGATGGTGCGTCGGTCCGGTTCCAGCGCTTCGGCGATCTCGACGATGTCGCGTTCGGGATCGCCGAGCGTCGTCCAAAGACAGCCGTAGCGTTCACGTATCGGGCGGCGCGCGCCGTCCTCCAGAACTTCGAAATTGCCATGACGGTCGCGCTGGAACGTAAGGTCCTGGCCCAGGAGCCGCGTGGTCTGAGGCTCCGTGCCGACATCGTCCGCCGTGGCGATGGCATACCACTGATCGAGGGCAACCGGGTCGGACGTCTTAGGCACGGCTCAAGACGCCTGATTCCACTGAACATTGCGGCCATCATCCGCTGCCAGATAGGCGGCACGACGGGCGAAGAGGCCCGGCGCCAGGACCCGGGCGCGAGCCATAATCTCTTTCATGTCCGCAGTGAGCAGCACGCCGTCATCGACCACGATCTCGCCGTCGATCATGACCATCGCGACATCGCCGCCACGGACCGAATGAACGAGGTTGTGCTGCAGGTTGAAGTTGGGGCCATCGCCGAACAGCGGTGTCAGGCGCGGCGTATCGGTGCGCACGGCGATGATATCGGCGCGCTTGCCGGGCTCGATTGAGCCGATTTGGCGCTCGAGGCCGAGGGCGCGGGCGCCGCCATTGGTCGCCATGTCGAGCACATCCCAGCTGTCCATCGCGGCTGCATCCATCGCCTTGAGCTTGCCGAGGAGCGAGGTGAATTTCATGTCCTCGAACATGTCGAGATTGTTGTTTTCCTTTTCGCCGTCGGTGCCGATGCCGACCGGGATCCCGGCGGCGCGCATTCCCGAGACCGGGGCGATGCCGCTCGCGAGCTTCAGATTGCTCACAGGGTTATGCGCGATCGAGACGTTGCGGCCGGCGATGAGGTCGATCTCGGCATCGTCGAGCCAGACGGCATGAGCGATCAGGGTCCGCGCCGCCTCGAAAAAGCCCAGCTCCTCGAGCACGAACATCGGCCGCTTGCCGAAGCGCCGAACGAATTCCTCGACTTCGATTTCCGCCTCGCTGCAATGGGTATGGATGCCGGTCCGGTAGGCCTTGGCGAGATCGACCGCGCGGCGCTGTCCGGCAGAGTCGGCATAAAACAAATGTTCGAGCCCCACCCAGACCTGGATGCGGCTATCGGCCTTGCCGTGCCAGGTCTCGATCAAGGCTTCGTTCATCTCGAAGGTGTCGAAATAATCGTAGTCCGGATGCGAGGCGACATAGGGTACTGCGACCAGTCGGTTGCCGATGGTCTCGGCGGCGAGCGCACTCCCCTCCATGAAACGCCACATATCGACAATGGTCGTCGTGCCGCTGAGCACGGCCTCGGCATAGCAGAGCCAAGAGGCGGCCTCCGCCTCATCCGGCCTCAGCACGCGATGCATCGGATTGACGAACCGGGTGAGCCAATCCCAGACCGGCAGGCTTTCGGCCGTGCCGCGCAGAAGGCCGGAATGACAATGGGCGTTGATCAAACCCGGCATCAAGAGCCTGTCGGGCATATGCCTGACCGAGCCTGAGGGAAACCGTCGGGCCAATTCCTGACGCTCGCCGACGGCGATAATACGCCCGCCCTCGATGGCGACGGCGCCATCCGGAATGACGCGTCGTTCCGTATCCATCGTCAAGAGACAGTCGGCAGCAAGTATTCGAGTGGGCTCGGCCATGACCCGCAATCAAGCAGGATTCATGCCTTTTTTACTATAAAGTCCGCGGCCCGCTCCCCGATCATGGTGACCGGCGCATGAGTATTGCAGGACGGGATGATCGGGATCACCGAGGCATCGGCGATACGCAGGCCGTCCACCCCATGAACCCGCAGGCGGCTGTCGACAACGGCCTCGCTATCTTCACCCATCCTGCAGGTGCCGCAGGTGTGATAGAAAGTCGTGCAGGCGTTGCGCACGAAAGCTTCGGCCTCGGCAGCCGATGGCGGCCGTGCCGGTGCGGCATAGCCGGCCATGAACGGTGCAATGGCGCGGGTGGCCACGAGTTCCATCGTCAGTTCGATGCCGGCGATCAGAGCCTTCAAATCAGCCGGCTCTGCCAGAAAATTCGGCTGTATCTCCATCGGAGCCCCGGGATCGCGGCCGAGCAAACGCAAATACCCCGCGCTTTTCGAGCGCATCAGACCTGGCGCCAGTGCAAAAATATCGCCCGAAAGGTCATGCGACGCCGCAATTTCGGGCACTGCACTCATTCCCTGCACCGGGAAGACGTGCAGGTCGGGGGCGTGCAGTTCCGCCCTGGACCGCCAATTGATCATGCTGCCGCCGCCATTGCCGCGCATCGGCCCCATCGGCGCTTTCGAGCGAAAATTGCAGGCGCGCACCAGCGGATGGTCCTGCAGGTTCATGCCGACTCCTGGCAGCGGTACCCGCACCGGAATATCGAGGCGTCGGAGATCGAGCGGATCGCCAATCCCGGAGAGCCACAGCAGGCGCGGCGTGTCGATCGCACCTGCGGCCAGAATCACCTCCTGACTGGCCGGTGTCGTGACCGGCATGCCATCGACGAGATGCGTGATGCCGACGGCCCTATCCTTGTCGATGACAATGCGGACGGCCAGCGAGCCGGTGAGCACCGTCAGCCGGGGTTTGACGAGGATCGGCTCGAGATAGCCCCGTGCCGCACTCCAGCGGCAGCCGCCCGCAATGTTGAAGTTCGCGAGCACAGCGCCCTCGTTCGCCGGCCCGTTCGGATCGTCGATCACCGGGATGCCGCATTCCTCGGCCGCTTCGATCAAGGCCAGGGCCAGGGGATGTGGATCGGGACTGCGTTCGATCCGAAGCGGGCCGCCGGCGCCGCGGTACGCCGTCTCGCCGTCCTGCCAATCCTCCGCGCGCTTGAAGTAGGGCAGGCAGGCCTCGAAGCCCCAGCCCTCGGCCCCCGCCGCCTCCCAGGCGTCATAGTCGGAAGGATGACCGCGATACCACATCATCGCATTGATGGCGCTCGACCCGCCCAGGACCTTGCCGCGGGGAATGCCGATCCGGCGATTATCGGTGAGCGGGCTTGGAGCGTAGTCATAGCCCCAATCGAAGCGCCCACGGGTCAGGCCCACCCATCGTGTAGGATCGAGGATCGAGGGGTCGGCCAGACCCGGTTCACCCGCCTCGATCAGGAGGACCGAGGCGTCGGTTCGTGCGATCAGCCGTCTGGCGACGACGCAGCCGCCGGAGCCTGCACCGACGATGATATAGTCATAGCCCGGCCTCAGCGGCGGTGCCGAAAGCAATGGTCAAGCGGCTTCGAACAGGGGCGTCTGGGTCATTTCCGGAACCAGGACCAGGCCCCTGTCGGTGATGCGGATCTCCGGGATTACGGAGAGTGGAATGAGATTGAAGCCCATGAAGGGAATGATGCAGCCGGCCGCCTGCCACTCCTTTTTAAGCGCCCGCATTTCCTCGGCGACTTCGGTCACGCGCTTGTCGGAGAGCAGCCCCGCGATCGGCAGCGGCACCATCGCCACAACCGCACCGCCTCGCACCACGCAAACACCGCCCTGCTGCGCGGCGATCGCCTCGACCGCGATCCGCATGTCGGCCTCGTCGCTGCCGGCGACGATGATGTTGTGGCTGTCATGACCGACACTGGAGGCCACCGCACAATCCTTGAGGCCGAAATCCTTCAACAGCCCGCAGGCGATGTTGCCTCGCGATTTGCCGTGCCGTTCGATGACTGTGACGAAGCAGAGGCCATGCGCATCAAAATGGCTCTGCCAGTCCGCGGCGGGTTCGAGCTCGATCTGGTCGTGAAAGAGCATGATCCCGGGCAGGGCTACGCGTATCACGTGCGCCTTCACGGGCGCCTTGGGGAGTTCAGGAACCAGGCTCGTGATCTCGGGCAGGTGGATCGTCGCATAGGAAGCTTCGGGATAGCGATAGCGGTCGCTCAATGCCGCATCGAGCGCTGCCGTGATCGTGCGGTTCTCGACCACCAACTCACCGCCATACCAGGTGTTGACTGGCTTGAGTTCATCATCGAGCAACACCAGATCGGCCCGCCTGCCGCCACCCAGACCGCCGATCTCGCCCTCCTGGCCGAACCGCGTAGCCCCATGCAACGAGCCCATCGACCAGGCCTGTTCGGGCGACATCCCGGCCTTGACGGCTTCGCGGACGACCCAGTCCTGGCCGAAGACCAGCAGATCGTCGGCGTCGCGGTCGTCTGTGCAGACGGCGATGCGTTTATGCGAGGCGCCGAGCTCGGTGATGGTCTTGATCGCCTGCGGCAGGCTGTGCCAGGGCGTGGTCGGCGGTCCGCCGCGTAGAAGCAACCATAGCCCTGCCTCGAGCATGTCGTCGGCGATCTCGCGGTCGATCGCCTCATGGGTATCGGTCACGCCCGAAGCCGCATAAGCAGCCACGAACTCACGGCCATAGACATGGCCCGAGACCGGCCGGCCGCGTTGCAGGGAGGCCGCGAGAATGGCATGACTGCGCTCGTCGCCGAGACATACCGGCACGAAATCCATCTTCTCGCCAAGCGCCAGTGCTTCCGGCCATTTGTCGAAAAGGTCGGCGATCTTCTGCGCCGTCAGATCGCCACCGGCGGTCTCGATCTGAGGCGAGGTCGCCGGGACGGTGCTGGGCACGGTGAGGAAGATCGAGAGCGGGGCTTCGCGCGCATCCTCGAGCATCAGCTCGACCCCCGCCGCATCCATCACATTACCGATCTCATGACTGTCGCAGAAGATCGTCGTTGTGCCGTTCAGGAGTGCTGCTTCGGCATAGGCGCAAGCGGTCACCATGCTCGATTCGATATGGATATGCGGATCGACCAGACCCGGCGCGATAATGCCGCCGCCTGCATCGTATTTCTTGGCGGCAAGACCCTGATAGGCGCCGGATCGCATAACGGCGGCGATCCGGCCTCTGGCGACCCAAACCTCGCGTTCGGGCAGAATCCGCTCCGAATAGGTCGAGAGTACCCGGGCACCGGTGATGACGAGATCAGGCTCCTTGCGGCCCGAGGCGACATCCGCCAGATGCCGGGTCATGCTGTGCAAGGGTGCAACGGTAAACCGGGTCAGCCTGCTCATGACGATCTCCCTTCGGTCATACGGTCTCAGTGATAATGCGGGATTCCGGGCATGTTGATGAAGCCCGGCAAGCGGCGCACCCGTCGCGCCCAGCGCCTGAGGGCCGGGAACTCATCATGGTCGAGACCATAGTCACGGCTCAGGGCAAAGGCGGGAAAGAGTGCGATGTCGGCGATCGTCGGTCGCAGCCCTGCGAAAAAATGGACGTCGTCGAACTCCCGCATCGTCATGTGATCGTCCATGATCCGAAGCTTCATTTTCGACTCTCGCCGCAGCGCCGCGAGGTCGCCGGGCTCATCGAAAATCGCCTGACGTCTCGCCCGGCTCGTCACGTCGAGATCGTGCGCGGAGAACATGAGCCAGTTCATGCTCTCCGCAAACCCTATCCCATCGACAGGCAGGTAGCCGGATTGGGTACCGTAGTTGCGTGCGAGATGGGCGAGGATGGCCTCGGCGCCAAAGAGCGCAAGACCGCCATCCTTGAGAAACGGCAGCCGTCCCGAGGGATTGAGCTCGAGCAAGGGCGGACGCAGATGCTCCTTCCCCGGAAAGGCATCGACCGAGATCGTTTCGGCCTCGATCCCGAGAATGGAGAGCAGCAGGCGAACCTTGTAGCAGTGCTCGTCCAGATCGTAATTGTAGAGCGTCAGATCGCTCATCGGGCGGCTTCGGCGTTCATGCGGTATCGCTGGGCCCAGGCGAATGCGGCTTTCCGACCGCCGCCTGCATCACGGGCGGTAATGGCATCCACGACGATGTGCTGCGCCGTCGTCGCCTTGTCGACGGGTTGCAACGCCACGAGAACGATCTGTTCGTCCATCGCCAGACGATAGAGACGGTCGCCTAGCGCTTCGGCATGCTGCGCGGTCAGGTCGACGGCGATCGCACCCGCATCGCGTTCGATATAGAGGCTGCGGACCGGCAGGGTCTCGCGGTCTTCGGGCAGCACCCCGGCCGTACCGAGGGCGGCCCAGACGATCCCGCATCGCTCTTCGACGGGATAGGTGCCGATGCGGATGGCGTCCGGAACGTTCAGATCGGGCCGCGCCGGGATCAGGCGGCATTGCCCAGCAGCGTCATACTGCCAGCCGTGATAGAGGCAGGCGATATGATCGCCGCGGACGAAGCCGAAGCTCATCTTCATGCCCCGGTGCGGACAGCGATCCTCCCAGACATGAATGCCGCCCGAGGAATCGCGCCAGACGACGAGTTCGACACCCTCGACACGCGTGCCGGCCGAAGTGCCGGCTTCAATCCCGGCTGAGAGCCCCACGGGATACCAGCCCGCCGCTTCCGTCATCACGCTTTCGACCTCTCCTTCTGTGAACCGGGCGCAATCTCGGAGCAGCGCACGTCGCGCACTATGCAATCTGCGGGCCCAAGGCTGCAGGCCATTTCGAAGGCATCGACGAGCGCCTCGTGACCTTCGACGACCATGGTCGCGGAACCGCCGCCGATCGCGATGATGGCGAGCCCGAGATCCAGACGCCCGGCACGATGCTCCGCGAATTCCTGAAAACTCGGGGCATTAAGAATACCTTCGAAAGTCATCGAGACCCGCGTTCTGCTCATATTTCGCGCAATTGACTGGGAGCCCTGCCTAAAAATTAGCCGGTTGCCGGAACGAAACAATACCGCCACAAGCGTCCTAGAAGCGAGGCCAACCGTGGGTCAAGGGTCAGGGTCGACAGCATCTAGGCACGCGGTTTGCATCAACACCTTATAATAGGGGAACGGCAACAAGGCGCCGTTCTTCCTCAGCTATGCATTCCTCAAAGGGCATCACGATGATCGATCTCCGCAACATTTCTCGCCGGCGTCTCCTCAATAATACTGCCGCCGGTAGCACCTCCCTCCTGCTGCCGAATACACTCGCCAGGATGGCGCGGGCGCAGGAGCCCCTGCCGGCGGTTGCGGAAGATGATGCCGTCATCGCCTTCGGCCATGTCGGTCCGGTGACGGACGAGGGCTGGACCTGGAGCCACGACCAGGGGATGAAGGCCGTTGAGGCGGCATACCCGAACCTCAGCACGCTATTCGTGGAAAGCATTCCCTATTCGGCTGACGCCACCCGCACCTTCCGGCAGTTCGTCTCGGAAGGCGCCAACATGGTCTTCGCCACCTCGAACTACGGCGATTTCCTCTATGACGTGGCCAATCGGGCGCCGGAGATCGCGTTCTTCGAGTGCGACGGCCGCAACACTCTCGACAATCTCGGCTGGTACTACGTGCAGCACTGGTATCCGTCCTACGTTTGCGGCGTGGCTGCAGGGTTGATGAGCGAGACCGGCAAGCTCGGCTATGTCGCCTCCTTCCCGGTGCCCTCGGTCTTTTCTGGTACGAATGCCTTCTTGATGGGTGCCCGCACCATCAATCCCGAGGCGACGATGCAGGCCATCGTCATCAATAGCTGGTTCGATCCGCAAGGTGCCACGCAGGCGGGGTCCGCCCTGATCGATAATGGCTGCGATTTTCTCTTCGGCATCATGGATGAGGCCGGATATCTGCAGGTCGCGGAGCAGCGCGGCGTCAAGGCGGTGATGTGGAATACCGATATCCGCCGCTACGGGCCCGAGGCCTATGTGAGCTCGATCGTGATCGACTTCAGGGACTATTATGTCGAGCAGGTGGGCCGTCTGCTCGAAGGCAGCTGGACCCCGACGACGACCCTCCTGCCGATGGGCGCCGGTGTCGACCGCGACGCCTGGGGTGAATCCGTGCCGGAGGAAGTCCGCACCCAGGCCGACGCCGTGCGCGACAAGATTCTCGGCGGCTGGAGCCCGTTTGTCGGCGAGATGAAGGATTCCTCGGGCGAGGTCCGGGTCCCGGCCGGCCACACCATGACCGAGATCGAGCTTTATGATTGGGACTGGTCGATCGAGGGTGTCTCCGGCATCGGCGCCTGAACGTCCGGAAACACTCGTTCATGGCTGAAGATTCCAGCGCGTATCGGGCCGATCCCGGAACACCGCCGCTGGTCGCGCTGAGGGGCATTACCAAGTCCTTCCCCGGCGTGCTGGCAAACGATTCCGTCGATATCGATCTGCGGGCCGGCGAGATCCTGGCGCTGCTCGGCGAGAACGGCGCCGGCAAATCGACCCTGATGAACATCCTCACCGGCATCTATCGGCCCGATGCCGGCGAGATCCTGGTCGACGGCTATCCGCAGCGCTTCGCCTCGCCGCAGGATGCGATCGAAGCCGGCATCGGCATGGTGCATCAGCACTTCAAGCTGGTCCGGGCATTTACCGTAGCGGAAAACGTCCATCTCGGCTGGCACGACACGCCCGGCATGATCGGCGACGCGATGCTCGAGAGCCGCACTGCCGAGCTGGCGCGCCGCTTCAATCTGAAGGTGCGCCCCGAGGCGCGGGTCGACCAGCTGTCGACGGGTGAGCAGCAGCGGGTCGAAATCCTCCGGGTATTGTCGCGTCGGGCCAAGGTTCTGATCCTCGACGAGCCGACCGCGGTCCTGACGCCGAGCGAGGCTCATGACCTGTTCGAAGCCCTTCGAACCTTCGTCGCCCTCGGCAACGGCGTCATCTTCATCAGCCACAAGCTCGACGAGGTCCTGGAGATCTCCGATCGGGTCACGGTACTTCGAGGCGGCCGCAAGATCGTCACCGAGGCAACGGCGGATTGCACGGAAACCATGCTCGCGAGATTGATGGTCGGGCGCGAGATCGTGCTGACGGATCTCCGATCGCGCCCCGGGGGTGCCGGCAGCGGCATCGGGCCGACGGTGATGCGCGTCGCCGATGTCTCCGCCAAGGACGACGCCGGCGACGCCGCCTTGAAGAACGTGTCCTTCGACATCAGAGCAGGCGAGATCCTGGGGATCGCCGGGGTCGCCGGCAACGGCCAGAAGGAGCTCAGCCAGGTCTTGACGGGATTGCGGGCGAAAAGCTCGGGCAGCATCGCCATCGGCAATGTCGAGATCGCCCACGCCAATTCGGCCACGTTTGCAAGCCTCGGCGTCGGCCACATTCCGGAGGACCGGCTGCACAGCGGTCTGGCGCCGGCACTCAGCGTCGCCGAAAACGCGGTCCTTCGCGAATATGCGAAGGAACCGGTGTCGCAGCATGGCCGCTACCGGCCGCGCGAGGCGACCGCGCTGGCCAGATCGATCGCCGAGGCGGCGTCCGTCAGCGTCCCGGATTTCGGGATGCCGGTCCGCAATCTTTCGGGCGGCAACCAGCAGCGGCTGGTAGCACGGCGCGAGATGCGCATCGCGGCCAAGGTACTGATCGCCGCCTATCCCAGCCGCGGTCTCGATGTGGGCGCCATCAACACGATGATGCGCTACTTCGTCGAGATGCGCGACCGCGGCACTGCGATCCTCTTCATCTCCGAGGAACTCGAGGAATTGCTCAATCTGACGGACCGCATCGCCGTGATGTTTCAAGGTGCCATCATGGGCATCGTCGACAGCCACGCAGCCGACATCGAAACCATCGGCCGGATGATGGGCGGCAGAAAAATGGATGGTCGGCCGATCGCCGCGGCAGACGTCCGCTAGGCATGGCCTATAGTCTGCAACGCCTGCCGTCATCGCCGCCATCGATCGCCTTTGCCGCCAGAGTAGCAGCGATCGTGCTGGCGCTCTTGACCGCAGCTCTGCTGCTAGCCCTGACCGGCGCCAACCCGATGGCGCTCGGCGCCCGCGTCATCGGCTCGACCTTCGGCTCGAGCTTCGGTCTCGAGGATCTCGCCCTCCTGGTGACACCGCTGATCCTGACCGGGCTTGCGGTGGCGGTGGCACTCAGGATCGGCGCCTGGAACATCGGTGCTGAGGGCCAGTTCAACATCGGCGCCTTGTCGGCCACGGGCGTCGCCCTGTTCGTTCCAGGGCCGGCCTTCGCGATTTTGCCACTCATGTTTCTCGCCGGTGCGCTGGGCGGCCTCTTATGGATCCTCATCCCGACGCTCGCCCGCGCCTATGTCAATGTGAGCGAGCTGATCACGACGCTGCTTTTGAATTTCGTCGCCCTCCTGCTCGTCTACTACGTCACCACCGGTCCATGGCTCGACCCGAGCGGCCGGGCGCTCGCGACCACTGCAAGGCTGCCGCACGAAGTCCCGATCGTCTGGGGCATCGTCCATTGGGGCCTGCCGGTCGCCGTCATTCTGACCGTGCTCCTCGCGGTGCTGTTCGGTTATACCCGCTGGGGCTACGAGGTCCGGGTCGGCGGTTCCAACCCGGGTGCCGCGCGCTATGCCGGCATGCCCGTGCGCCGCCATCTGATCACCGTCATGTTGTTGTCGGGTGCGATTGCCGGCATCGGCGGCATGTTCGAGGTCGCCGGCACCGCGCATCGGCTGCAGGGCGGGATCTCCAACGATTACGGCTATCTCGGCATCATGGTGGCGGTGCTGGCGCGTGGCGCGCCCCTTGGGGTGCTGGCGAGCGCCGTCCTCATGGGGGTCATCCTCAATTCAGGGATCATCCTGCAAACGCAGGGGCTGACGACCAATACCGTGCTCGCCATCACCGGCCTCATTCTACTTTACGCTGCGATCGGCGAAGAGCTGGCGCATTATCGGCTGGTGCGCACCGATCACGCCAGCGCCTGAAGGGACGACGCCACGATATGGACCTCATCGCCGGCCTCTTGCAGACCTCACTTCTTGCGGGTGGCGTGCTGGCGCTCGCAGCATTGGGCGAGGTGCTGGCGGAACGGGTCGGCGTCGTCAATCTCGGGGTCGAGGGGTTGATCGCGCTCGGCGCGGTCACCGCGATCGCCGCCGTCACGGCCAGCCCCTACCCGGTCATCGGCCTTGCCGCGGCACTTCTGGTCGGGTTCGGTTTCGGCATGGTTTTCGCCACCGCAACCGTCGTCCTCCGCGCCAATCAGATTCTCTGCGGACTGGCGCTGACGCTGATCGGCACGGGCCTCGCAGCGACCCTCGGCAGGGGCTATGCGGGCATGCCCTCGCCTGCCGTCTTTCAGCCGATCGCCATCCCCTATCTCAGCGAAATCCCGTTGCTCGGACGGGCGCTCTTCACCCAGAACATCCTGGTCTATGTGATCTATCTCGCCCTGCCGCTGGCATTGCATTTCATCATGTTTCGCACGCGGCACGGGCTCAATCTGCGCGCTGTCGGCGAGAACCCGGCCGCCGCCGATGCCGCCGGCATTCCGGTGCTGCGCTTCCGCTTCTGGTATGTGGCCCTTGGCTCGGCCCTCGCCGCAGGCGCAGGTGCCTATCTCACGCTTGCCTTCGTGCCGTCCTGGTCCGAGGGGGTGGTCGCCGGCCGCGGCTGGATCGCTGTAGCGCTGGTGATTTTCGCGGGCTACCGACCGCTCAACGCGGTCTTCGCGGCATTCCTCTTCGGCCTGATCACCTCCCTGGGATTTGTCGGTCAGGCGCGCAACTGGATCATCCCGGCCCCGTTCCTTTCGATGCTGCCCTATCTCGGCACGATTGCCCTGATGATCGTACCGGTCCTCGCCTGGCAGCGCATGCGCCGGCTGATGGCGGCACCCGAAGGCCTGGCCCAGCCCTATTTCCGGGACGAGCGCTGAAGCGCGATCCGATGACAACCCTGCTCGTCAAGAACATCGATCATCTCGCAACCTTCGACGACGCACGGCGGGAGTTGCAGGACGGGGCCCTTTTCGTCCGGGACAATGTGATCGAGGCCGTCGGCACGACCGCGGAGCTCGAGCGCAGTGATGCCGATCGCGTGCTTGACCTCGGCGGCCACGTCGTCATGCCGGGCTTGGTCAACACCCATCACCACATGTACCAGAACCTGACCCGCGTGATGGTCCAGGATGAGGAGCTTTTCGTCTGGTTGAAGACGCTCTATCCGATCTGGGCGCGGCTCGACGATGCGGCGATCGGCATTTCGGCCCGTATCGCCATGGCCGAGTTGATCGCCTCGGGCTGCACCACCAGTTCCGATCACCTCTACATCCTGCCGAACGACTGCAGGCTGGACACGACGATCGAGGCGGCGCGGGAGATCGGCCTTCGCTTCCATGCGGCCCGGGGCGCCATGTCCCGCGGTGAGAGCCAGGGTGGGCTGCCACCGGATAGCTGCGTCGAGGATGAAGCGTTCATTCTGAAGGACAGCCAGCGCGTCATCGAAGCCTTTCATGACATGAGCCGCCACGCGATGACCCGGATCGTCCTGGCACCCTGCTCGCCCTTTTCCGTCACCCCCGATCTGATGCGGGAGGCGGCGGCGCTCGCTCGGAGGCATAAGGGCGTCCGCCTCCATTCCCACATTGCGGAAGTGCTCGACGAGGAGACCTACTGCCGTGACATCTACGGCATGCGGTCGGTCGGTTTTGCCGAACAGGTCGGCTGGCTCGGCGAGGATGTCTGGTTCGCCCATGCCATTTTCCTGAATGACGACGAGATTCGGCAGTTCGCCCTCACGGGTACCGGCGCCACCTATTGCCCCTCGGCCCATATGCGCTGCGGGCTCGGGATCATGCGCGTGCGAGAACTGCTCGATGCGGGCGTCACGGTCGGCCTCGGCGTCGACGGCTCGGCCTCCAACGACACCTCGAACATGTTCCTCGAGGCACGGCTCGGGCAATTGCTGCAACGGGTTGCCCCGGCCCGCTATCTTTCGGCGCACCCGGGCGGGCGCGGCGGCTTCGGCGGCACGCC
>JBGSYN010000199.1:0-2957 GCA_041750975.1 Geminicoccaceae bacterium | reverse complement strand
GGCCGCGTCGAACGCCTCGCCCGGGGCGGTGCCTGGACGGATCGCCACCAGCACCTCCGCTCCCTCGGCGAGCAAGCGCTCGGCCAGCGCGGCGAGGCGCGTGATGTGCCCAAGCCCACCGCCGAGCTCCCAGCCGAGCAGCACCCTGTCGACCGACTGCCGCGTGCGATCGATACCAGCCGCATCTGCGGTTTGGCCGCTCGCGTGAGGCGGGGATATACCCCTTAACCTTTCGTTAAGTCTGTTCGCTTCCAAACTGTCAGGTGAGCCGGGCATTCCTATGCCCATATCAATCAACGCGCGGTGGCGCGAGGCGTCGTTGGCCTGGAGGGGATGCATGAAAAGCAGGGTCTTGCGTGGGGTCGCCATCGCTATTCTTGCCTCATTGCTAGCATCTGCCGCCAGCGCCGATGCCTGTGCCGACTTCGCACTCCGACCGGAGTTCGAGGATCTCAGGAAAGACGTTTCCGAGGGAAAGTATGGATTGATTGATGAGCCATTGCGCCAGGCCCTTGCTGGGGAGGAGTGCTCCTCGGAAGCTATTGTTTCGATGATGGAGGAAATGGGGTGGAAATACAAAGGGAAAATAGAGCACCAAACAATTGTAAACACAACAAGATTTGACTATGATGGCCAAATACGGTTCTGCCACAAAGTTTGGAACGTATTAACTGTATTTATGAGATGCTCAGGTTTGTCCGATGTATACAGAAGAGAAAACGAAGTCGTCTGGGTATCCGCCCACGCTAACATCTAAGGGAACCGGAGGGACAAACGGCAATGCCGATATACGTTGAGGCGAGGAACATTTCGTACGGTGGTGGTCTCCTCGGAGGCCACATGTATTTAGTATACGTTCCAGTTGGATCCGAAAGTGCGTACGCTGACTGGAAAGCTATCGCCGCATATCCCGAGATCTCCGGTTCTCCTCCGGGGCCTTGGGGGATGTTGAACTTGGCCTATGCCAACACACCGTTGAGTGGTGCCGGCGACGACGCATACGAAGACACCGATGATCTTGCCGCCATGGTCGAGGCAAGAGGACGCCAACTGGTGTACAGCGGCGCGGACGAAGCGACCGTCTGGGCGAGCATGGCGGCCGTTGCCGCGGGCCACCTGGACGACAAGTATGCCTACAAGGCGGTGACAATCGACGATGATGGACCCTGGCCGACCTATCCCGATTACATTGTAGGCCATCCGTCAATTCGAACTCTATCGTGGCCAGTGTTGTCCGATATGTGCTCGGCACCGATCTCGCCACCTTGCCGGACCCCGAGCCCAATCCGCCCGGCGACTATTTTCCAGGCTGGCGAACGTGGCTTGGCACGACCGGCGCCGATGCGATGGTCATGTCGGGCGAGATGGACGCGCTCTACGGCGGCAAGGGGGCCGATACGCTGGTCAGCGACTCGACGACCTCGGACACCGACACGCACTATCTCGTGGCCGGCGACGACGACGACGCCGATGTCATGACGGCCGGCCTCGGCAATGACATTCTGATTGGCTACTACAGCCAGACGGACATCGCCGACTCCGACCAATTCATCGGCGGGTCCGGCGACAATCAATTCATCATCGTGGATCCCTCGGCGCAACTGCCCGGCGGGATCCCCGACGTGCTGATGGAGTTGACCGGCGCAAGCGACGCTTTCGCCTACGACGGCATCGTTGCGGGCGGCGTGATGTCAGGCGGAGACGGCCATGACACGCTTGACTACAGATACGTCAACGGACCTGTCTCGCTGGCGCTCTCTTCGTCGCTGATGACAGGGATCGAGTCGATCATCGGCTCCCAATTCTCCGACACTTTTTACGTCGCAGGTCCCGACGATCAGTTGGCGGTGATCGACGCTGGCGACGACACTGGGGCGAGCGATCTGTTGGACCTGTCAGCACTCGCGGTTGTCGCCGGCGCCGGCTCGCTAGAGCTGGACCTTGGCGCCGGAGACCTCGGCGGCGTGGGCTGGACGCTGGAACCGACCGGGTTCGAGCGGTTCACCGGATCGGCGTACGGGGACACGATCTCCGCCGGGGGCAGCTTCACCGCCGTAAACGGTGGCTTCGGCAATGACTTGATGTTCACGAATGGCACGACGGCGGAAGTCTGCGGCGGCCTGCGCCTCTCGGACGCCGAGGCGCTGGCGGACGCGTTCAATCTCGACGTGGCGGGTCTGCACGCGCTTCCGGACGACGACATCATCGTCGACGACGACGTGGATCCGACGACGTTCGTCTTCAGCAAGCATGGCGGCAACGACGTGCTTTTCATCAGCGACTATTTTGTCGGCGAGATCGTATTCGACGATCTGCTCCTGTCCGACCTTATCATCACAGTCGAGGGCGTCGACGTTTACGGTACCGATAACGAATATACCGTGAACACGTTCGGATTCGAGGTAGAATCAACGGGGGCCAGCCTGACCTTGCCGAAGTTTACCAACGTCTACCACGCCGCGGGGGGAGACGTCGGCACTGCCGACTATCTGAACGATTCTGCCAGCTCGCCTTCCGCTTCGCCGACAGCTGCATCCTTGGGGCCGGCGATGTGTTCGCCGCCCGCGACGTAGAGATCTTCGCGCACTATGATGATCCCGAGGGCTACGGGCCCCTTTACAGCGATTCCCGCGTGCCGGATGGGCTTTTTTCAAAGCAGGCTCGATCCCGCCCATCTGGCGGCAATGGGCGCGGACGCCAGCGTGGGCGGGTTGCCGTTCACATAGCTCGGCAGGCTCGACCGGCATCCCTCTTGCCTCGGCCGGCACCCGGCGATAAAGCCACCCTGTCGGGCTATAGCGCAGTCTGGTAGCGCGTTCGACTGGGGGTCGAAAGGTCGTGAGTTCGAATCTCGCTAGCCCGACCATTTCCCCGCTTCAGCACGACGCCGGCGCCGGGGTGATCCCGGCGCAGGCGATCTCGGCGATGATCGAGGCGGGCGCGATCCGGGCGGCGCG
>JBGSYN010000198.1:0-12635 GCA_041750975.1 Geminicoccaceae bacterium | reverse complement strand
GTTCGAGCTGGCCCTGGCGCTTGCCAATGAGCGCTGCGCTCTCAAACCCTCGAGCCCGCAAAACTGGCGCTATGTCGCCCGCGCCTTCAAGGGCCAGGGCGACCGCCGGCGCTGCGATCAGGCCAGCGCCCGCGCCGAAAGCCTGCTCGCCGCCTGACCCCCCTCGCCTATATCAGGGAACATTCACCCCCCTACCGTGTTGGTCCCGCAAACGGATGAAGCTGGGCAGACAAGGGATCGCTGATGAGCATTTCCTACCCATGGACCGCCTTCCTCGGCACGGTAATCGTCGCCCTCGGCCTCGGCTGGAGCACGCCCGGCCAGGCCCAGCTCGGCGACCTCATTGGCCTCCTCGCCGATGACGAGCAGGTCGCGGCCCTCGGCGACAAAACCTTCGAGCAGATCAAGCAGCAGGAAAAGATCTCGAACGACCGGCAGGCGCAGCAGCGGATCCAGACGATCGGCCGGCGCATCGTCGACGCCAGCGACAGCGAGATCCCGGTCGAGGACTGGGAATTCATCGTCTTCGAGAACGACCAGATCAACGCCTTCGCCCTCCCCGGCGGCCATGTCGGCGTCTATACCGGGCTCATCGACATTGCCGAGAGCGACGACCAGCTCGCCGCCGTCATCGCCCACGAAATCGCCCACGTCACCGAAGATCACGTCCAACAGCGCATCGGCACCAGCACCGCCACCGATATCGGCGCCTCGGTCCTCGCCGGCGTCCTCGGCGGCGACAGCCCCATGACCCAGCAGATCGCCAACGCCCTGATCGGCGCGGGTGCGGAGTTCGGCGTCGCCCGCCCGTTCGGCCGCACCCAGGAAAGCGAGGCGGACACGGTCGGCCTCCGCTACATGGTCGAGGCTGGCTACGATCCCCACGCCGCCGTCGAGTTCTGGCAGAACATGATGCAGGCCAAGAGCGTCCAGGGCGGCCTCCCCGCCTGGCTCTCCACCCACCCCGCCGACCAGGCCCGCATCGACGCCCTCAAAGCCGAAATCCAGGAAATGGGCTAGTAGTCCTCTTCGCTAATTCGTTCGTGCAAAAGGTCTGCGAAAGGCGTTGCGAACGCCTCTCGCGCACTCCGCGGTATTCCAGTTCGGTGTCAGGTGAGCCCGCCAACTACTATAATCGTTCGAATTAATTCGTTCGTGTATTTTCCTATTTTTGGCATTCGGCCACTAAAATAATCCGTTCGTGATGGGGTGGACGCCCCTCGGCGGCATCATTGTGCCAAAATGGTGGTGTTATTGACGGTCCACGCAAGAGTAGGCGTCCGCGATGAAGGTTAGCATAATTGGTCTGGATCTGGCGAAGAATGTTTTCCAAGCCCACGGGGCGGATGCTTCTGGCAATGTAGCGTTTGACAAACGGCTGCGGCGTGAGCACGTGCTGGAGTTCTTCGCGGCCGAGCCGCCGTGCCTGGTCGCCATGGAAGCCTGTGGGGGCGCCCATTACTGGGCTCGCGAAATCGGCGAACTCGGGCATAGGGTTCGGCTGATTGCGCCGGCTTATGTCAAGCCGTTCGTGAAGCGCCAGAAAAACGATGCTGCCGATGCGGAGGCCATCTGCGAGGCGGCGCAACGGCCGACGTTGCGCTTTTTCGCGATCAAGAACGAAGCGGCCCAGGCGAGCGCTGTCGTCTTTCGGGCTCGGGATTTGCTGGTGCGGCAACGCACCCAGATCATCAATGCTCGGCGCGGCCATCTGACGGAATATGAACGGGTCGTCGCGCAAGGCCCCGCCCATCTCGGCACTCGGCCTGACGCCACGGCAACGGTCGACCGGCGGCCAGCAGAAGCCCGGCGCGACCTCGATGATGGGGGAGCGAACCTTGCGGCGACTGCTTATTATCGGCGCCAGCGCGGTGGTGCGACCGGCCGCCCGGCGGGCTACTCGTGCAGGATCCAGGCTGGCGCGGATGCTCGAATGCAAGCCGCGGATGCTGGTGACTGTCGAACTAGTGCACCGACGCAAGCGAAGCATCCAGCTTCGATTGCGCCAAAGGTGCACTGACTCATGGGATACGTACAGCGGCGCGGTCAGAGGCTGCCGAGGATGTCGGACGGTCGAATGGACGGTAAGGCGCGACAGTCGTGAGACGGGATCGACCAGCGAGGTTTTTGCACAGTGTCAAGAGCACGCGTTTCGTGATTTGGAGTCGATCCGCGAACTCCCCTACGGGCCCGCGACACTTAACGGTTGCACTAGAGGCCGGACAGATGTCAGCACCCGACGACGCGCACACAATCCAAAAATCGCTTGCATCCAACGGGGCGTCCACAGATGCAAAAGTTCTGCGAAAGGCCGGACGCCAGGCTGTGTGAGAAGAGTGTTTGGCGTCGGGGTGATCGAGAGAAGGCGGCAGCGGTCGTCGGCTGAGCTGTGATTAACGCTTGGCTGTTTTGTCAAGCGATGGCGGCGAGCATCTTGCCGGCGCCGTGGTGGTTGATCATGCGCTTGAGGTTGCAGGCCAGGGTGATGAGGTTGAGCTCGATATTGGCCTTGGCGCGGCCTTTCATGAGGAAGCGGCCGCCATGCAGCCAGCGTTTGAGGGTGCCGAAGGCGGGCTCGACGCCCAGTCATTGCATTGGGGGCCGGCGCTGGTCGAGCAGTTCGGGTTGGGCCTTAGATTGGCCATCTGATCTGGCGAGAGCGACGATCTTGCGGGAGGGGCGATCTTGAAGGAGAGAGGCGATTTCGACGATTGATCCGGCGATGCTGCCGGCGAGCGAGTTGGTGCGGGCCTACCGGGCCGGGCGGCTGTCGCCGGTCGAGGTAACCGAAGCTTGTCTTGGGCGCATCGAGGCCTATGGCGAGGCGGTCGGCGCGTTCGTGCTGGTCGATCCTGAGGCAGCGCTGGCGGCCGCTCGCGCATCCGAGACGCGATGGGCCAGGGGCGAGCCCAGGGGGCTGGTCGACGGTGTGCCAGCCACGATCAAGGACATCCTGTTGGCCAAGGGCTGGCCGACCCGGCGCGGCAGCCTGACCTCGTCGGATGAGCCGGCGGCGGATGACGCGCCTTCGGTGGCACGGCTGCGCAAGCACGGTGCTGTTTTTCTCGGCAAGACGACGACGCCCGAGTTCGGCTGGAAGGCGGTCACGGACAATCCGTTCGGTCAGATCGCGCGCAATCCCTGGAATACCAGCCGCACCGCCGGCGGCTCGTCGGGCGGTGCTGCGGCCGCAGCGGCGCTCGGCATGGGAGCGTTGCATATCGGCACGGATGGGGGCGGGTCGATCCGCATCCCGGCGGGCTTTTGCGGCATCGTGGGCTTCAAAGGGAGCTACGGACGGGTGCCGGCCTGGCCGGTGAGCCCGTTCGGGCCCGTGGCGCATATCGGCCCCATGACCCGGACGGTGGAAGATGCGGCCTTGATGCTCACCGTGATGTCGGCGTTCGATCCACGCGATCCGGAAGCCCTGCCGATGGCGCCGCGCGACTGGCGCCTGGGGCTCAAGGGTGGTGTGGCCGGCATGCGGATCGCCGCCAGTGTCGATCTCGGTCAAACGGAGGTTATGCCCGATATTAGCGCCGCCTTCGATCGTGCCCTTTCGGTGCTTCGAGACCTCGGGGCAACAGTCGACGAGATTGCCACCCCCTTCGCTTCAACGCGGGATCTTTTCGCGCGGACCTGGTTTCCGATGGCCGCCCACATGGTCCGGGCCTTGAGCGAGGCGCAGCGCCACATGCTCGATCCGGGCCTGATCGAGATCGCCGAGGAAGGCTCCAGGCTCGATGCGGCCGGCCTCTTCGAAGTCCAAGCCGAACGCCGGGCGCTGGCCATCCGGATGCAGGAATTCTTCGACGGATATGACCTGCTCGTGACGCCGACCCTGCCGCTTACCGCCTTCGAGGCCGGGCTCGAGGTGCCGGATCGGACACGCTATCCGCGCTGGATCGACTGGGCGCCCTTCTCGAACCCCTTCAACCTGACCCGTCAGCCGGCGGTCTCGGTGCCTTGCGGCTTCGATCGAGAAGGTTTGCCGATCGGCTTGCAGATCGTCGGCCCGCTGCATGAAGACGGCCGCGTGCTGCGAGCCGCGCGGGCCTTCGAGGCGGCGTCGCCGCAACCGATGGCCGACCAGCCGCGCGCCGCGCGGGAAGCTTAGACTGCTCGCTCCACCCTGGTTTCGCGATGCAGGATATACAAGCCGCTGGCGATGATGATGCCGGCGCCGACGAGGACCGCGGTCTCGGGCAGATCGCCGAAGACGAAAAAGCCGATGACCATGCCGATCGGCAATTGGGTATATTGAAATGGGGCCACGACCGCGGCCGGTGCGCGACGATAGGCGGTTGTCAGCGTCAGTGTAGCGACACCCGCAAGCAGGCCGGCAAGGACCAGGTAGAGCCATTCGATGCCCGAAGGCTGGACCCAGAACCAGATGGCAAGCGGGGCGATCCCCAGGGCGACGATCAGATTGCCGAAGACGACGAAACTCTCGCCGGTTTCGACCGCACCATATTTGCGCACGATCAGAAAGCCGAAACCCCAAAGGAGAGAGCAGCCCAGAACCGCGATGGCGGCGGGCTCGATCAGTCCGGCACCCGGCCGCAGCATGATCAAGACACCGACGAAACCCACAGCGACGGCGGCCCAGCGCCGCCAGCCGACCCGTTCGCCCAGCATCGGAATCGAGAGCACGGTGATCAGCAGCGGCTGGGTGAAGAGCAGCGCATACGCGTCCGCCAGCGACATCACCGAGAGCGCATAGAAAAAGAACGTGGAACCCAACAACATGGCGATGCCGCGGATCAGCTGGACCCAGGGCTTGCGGCTGCGCAACGCCTGCAGCCGGCGGCTGGCGGCGCACCATGAAAGCGGCACGAGGGCGCTGATCATGAAGACGAAAAATAGAATGACAGGGGTCGGCAGGCGCTCGCTGGTGATTTTGACGAAGGTGTCCATCACCGTGAAGAACAGCGCTCCCGTCAGCGCCAGGAGGATGCCCGGCAGCAGGCGCGCCTCACCCGCCAGCGAGACCGCAGGGGCGGTCACCTGATGGGCAAACTAGCGGCTCGGACTGGAAATATCGACCAGGACACCGTTCGGATCGCGCAGCAGCAGGCGGCGCTGCCCGTAGAAGAGATCCCGCGGCGGCTCGACGATGGTAAGGTTTCGGGCTTTTGCAGCCTCGAACACTGTCTCGACATCTTCGACGACGACGGTGAGCATGAAGCCCTGCGGCGATCGACGATCGGCCTGGCCCAAAAGCTCCGTGTCACGCTTGAGAATGCCGAGTTCAAAACGAGGCTCGCCGTCGGTTGCAAGATTGATGAACCAATCGCTGTCATAGAGGGACTTCAGGCCGAGAAATCCAATATAGAAGTCTCGCGATGCGGCAAGATCGTCGCTGAGAATATTGGCAAACAACCGCTTCATTATCGGCCCCGACATTACCGGCTGCGCACCCGGGCGACCGCATCCTGCCAGCCCTTCAGTCGCTCCTCGCGAATAGCGGGTTCGAGCTTGGGCTCGAAGCGCTTCTGCAAACGCCAGATATCGCTGAGTGCGTCAAGCGAGGAGAACAGGCCGACCTGCAGTCCCGCCAGATAGGCGGCACCCAGGGCTGTGGTCTCGATGATCTCGGGCCGCTCCACCGGGCGGTCGAGAATATCGGCGAGGCACTGACAGACCCAGTCATTGGCGACCATGCCGCCATCGACCCGAAGCGTCTGCATCTCGAGATCACTGCCGGCGCTCTCGAGATCGTCGGCCATGGCCTGCAGCAAATCCGCTGTCTGATAGGCGACGGATTCGAGGGTGGCCCGAACGATATGGGCCACCGAGCTGGAGCGCGTCAGGCCGAGAATGGCGCCCCGGGCGTCCGGATCCCAGTGGGGTGCGCCAAGGCCGGTAAATGCCGGCACCAGATAGACGCCCCCGGTGTCGGGCACGGACCTCGCCAGCGCTTCGGATTCGGCGGCAGAGCGGATCACGCCGAGACCATCCCGAACCCATTGGATAGCCGCACCCGCCACGAAGATACTGCCCTCCAGGGCATAGGTCAGCTTGCCGTCGAGCCCATAGGCGATGGTCGTCAAGAGCTTGTTGCGCGACGGTACCGGTGTGTCGCCCGTATTGAGCAGGGCAAAGCAACCGGTGCCGTAGGTGCTCTTCAGCATGCCGGGCGCAAAGCAGGTCTGGCCGAAGGTGGCGGCCTGCTGATCGCCGGCCATCCCGGCAATCGGGATCGGTTGTCCGAACAGCGACGCCTCTGTCTCGCCGAAGGCTGTGCTGTTGTCCTTGACCTCGGGCAGGACCTCCCGCGGGATGTCGAGTTCATCGAGAAGCGGCTGGTCCCAATCGCGCTTGTGGATGTCGAACAGCATGGTACGGCAGGCGTTGGAGACGTCAGTGGCATGCACCGAACCGCCGGTCAGACGCCAGAGGAGGAAGCAATCGATGGTGCCGAAGGCAAGCTCGCCCTTCCTTGCCGCCTGCCGCGCGCCCGAGACATTGTCCAACAGCCAGACGAGCTTGGTGCCCGAAAAATAGGCGTCGATGACAAGGCCCGTATGGTCGCGCACATAATCCTCGAGGCCGGACTCGACCATTTGCCGGCAGCGCTGCGCCGTCCTGCGGTCCTGCCAAACGATGGCCTTGTGGACCGGCCGGCCGGAAGACCGCTCCCAGAGCACCGTGGTTTCCCGTTGATTGGTGATGCCGATCGCGGCGATCTCGGCGGCAGACAGCCCGGCCTGCCGCATCGCTTCGCGGCAGGCTCCCACGGTATCGGTCCAGATGTGCTCGGGATCATGCTCGACCCAGCCGCCATGCGGATAGAATTGCTGGAGTTCCTGCTGGGCGGTCGTCCGGATCTTGCCTGCCGCATCGAAAACCATGGCACGGCTGCTGGTCGTCCCCTGATCGATCGCGAGAATATGCTCTTTGGCCATGTTGCGCTCCCTGACAATGCCTCAACCATCGCCGCAGGCTTCAACCTAAGACGGTGCAGGTCAAGTCCTTCCGTCGGCCGACGGGGAACGGCGTTCCGGCCTATGTTCCCGCGTCATTGATGGCCTGGGCCCGGTTGAAGGCGGGACGGTCGGTGCAACGCCGGACATAGGCCTCGAATACCGGCCCAGGTTCGATCAGCTTGAAGAACATGCCGAACCGGAGGCCCGAGGCGATCATCAGATCGGCCATCGTGAATTGCCGGCCCATGATGAAGTCCGCACCACCCAGCTCCTGTGCCAGGGTCTCGAGGACCCTCTCATAGCTGCCCCAGCCGAGCATCCCGGGCCTGCCCTCGAAGCCGAGGGATTTTTGCGTCAGCGCCGGCTCGACGCAGGATGCCTGGAAGAATAGCCAGCGGTAGTAACGGCCTCGTGCAGACTCGCCCGGCGCCGGCGACAGTCCCTGCTCGGGAAAGCGGTCGGCCAGATGGGCGGCAATGGCCGCGGCCTCCGTCACGATGACGCCCTCGTCATCGAGCGTCGGCACCTTGCCCATCGGATTGATGGCGCGGTAGTCCTCACTTTGCCCCGCACCCTGCATCACATCGATCAGGATGCGCTCGTAGTCGCAGCCGACTTCCTCGAGCGCCCAGAGCGCTTGCTGTGCACGTGTATTGGGAGCCCAGTAGAGTTTCATCCAACCTTCCTTTCGTGGCAGCCGCGGCAGGTAGGCCTGCCTGCTCGAAAACTATAGCGCAATCATCTACCAAGACCATCGTATCATGCAATATAGGAAAATAAACTTGACATGCACTCTGAACTCTAATAGGAACATGGTCATATCGTAACGGAGTTCGGAAATGCCCTCGATCAACAAATCACAAGACCCGATCCATCGACGCTTTGCCGCCCGCCGGTTGGCTTCCGGCCAGAGCCCCGTGCAGGTCGCCGCCCTCTTCAATGTTCCGGCCAGCGCCATCGCAGCGCTGATGCAAGACCGGGATTTCCGGGAGATCGTCGGCTCCTTTCGGGCCGCGGCGGAGCGCCCGGAGGCCGAGCAGATGGCCGAACGGCAAGCCATGGTCATGGACGCGCTGGATTGCCTGGTCGAGGATCGGAATGCCGGATCCGTCCATTGGCTCGCCAGCAAGATCGGCACCTTCGATCGAAGGCCAAGCGGCGGCAATCATGAACTCGACCATCTGCGCTGGGACTCATTCGAGAACATCTACGAGATGCTGCCGGAAAGGCTCCAGAAGGCCTATCGGGAATACGATCCCGACTTCGAGCCGGGGCAGCATCATGAGGAAGACGATGCAGCCGGCAATCAAACCGACCCTCATGCCACCGGCAACCTGATCCCCTTCCCCCGGAATTCGACATCGAGTTCAGCCAAGGCCGCGGACCACGGGCGGCCCATGCATGCCGAGGTCGTCTATGATGATATTCTCGATGTTGCGGATGAGCCCGAAGACGAAGTGACGGAGGAAGAAGCGAGACGCGTCGACGACGAGTTCGGCAAAAGCGCCGACCGCCGCCGTCAAAAAGCCTCGAGGCGCGACGGCGAGCCGATCAAGCCGGAGGAGCGTCGCTGACCGCCGACCCCTGATTGGGGCCTCCACAAAAAGTTTCCAGACATTCGCCCCTACGTCCCCGCATCGGACAACGAGCTCGTGGTGTGAATGTCGCGCTGTCTCATTGGCGTCGGCTTCACCGCACTTGCCCTCGCCCCGCCTATCCCATTGATTTGACAGGCGAGCCACGCCCGTGAAACAAGCATTGCGAAAGAGGCTCGACCGAGTGTCGATCGACGGATAGGCGGGAGCGCATGGGCATGACGACGAACGATATCGAACGAATCATGGCGGGTGGCCTGCAGGTCGACAGGCGTCTCCATGACTTCATCAACGACGAGGCCCTGCCCGGAACCGGAATAACCGCTGAAGCTTTCTGGGATGGCTTTGCCGGGATCGTCGACGGTTTCACGTCGCGCAACCGCGAGCTGCTTGCCAGGCGAGATCAATTGCAGGCCGGCATCGATGCCTGGCTGCGGGAGCATCGGCGGGACCACATCGATTTCGACGACTACAAGACCTTCCTGAAGGAGATCGGCTACCTCCTGCCGGAGGGGGAGAAGTTTGGAATCGAAACTAGTAAGGTCGATGCCGAAATCAGCGTCATCGCCGGCCCTCAGCTGGTCGTACCGGTCGACAATGCCCGCTATGCGCTGAATGCCGCCAACGCGCGCTGGGGCAGCCTCTACGACGCTCTTTATGGCACGGACGTTATCGACGAGGGCCATGGCGCCGAGCGGCGGACGGACTATAATCGGACGCGTGGCGCCCGGGTCATCGGCTATGCCATGGCGTTTCTCGACAAGGTCGTACCGCTCAGGCGCAGCACTCATGGCGAGGCGGTAGGGTATTTCGTCGATGCCGGCGTGCTCAAGATCCGGCAGGAAGACGGCTCGGTCGAGGGCCTTGCCGATCCGGCTCAGTTCGCGGGCTATCAGGGCGAAGCGAACGGGCCCTCCTTAATATTGCTGCGCAATCACAACCTCCATATCGAGATCGTTATCGACGCCGGGCACATGATCGGCGAGGCCGATCCGGCCAATATCGCGGACATCAGGCTCGAATCCGCGATCACGACGATCCAGGATTGCGAGGATTCGGTTGCCGCCGTCGACGGCGAGGACAAGACCCGCGTCTATCGCAACTGGCTCGGGCTGATGAAGGGCGATCTCGCAGCGACATTCAACAAGGGCGGCCAGACCATTGAGCGCATGCTGGAACCGGACCGCCACTACACCACCCCCGATGGCGGCGAACTCACGCTGCATGGCCGCGCCTTGATGCTGATCCGCAATGTCGGTCACCTGATGACCAATCCCGCCATCCTCGATGCCAAGGGCGATCCCGTGTTCGAGGGCGTCATGGACGCGGTCATCACGAGCCTGATCGCGAAGCACGACCTTACCGGTAGCGGCAAATTCCGAAACAGCCGCGCCGGCTCGGTCTATATCGTCAAGCCGAAAATACATGGACCCGAGGAAGTCGCCTTTACCGACGATCTTTTCGCCGCGGTCGAGGATCTTCTGGGGCTCGACCGCCACACGTTGAAGATGGGCATCATGGACGAGGAACGGCGCACGACGCTCAATCTGATGGAGTGCATCCGCGCCGCCCGCCATCGGGTCGTCTTCATCAATACCGGCTTCCTCGACCGCACCGGCGACGAGATGCACACCTCGATGGAGGCCGGGGCCATGATCCGCAAGGGCGACATGAAGGGTGCGACCTGGATCAAGGCCTATGAGGATTGGAACGTCAGCGTCGGGCTCGCCTGCGGCCTCAAGGGCCGGGCCCAGATCGGCAAGGGCATGTGGGCGATGCCGGATTTGATGCGGGCCATGCTCGACCAGAAGATCGGCCATCCCAAGGCGGGTGCTAATACCGCCTGGGTACCCTCGCCTACTGCCGCCACGCTCCACGCGATGCACTATCATGAGGTCGATGTCGCTGCCCGCCAGGACCAACTGGCCTCGCACAAGCGACCCGATATCGATGCAATCCTCTCCATTCCCGTGGCCGAGCGGCCGAATTGGGAGCTGCAGGCGGTCGAGCAGGAGCTCGAAAACAATTGCCAGGGCATTCTGGGCTATGTCGTGCGCTGGGTCGAACAGGGCATCGGCTGTTCCAAGGTGCCCGACATCAACGATATCGGGCTGATGGAAGACCGGGCCACCTTGCGCATCTCGAGCCAGCACATCGCCAACTGGCTGCATCACGGGATCTGCACGGAGGATCAGGTATTGGGCATGATGAAACGAATGGCGGCCATTGTCGACCAGCAGAACGAGGGGGACCCGAACTATCGGCCCATGGCGACGGATCCCGATCGCAGCATCGCCTTTCAGGCGGCCTGCGATCTTATCCTGAAGGGCCGCGAGCAGCCGAACGGCTATACCGAGCCAATTCTTCATGCGAAGCGGCTCGAAGCCAAGGCCGGTTCACACTAGCGCAGTGGACCCGGAAGATTGTCCGCGACCATCGAACTGCGGCCGCCCGCTCTTGTCGAGCTACCCCAGATTGCGGAGCTTTGCTTGCGCTCCAAGGCCTATTGGGGCTATGACCTGGACTTCTTGGAGCAATGCCGCGAGATCCTGAGGCTCGACGAAAACCTTGTCGCAGCCGGCCTCTCTCAGGTCGCGCTGGTCGATGATCGGCTAGGCGGCGTCGTCGAGATCAGTGTCGAGCACCATCGGGCCGAGCTCGAGCTGATCTTTGTCCACCCGGATTGGATGAAACGCGGCATCGGGAACCGGCTCTACGATTGGGCTGCACACGAAGCACGAACGCGTCGGTGCACCGAAATGCATATTCTGTCCGATCCGAACGCACGCGGCTTCTATGAATCCAAGGGTGCAAGGTTCCAGCTTATGGCGGCCTCGGATGCGATTGCCGGCCGCATGCTGCCACGTCTCGTCCATCACTTGGCGTAAACGCTCTCATGAGCCTCGATCGATCCCGCCGCCGTATTCTGATCGTCGGCGCCGGCCCGACCGGATTGACGTTGGCGCTTGAGCTCGCAAGGCATGGATTCCATCCCGAGATCATCGACCGCAACAGCGAGCCGAGCCTCCTCAGCAGGGCCGTCGGGATCAATCCGCGCTCGCTCGAACTGCTCGAGCCTTCGGGCCTGACCTCGAAGCTGGTAAGGGCCGGCATCCGCCTCGAAGGAATTACGATCTTCGATGAGGATAAACGGGTCGGAGCCTTACGCTTCGAGCTCTTGCATCACCGCTATAACTTCATGCTGGCGCTGCCGCAGCGACGAACCGAGGAATTGCTGATCAAGGAACTCGAAGGCTTCGGCATCGGCGTTCGCTGGGATACGGCCCTCGAACACCTCGACGCCGATATCGAAGGCATCGAGGTCCGCCTCGCCGGCGGCCGCAACGAAGGTCTCTATGAGTACGTGGTCGGCTGCGATGGGGTCGGCAGCACCGTCCGCCAGGCCGCCGGCATCGACTTTTCGGGCTACGCGCACTCCGATCGTTGGAGTGTCGCGGATTTTTTCGTGAAGACGCCGCTCGAGGACATGGCCAATGCCCGACTGCGTGTCCATGCGGACGGGACGGCATTCTTCACCATTCCGCTCGGCCGCAACCATGTCCGCGCCGTTTGCAGCCGGCCCAATATCAGGGAGCGCCTGGAAGCCTTCGATATCGACACTATCGGGCAGTCCGGCGCGTTTGAAATACAGGTATGCCAAGCCCGTGCCTATCGGCGTGGGTGCATATTCCTGGCAGGCGATGCCGCCCATTGCCACTCGCCGGCGGGCGGCCGCGGCATGAATCTCGGTATCGGCGATGCCTGCATGCTGGCCAACTGTATGACCGCGGGCAGGCTCAACGAGTACGAGGCCCTCCGCAAACCCCTGGGTGCCGCTGTGCTGAAGCAAAGCGAACGTCTGGCCCGCCTCGCCACCATGACCGGCGAATTCAAACGTGGCCTGCGCAATCGGACACTCGGCATCATCGGCCATCTGCCACTGCTCGAGCGATGGCTAGTCTATCGGGAAGTTTCCGGCCTGGGCGAACGCGATCTCTAGAATCGAAGGAGACTAATCAATGAAAATCACCAAGGTCCGGGTGCTCGAGGTGCAAGGCCGGATGGCGGTCGGGGGCACTTATGAGGAGGATCGGTTCGCTCGGCCGCTCGA
>JBGSYN010000197.1:0-26752 GCA_041750975.1 Geminicoccaceae bacterium | reverse complement strand
GTTTGTGTAATTTTGGTTGGCGGGCTTGGCAGCGGCCGGCGATAAATCGTTTGTGCAATTTTCATTGGCGGGCTTCGCGGCAGGCGAAAATTCGTTCGTGCACTCTTGCGCAGGCGCCGAACCGGGCACTTTCCGATAAGTCGCAAGATCGGCGAGCGCGCGTTTGAGGTCCATCGACACCCGACCGCGATAACGCAGCATGGTCGAAAGCGAGGCACGGTTCTCGGGCTTGTTGACCAGATTGCTGCCATGCACCCGGTCCGGGCTCGCGGGCGGTATGTCGGACATGACGTCCGCCTCCATCCGATCCGCCCGCATCTCCCGCCAGAACGCAATGACGATAGCCTCGACGAACTGCCGCTCCATGGCACAGCTGGGCTTTAAATCCTTCCTGATCTCCGCCGCAAAAGCCTCGAACTCCTCGACCGTCTCCTCCGGCAGCAACCGAAACTTCTCCGCGCGGAGTCCGTGCTTCAGGGCGTTCATCGAGGACCGGGCCTTGCCTTCAGGGGTGTTGGGGCCTCGTTTCTTGGGACCGGGCTCGGCTAGGGCTTCAGTGGTCATGATTACACTCACATGATTGGGTCGCTGCAAACATAGGTTACTAGTCCTAAAAATGCAACATCTTCCCTGCTGCCCAAACCGTCGCCGCTTCATCCTTCCTTAACCTTCCACCGCTAGGATCAAGCCCATCGAGACCGGTACTCGATTCGCTCTTTTGACAAGTGAAGTGACCGCAGGAGTGTGAGGATGGCGTCCATCCTCACCCTTGACCTCTCGGCCGGACCGGCATCAGGCTGTCGCGGCTGTCCGTGGTGCCTGGATCTCGATGAAGATCCGGGCGACTTCCGGATGACGCTTCTTGATGGCGGTCTCCAAACGCGAGACGCCTGCCTCGATCTGCGCCGAGGGCAAGCCGTCGCGCGCGTCGACGCTGAGGTTCAAGAGCACATCCTGCGGCCCGAAATGCATCGTCCGGCACTCATTAATGCCTTTGACAAAGGATTGGTCGGCAGCAAGGCCGATCACATCCTCGACCAGACTACCAATGGCAGCTTCACCGATGAGCAGCCCCTTGGTCTCGATGGCGAGAAAAATCGCGGCACCAGCGAGGATGAAGGCGATCGCCAAGGTTGCTGCCCCATCCGCCCAAAGGATGCCCAACTGGTCCGCGCAGTAGACGCCGATCAAGGCCGCAACCAGCCCCAGCATTGCCGCCGTGTCTTCGAAGAGAACGGTGAACAAAGCCGGGTCTTTCGACTGGCGTACGGCGCGAAGCATGGATAGATCACCGCGCGTCTTGTTGAATTCCTTGTAGGCCACCCACCAGGCTCCGGCTTCGAACACCATCGCCAAGCCCAGCACCGCATAGTTCCAGATGGCACTACTCATCGGATGCGGGTCGGCAATCTTGTCAATGCCTTCGTAAAACGAGATGCCGGCACCGAGGGCGAAGAGCAGAATCGCCACGACGAAGGCCCAGAAATAGATCTCCTTGCCGTAACCGAAAGGATGCTGCGCATCCGCCGGCCGACTGGCCCGCTTGAGACCCAAGAGCAATAGCGCCTGGTTGCCGGTGTCGACCACGGAATGCACGCCTTCGGCGAACATCGCCGACGAGCCCGTGATCGTCGCGGCGACGAATTTGGTGACAGCGATCGCTGAGTTGCCGATCAGTGCCGCGATGGCGACCCGTGTCGATCCGCTGGCCATGAGCCCGCCTCTTCCGCCTAAGTGTGATTGTTGCCTCGAACCTGATTCGAGGCGCCATGCCTCACGACCGCTGTTCGCGCAGATGATTGAAGTTTACTGCATTGCGGCCAGCATGAAGTACGGTGAGATACAAATGGAGATCCGCCGTCAATAAAGCGGTTTCTTCGGAGATCATCAACAGCGCCGTGTCTGTAAGGCCGAGACGCTTGAATGTTCCACTGATCGCTGACATCGATGCTTCGAACATAAATTTCCGTCTGGTCTCCGATGAGGGTTCGGAATGTTTCCATCAGTAGGGATCGCGTTTTCGCGTCGGTCTGTCGAAGCAGGTTCGACATCTCATTGAGGCTATTCGGGGTGAAGATTAGTACCGAAGCGCTATCGGCCCATTCCACGAGGATTTTGAAATCGTTGACAGAGTAGGATTGGAGGCGGCGGTGGCGATCGATGATTGTTTCAGACGTCAGCCGTGCCACCAGAAGCACGAGTAGGTTCGAATCGATCGCAAGAGCTTTGACCCAGTTCACGCGAACTCTCTAACCTTTACCGACCTGATGGACCGATCTTCGTCCGATATCGTGATGACCTTATAGGTCCGGTCACCCGGCAGGAACTGTTGGAGAGGTCCGCCGGTTTCGAACCCTCTTGTAAAACCCACGGTCACCTTCCAAACCTTATCACCGTCATCGTACTCGATTTCCTCGAGTCCCAGGTTCTTGATCCCTTCATCGGCAAAAATCTAAGCCGCGTGTTCCTTTGCTATGTGTATGGCGTCCACGAGCTTCATGACCTTTCAACTCCTGAGTGTCCGAACGTAGATTGTACGTCCTCCCTTCGGCCTATGATGGTCATCCCGTGATGTCGATGCCGGCAAAGAAGAACGGGATTTCGATAGCCGCAGTTTCGGCGGCATCGGAGCCGTGAACCGAATTGGCCTCGATGTTCTCCGCGAAATCGGCGCGGATTGTGCCTTTTTCGGCTTTGGCGGGATCGGTTGCGCCCATGATATCGCGATTTCTTGCGATCGCATTGTCCCCTTCCAAAACCTGCGGGACGATCGGCCCCGAGGTCATGAAGGTGCAGAGATCGTTGAAGAAGGGGCGCTCCTTGTGGACCGCGTAGAATTCTTCGGCCTGCGCCCGCGTCAGGCGGATGCGCTTTTGGGCGACGATACGCAGTCCGGCTTCCTCGAAGCGCCGATTGATGGCACCCGTAAGGTTGCGGCGCACCGCATCGGGCTTGATGATGGAAAGTGTCCGTTCGATGGCCATGCCTCGGCTCCTCAATAGTGTCGATGGTGTCTTACGCGGCCTTCTAATGGCCGGCCCATGTCGTTGCCGTCAATGCCGCCTTGTCGCCCGAACCTGCTGGCGGACACCGCCGCCCAGCCCTAACCGGATTTCACCCAGCCGCCCCGCTCGTTCTGCTTCCAATAGGTCAGCTGGTGGCCGTGCTCCTGGGCCCAACGCCAGCGCTCCCGGCCCTTCGCCACGGCGTCCTCGTTCCGGCCGTCGAACACATCGAGGCAACGGTGATAGGCACCGAGATCGCCGAACGGTGCGGCTTCGACCAGGCACAAGATGGCGGCCCCGTTCGGGTTCTCCTCGCCCGCGGTCAGATAGATCGGCTGTTCCAAGGCATTGCCGTCTCCGGCCGTGCCGTGCGGCAGGAACGAGTCTTTCTCGAAGGTCCAAAGCAGCCGGTCGAGCAGGTCGACCCGGGTCTCCGAGGGCGCCCGGAGCACCACCCGCTGGCCCTGCTCGAATGCCTTCGAAAGCAGCCGCGGCAGAGCAACGTCGAGCGGTGTCCTGGTCAGGTGGTAGAAGCCGATCTCAGTCATCTGAGCCGGTTCAGGCCTCGTAGTAGCGGGCGACGAGTTCATCCAGGAGCCGAACGCCGAAGCCGGTCGCCCCCTTGCCGCAAAGCGGCAGATCGCGCGACGACCAGGTCGTGCCGGCAATGTCGAGATGCGCCCAGGGCCGGTCATTGACGAATTGCTGCAGAAACACCGCGGCGGCGATCGAGCCCGCGGCGCGGCCGCGCCCGACATTCTTGATATCGGCGATGTCGGACTTGATGTGCTTGTCGTAATCCTTGCCGAGCGGCATCCGCCAGAGCCGGTCGCCGGTCACGCCACCGGTCTCGATCAAACGCTCGGCCAGCGTGTCGTCGTTGGAGAACAATCCCGCATGCTCGCTGCCGAGTGCCGTAATGATGGCACCGGTAAGCGTGGCGAGATTGATCATGATCTGCGGCTTGAAACGCTCCTGCGTGTACCACAGGATATCCGCCAACACGAGCCTGCCCTCGGCGTCGGTATTGAGGATTTCGATGGTCTTGCCGGACATTGCCTTGACCACATCGCCCGGGCGCTGCGCCGATCCCGACGGCATGTTCTCGACCAGCCCGAGGATGCCGACGACATTGGCCTCGGCCTTGCGGGCCGCGACCGCCTGCATCGCCCCGAACACCGCAGCGGCACCGCCCATGTCCCACTTCATGTCCTGCATGCCGGCCGCGGGCTTGAGCGAGAGACCGCCCGAATCGAAGCAAACGCCCTTGCCGACAAGTGCTACCGGGGCCGCATCGCCGCCGCCGTTCCAGCGCATGACGGCAACGCGCGGCTCGCGCACGCTGCCCTGATTGACCCCCAGCAACGCCCGCATGCCGAGTTCCTGGAGCTTGGCTCGATCGAAGATCTCGACCTCGAGGCCGAAGCGGGTCAGTTCCTCGCAGGCATCGGCGAAACTCTCGGGATAGAGCACATTGGCGGGCTCGCTGACCAGATCGCGACCCCTGAACACGGCCTCGGACTGGGTGCGCACGCGATCGAATTCGGCAGTATCGGGATTGCCGACGGCAAACTGCAGGGATGGCGCTTCGCACTTATCCTCGTCGTCGTCGGCAGCGGTTCGGTATTTCTTGAACTCATAGGTTCGAAGCAGTGCACCGGTGGCGAGCTTCGCTGCGACGAAATCGGGCTCGAATTCGAGCGGCAGGCCACGGGCCGAGGCCACGCCCGCCTCCTTGACCTTGAGGCTTCTCAGCTTCACCGCGAGCTGGCCGCCCGCCTCTTCGAGCGCCAGGACGGTGGTCTTCGAATCCGCGCTCAACGCCATGGCCAAGACCCTCGAATAATCGAGGTTTGCCGGCAAGAACAGGTCGATGAAGCTGCCTGCTTTGAGCCTCTTGCCATTGACTTCGAGCGCTCGGGTCAGCAAACCGCCGCTCTTATCGTTGACCTCGCGCGCAGCATCGGACATCCCACCGTCAGGCGAGACCATCACCACGATAGTGCCGGCAGGGGGAAGCTGATCTTTGACGAAACTCACCTTCATCGACGAAACTCCAGTCCTTGCGATGTCATCGGCGGAAGCGGCTTCGGACCGGCGCCGAAGCGATGCCGTTTCCCACCTAGCATTATCGGGTCGCCTACCGCCAATATCAATTGGGCGAGGACCGACCGGCCGAGGACTAACCGGGCAGGAACTAACGTGGTCCGGCATCCTCGATAATCCCAGCGCCGGATGATCCGCTTCCGTCATTTCGCTGCCGGCGTGGCAATGGTGGCCGCGGCGTTCGTGTCAATTGCGGCAACCGCCCAGGACGACGCCGACATTCCGATCCTGATCACCGCCGAGACCATCACCTACGATACGGCGGCACGCACAGTCACTGCAGAAGGCGATGTCGAGCTGACCCGCGAAAACGAACGGCTGCTCGCCGACCGGATCACTTACAATCAAGCCACCGACCGGGTCTTCGCCTTCGGCAATATCGTGCTCCTGGGATCGGAGGGCGACACCCTGTTCGCGGAAGAGCTCGAACTCGACGGCGCACTTCGCGACGGCTTCGTCGATGGCGTTGCCGTGCTCTTCGACGACAATTCGCGACTGGCCGGGGTGCGGGCGCTGCGCCGCGAGGGCAATCTGACGATCATGCAGAACGCGGTCTACAGCCCCTGCGAGCTTTGCGAGGACCAGGAGCGCGCACCCATCTGGCAGATCCGCGCCCGCACCGTGATCCATGACGAGGACGCGAAAACCATCACCTATCGCCACGCCGTCTTCGAGTTCTTCGGCGTGCCGATCGCCTATAGCCCCTTCTTCAAACACCCGGATCCGACCGTCGAACGCAAATCGGGGTTTCTCATCCCGACGTTCGGCTCGAGCTCGGAGTTGGGGCTGACCCTCGAAACGCCCTATTTCTTCGATCTCGGACCGAGCCAGGACTTCACGTTTTCGCCGATCTTCACGACCGGCGCCGGCACCGTCCTCGGCGGCGAATTCCGCGACCTTTCGCGCATCGGCATCGACAGTTCCGGCAATGACCGGGTTGCCGATACCGTCATTTCCGGCAGCTTCACCTATACCGACGCCTATACCAGCGATCCGGACAGCAATAATCGCGGCGAGGAATTCCGCGGCAACCTTTTGGCCGAAGGCGATTACGATCTCGACAACGGGTTCGACACCGGCTTCAAGATCGATCTCGCCAGCGACAACACCTATCTCGAGCGCTACTCGTTCAGCAACGCCGACGTCCTGACCAATGTCGGCTATGTCCGAAGGTTTCGGGACCGCGAAGCCATCGACCTCAGCTCGTATTATTTTCAAAGCCTGCGAATCGACGATCCTCAGGGAGAGATTCCGATCGTGCTCCCCGAGGGCCGTTATAGCTCGATCAGCGAGCCCTGGCGCTGGGGCTCGCGCTGGACCGTGGATTCCAGCGCTCTCTCGCTCTACCGGACCGATGGCCTGGATACGCGGCGAGTGTCGTTCGAGGGCGGCTGGGAGCTGCCGAAGATCGGCGCGATCGGCGATGTCTTCGAATTCCGGGCATCCTTGCGCGGCGATTTCTACAACACCGAAGGCGATCCCGAGACCTTCGGCTCCGAGGGCGGCGACAATTCCGACGCCCGGCTCCTGCCCCAGCTTGCGGTCGACTGGGGTTGGCCCCTGGTCGGAACGACTTCGAGCTGGCAGCACGTCATCGAGCCCCGGGTGACGGTCGGCTGGGCCAGCCCGAACGGCAATAGCGACGAGATCCCCAACGAAGACAGCCAGGTCTTCGAATTCGACGAGACCAACCTGTTCGAAGAGAGCCGGTTTCCCGGCATCGACCGGGTCGAGGAAGGACCGCATGTCGCCTATGGACTGGCGTTCTCCTCGACCGGACCGAGGGCGCTGCGCATCAGCGGCGTGATCGGCCAGAACTACAGCCGGGAGACCTCGGTCTTTCCTGAAAATTCGGGGTTGGATACGAACTTTTCGGACTATGTCGGCCGTCTCGACTTCCAGCCTTCGACCTTGCTCAATGTCAGCTACCGGTTCCGCCTGGCGAAGGACGAGCTCAATTTCCGGCGGAGCGATCTCAATGTCGCCGCCGGTCCGCGGGCGATCCGCGCCACCGTCAACTATACAAAACTCAGTGAGGAGTTGCCCGGCGCCGACCTCGACGAGCGCGAAGAGATTGTCGCCGGGCTGCGTCTTCAGCTATTCGATAATCTTGCGGTAGCGGCGCAGACGCGACGCGATCTCAATGAAGATCGTACCGTGGCCAACAGCTTTGGTCTGATATACACCGATTCCTGCGTGGTCCTGGTGATGGGCCTCGAGCAGAGCAACACGACGCGGGGCGAAATCGAGGAAGAGACCGTCTTTCAGGTACGGCTCGCGCTCAGGAATCTTGGATCATTGGAGACGGGAACTGGCGGATAGTTTGAAAGCATCGATGAGGGCCCGGATCTGCCGGCATCGCATCGCCCATGCCGTCGCCGCACTTGCGGTGGCGATCGCGGGCGCCTTTGGCGGCATCCCGGGAGCGCAGGCACAGTCGACCCAGCGCATCGCGGCGATCGTCAATGACGACATCATTTCGAGCCAGGATCTCGACAGCCGCCTGCGGATCGTCCTGGCGTCGAGCGGTCTGGCCAACACCGCCGAGGCGCAACGCCGCTTGCTGCCCCAGGTCCTCCAGACCTATATCGACGACCAACTCAAATTGCAGGAAGCGGAGCGTCTCAATATCGAGATCAACCAGGCCGAGATCGACGGGGCTTTCGCCAATCTCGCACGAAGCAACAATGCGTCCGTGCCGCAACTCGAGCAATTCCTGGTTCAGAACGGGATCGATTTGGGGGTGTTGCGCGAGCAACTGCGGGCGCAGATCGTCTGGGGACGGATCGTCAACAGCCGCCTCCTGCCGCGTGTCGTCGTCACCGAGGAGCAGATCGATTTCGCGATGCGGGCCCGCGAGAACGCCACCGACGAGGAATTGCTCCTCTCCGAAATCCTGCTGCCGGTCTATTCGCCGGAAATCGAGAACGAAGTGCTTCAGACCGCCATCGACATCAGGAACGAAGTCGATTCCGCGGCAACCTTCGCCCAACTCGCGCAACAATTCTCCGCCGCGTCAACGGCGCAAAACGGGGGCAATCTCGGCTGGGTCCCGGCATCGATTCTGGTCGAGGGCATGAGGGATCAGATCCTGCCGCTCGGTGAAGGCGAGGTCTCGCAACCGATCAGAACCCAGGCCGGCGTTCACCTTTTCATGGTGCAGGACCGGCGCGTCGTCTCCAGAGCGACGGCGGCAACCAGGGTGGACCTCGCCCAGCTGGTGTTTCCGCTGCCTGAGAGCGGTACCGAGGCCGATGTCGAGGGCGCATTGGCGGCGGCCTCGAACGTACGCCGCGGGCTCGACAGCTGCGACGACGTCGCGACCGCGGCAGAGCAGCTCGGCTCGAGCGACGGCGGCAGGCTCGGCTGGCAAAACCTCGACGATCTGACGCCGCTCGTGGCACGCTATGCCCGCGAAGCACCCGTGTCCCAGCTGAGCGACCCGATCCGGGCACCTTCGGGGATCTATCTCGTCATGGTCTGCGCGCGCGATGCCCAGGGCGGTGCTGAAGGACAACGGGCGGAGGTCCAGGCTCGCCTCCAGAACGAGTCCCTCGAACGCCTGGCCGGACGTTATTTGCGCGATTTGAGGAAAGACGCGTTCATCGATATTCGCGTACGCGTCTGACTCCTTGCCGGAGGCCACGCTGCCGCCGCTCCGGGAGGTCATCGAGCGCCATGGCCTGCGGGCGGACAAGCGGCTGGGCCAGCATTTCATTCTCGATCCGGCGATCCTGGCACGGATCGTGGCACTGGCTTCGGATCTGCAATCCGGCCCCGTCGTCGAAATCGGCCCGGGTCCTGGCGGCCTGACCCGAGCCCTGCTCGACGCCGGCGCCCAGGAGCTGATTGCGGTCGAACGGGATCCGCGATGCGTGGAAGCACTTCGCGATCTCGAAATTTGGGCGCAAGGCCGCTTGCGGGTCGTCGAAGCCGATGCCCTGGATTGGGATGGTCTCGGGCGGCTTCGAGACGTCACCATCGTCGCCAACCTCCCCTATAATATCGCCACACCTCTCCTGCTCGGCTGGTTCGGGCATCTCGAGGCGATCCGAGCCATGGTCTTGATGTTCCAGAAGGAAGTCGGCGACCGCTTGCGCGCCAGCCCGAACAGCAAGGCCTATGGCAGATTGTCGGTCATGACCCAGTGGCTATGCCGGGTCCGCCGCGGCTTCGAGCTTCCGCCGGGCGCCTTCAGCCCGCCGCCCAAGGTAAGCTCGACCGTCATCGGGCTCGAGCCGCAGGACCGCCTGCCATCGGCGGCAGATCGGCAACTCATGGCGAAACTCACCCAGGCGGCATTCGGGCAGCGCCGCAAAATGATCAAATCGGCGCTTCGAAGTTTCACGCCGGAGCCGCTGCCCCTCCTTCAGCGCGCCGGAATAGAACCCACGGCGCGCGCCGAACAGCTCGATCTTGGCGCTTTCGTCCGGCTGCTCGAAGCCGCGCAGGATCTGCCACCAGATCCGGCTAGCCGGAGCGGCGAAAACGCGCCACGAATTGATTGAGGCTCGGCTGGCGGCGTTTGTGCAGGCGCTCGGCGCCGAGAATGGTCTGGGCGGCGTTGATGCTGGTCTCGAGGTTGCGATTGATCAGGACGTAATCGTATTCGGCATAGTGTGTGACGTCATTGGCGACCTGCGCCAGGCGGTAGGTGACGATTTCCTCGGAATCCTGGGCGCGGGCCCGCAGCCTCGACGCCAGTTCCTCGAGCGTCGGGGGCAGAATGAAGATGCCGACCATGTCCTCGGCCGCGACCTCTCGCAATTGCTGCGCCCCCTGCCAGTCGATATCGAACAGAACGTCGTTGCCGGCTTCCAATGCGGCTTCGACCGCAGCGCGTGGCGTCCCGTAGCCATGGCCATAAACCATTGCATGCTCGAGCAGTTCGCCCGCCTTTGCCATCGAATCGAAGCGCCGCTGATCGATGAAATTGTAGTCGACCCCATCCACCTCGCCGGGGCGTTGCGGCCGGGTCGTGACGGATATCGAGAGAACCAGTTCGGCTTCGCGCTTCAGGAGGCCGCGGCTGATCGAGGTCTTGCCGGCGCCCGACGGCGATGACATCACCAGCATCAAGCCGCGTCGCCGCCCTGCCACGAGCTCCGCAGTATCGAGAGGCATCATGAAATTCGCTTTTCCTTCAATGCCGAATGACTGATGGCCGGCAGTACTAGCGCCGTCAACATCCCGGCAGAAGCCCGCACGGTTCGTCACTGCCTGATCACCGGCGCCAGCAGCGGCCTCGGCGCCGCCCTGGCCAGGGCCCTGGCCAAACCCGGGACCCGTTTGAGCCTGCTGGGCCGGGATGCCGCGAGGCTCGACGCCGTGGCGCAAGCTTGCCGCGGCCTGGGTGCGATCGCTGCGTGCAAGATCGCCGATGTCCGCGACAGCGCCTCAATGCAGCGTGAGATCGAGCAGGCTTTTGCTCAGGCCCCGCTCGATCTCGTCATTGCCAATGCCGGCATTTCAGGAGCGACCACGGCGCCAGGCGGCCGGCAGGACATAGCAGCGGTCAATCTGATCGGCGTGATGAACACCATCGAGCCCCTGATCCCGCTGATGCGGGATCGCCATGCCGGCCAGATCGCCATCATCGGCTCGCTCGCGGGGTTCAGAGGCATGCCGCCTGCCCCGGCCTATTCGGCGTCGAAAGGCGGTGTCAGGCTTTATGGCGAGGCGCTTCGACCTCTCCTCAAGAAGGATGGAATTGCCGTCAGCGTCGTTTGTCCGGGCTTCATCGACACACCGCTGACGCAGAACAATCCCTTCCCGATGCCGTTGACGATGACGCCGGAGAAAGCGGCAGGAATCATTCTTGCGGGCCTTTCCAGAAATCGCGGCCGGATCGCGTTCCCTTGGCCGATCTATTGGTCCGTGCTGCTCCTGGCAGCACTGCCGCCAAGCTTGTCGGACTGGTGTTTGAGCCGCCTGCCGATCAAGGAGGGGCGCTGACCCCTGCCGGCGCGACCTCGAGCTGAGGGCGCAGTATCGGTATCGGCGCCCTGGACTGTTCTTCGGCGAGCACGCGACGCCAATTGCGAACATTGCGGTTGTGCGCATCCAGCGATCGGGCGAATGCGTGACCGCCGCTGCCATCCGCAACGAAATAGAGATAGTTGGTCTCGACCGGATTGAGCACCGCCCCGATGGCTTCTCTTCCGGGGTTGGCAATCGGCCCGGGCGGCAGTCCCGAGACGACATAGGTGTTGTAGTCATGCTCGACTTGGAGGTCGGCACGCGTCAAGGGTCTGCCAAGGCTACCCTCGCCATTGGTGAGCGCATAGATCACCGTCGGATCCGTCTGCAGCCGCATGCCTCGCCGCAAACGATTGTAGAAGACACCCGCAACGATCGGATATTCGTCGTCGAGCGAGGTTTCCTTCTCGATGATCGACGCGAGAACCAGGGCTTCCTGTTTGGTTTCGAGCGGCAGATCCGGAGCCCGGTTCGGCCACAGCTCGTCGAGCGTCTTGGTCATGGCGCTGCTCATACGCTCGATGACGGCGCTCCTGCGCTCGTCTCTCGCGACCAGATAGGTCTCGGGCAGCAACGATCCCTCGGCCGGCAGCACATCCGGCAGCTCGCCGGACAGTATGCGAGACTTTTCCAGGATCTCGAAGACCTCGTAGACCGTCAGGCCCTCCGGCACGGTAATCCGGTGGAGAATGGCGTCCCCCGATTCGAGCGCATCGAGAATGGCATTGGGGCTGGCATGAGTCTCGATCTCGTACTCACCGGCCTTGAGATTGCGATCGCGTCCCGTGAGCCGTGACATCACGCGGAAAGCAATCGGATCCTCGAGCGCTCCTGCAGATTCGAGAATGGCCGTGATGCCTGAAAATCCGGAACCTCGGGGAATCATCACGACGGTCTCGGTCTCGAGCGGCCCCGGTCTTTCCATCACCGCCAGCAAATAGCGCCAGACACCGAAGGATCCCACCAGCATCAGCATCACGACGATCAAGAGGACGGCCAGAAAGCTCCTGCGCCGACCTTCCGCCATAACGACAACCTAGAGAGTAACTTGGGAGAAGATGAGGCTCGCATTGGTGCCGCCAAAACCGAACGCATTGGAGAGAACGGCCTTGACGTCGCGTTCTTTCGCCTCGAAGGGCACCAGATCGACTCCGGTGCAGCCCTCGCCCGGCTCGTCCAGGTTCAAGGTCGGCGGCAGGATTCCATGCTGCAGGGCGAGGATCGAGAAAATCGCCTCGACGCTGCCGGCGGCCCCGAGCAGATGACCGATCGCCGATTTGGTCGACGACATCGAAACCGTTTCGATGGCCGGCCCGAACATGCGCCTTACGGCACCCAGCTCGATCTCGTCACCGAGCGGCGTCGACGTGCCGTGGGCGTTGATATAGTCGATATTTTCGGGCAAAAGACCGGCGGATTTGAGCGCCCCCTGCATGGCCCGATAAGCACCGTCACCCTCGGGGGAAGGCGCTGTTACATGATAGGCGTCGCCGGAAAGCCCGTAGCCCCGAAGCTCGGCGTAAATATTGGCACCCCGCCGCCGCGCATGCTCCAGTTCCTCGACCACGACGACACCGGCGCCTTCGGCGAGCACGAAGCCGTCCCGGCCCTTGTCCCAGGGCCGCGAGGCCTTTTCGGGAGTCTCGTTGTAGCCTGTCGACAGCGCCCGCGATGCCGCAAAGCCGGCGACGGTAAGGCGGCACATCGCAGCCTCGGAGCCACCTGCCACCATCGCATCGGCATCGCCGAGCGCAACCAGACGGGCAGCGTCGCCAATCGCGTGAGCCCCGGTGGCGCAGGCCGTGACCGCCGACACGTTGGGCCCTCTGAGCCCGAACCTGATCGAGACCTGGCCGCTCGCAAGATTGATCAGGGCGGAGGGAATGAAGAACGGACTGACCCTGCGTGGACCCCGCTCGAACAAGGTGATCGAGGTCTCGTAAATTTCCGGAAGGCCGCCGATGCCGGAGCCGATCTGCACGCCCGTTCGGCGTTGCGCCGCTTCCGAAGTGAGGTCGAGACCGGAATCCTCGATCGCTTCCTTGGCGGCGGCGATCGCATAATTGATGAAGAGGCTGTTCTTGCGGGCATCCTTGGCCTCCATGAAGTCGGTGGCTCGAAAGGCGCCCTCGCCCTCACCCGTCGGCACCTGGCCCGCAATCTTCGACGGCAGATCCGAGACGTCGAACCCCTCGATGCCACGAATGCCCGACTTGCCTTCGATCAGCCTCGACCATGTGGCACCGACACTCGCGCCGAGCGGCGTAATGAGCCCCAATCCGGTTACGACAACCCGCCGCATCACCATCCTTTCAACCGCAGAATTCCTCGTTCGGTCACTTGCTCTCGTGTTCCTGGAGGAACGTGATCGCATCCTTCACGGTGAGGATCTTTTCCGCCGCATCGTCCGGGATCTCGCAGCCGAACTCTTCCTCGAAAGCCATGACGAGCTCGACGGTGTCGAGGCTGTCCGCTCCCAGATCGTCGACAAAGCTCGCCTCCGGCGTCACCTTGTCATCGTCGACGCCGAGATGCTCGACGACGATCTTTTTTACGCGCTCCGGAATGTCGCTCATTTCTCTAAGGTCTCCAGCAAGTATTGATGATGGGGTAGAGGGTGTCCGCGCCTCGGAACATTCCTGCCATAATGATCCGGCGGCTTGTACACCAAGGCCCGTTAGTTGCCTAGATCGGGGTTGGTAATGACCGGTGCTTTACTTTTCAATGCGTCGGCGATTGCCGGCCCTAGGACATGGCGAGACCGCCATTCACATGCAATGTCTGGCCGGTCACATATGACGCTTCCTCGCTCGCCAGATAGATCGCGGTGGCCGCAACGTCCGCCGTCGTGCCGAGGCGGCCGATCGGCACCCGGCTCAAGACCGCCTCGCGCTGCTTGTCATTCAAAGACCCCGTCATGGCCGTCTCGATGAAGCCCGGCGCGATGCAATTGACGGTGATGCCGCGGCTCGCGACTTCGGCCGCAAGCGATTTCGACATCCCGATCATGCCCGCCTTGGCGGCCGCGTAATTGGCCTGGCCGGGATTGCCGGTGACGCCGACCACGCTCGTAATGTTGATGATGCGCCCGTAGCGCTTGCGCATCATGCCCTTGAGCGCTGCGCGGATCACACGGAATGCCGAGGTCAGGTTGGTATCGAGAACCACCTGCCAGTCCTCGTCCTTCATGCGCATCGCCAGTGTGTCCCGGGTAATGCCGGCATTGTTGACGACGATGTCGAGACCGCCATTGGCGTCGGCTGCTGCCACCAGAACCTCGCCGGCATCGGGATTTTCAAGGTCGGCAAGCACCGTCTCGACGCGCTCGCGGAGTGCGCTTGCGACTTCATCGAGGACATCCGCACGACGTCCGGAAAGGATGACGGTCGCACCCTGGCTATGCAAAGCCGTGGCGATGGCCCGGCCAATGCCACCCGTGGCTCCGGTGACGAGCGCTCGCCGCCCGCTCAGATCGAACATCCTATGCGCCCTTTCCCAAACCTACGCCGACGAACTCGATGACGGCAGATCGCCCGGCTCACTTATATTGACAAGCGTAGCGCCGGCGAATGCCCGACGCGCCAGCCCGGTGAGGACCTTGCCGGCGCCGAACTCGATCATCGTCCGGCAACCCAGCCCCGCCATGATCTGGATGCACTCGCGCCAGCGCACCCGTGCCGTCACCTGCTCGACCAAAAGCCTCTTGAGCACTGCCGCATCGCTTTCCGGCTGTGCCGTGACATTGGTAATGATGGGCCGCGCCGGTGGCTTCAGGTCGATATCCGTCAGTGCGGCGGCGAGGCGAGCTGCCGCAGGCGCCATGAGCGAACAGTGAAAGGGCGCACTGACGTCAAGCAGCATGCTGCGACGGGCCCCCTTGGCCTTGGCCAGAACGACAGCGATCTCCACCACCGGACGATGGCCGCTCAACACGGCCTGCCCCTCGGCATTATCGTTGGCAAGCGTGCAAACACTTCCCGTGTCGACACCGGCGGCCTCGGTGGCGTCCCTGGCGATCGCCTCGACGGCTTCGACCTCGAGGCCGAGGATGACGGCCATGGCACCCTCACCGACCGCCACCGCTTCCTGCATGGCCTCGCCCCGCAACCGCAGCACGCGGGCGGCATCGCTGACGCTGAGCGCGCCTATGCCGGCCAGCGCGGAATATTCACCCAGGGAGTGCCCGGCGAGAAATGACACTTCGTCCTGCAGCGGATGGCCCAACGCCTCTTCATAGGCTCGAACCGCGGCGACCGAGGTCGCCATCAGCGCCGGCTGCGCATTGGCGGTGAGCGTCAACCGCTCCTGCGGGCCCTCGAAAATCACCAGCGACAGTTTCTCGCCCAATGCCGCATCGACTTCCTCGAAGACCGCGCGCGCCGCCGCACTGTGCTCGGCCAAGGCTTTGCCCATGCCGACCCGCTGCGAGCCCTGGCCCGGAAATACTGCGACGGCATTCGGCGATGTCATAATGTGCGGATCATGGCAGCCTTAAGAATCCAGGGATGGAGATGCCTCGCGACGGGAAGCGGCGATGCCGCCGAGGGACGTGGAACCGCGTGATAGCCTGCTGTGAAAGCCTGTCAAGGACGCTTGCGGTCCATCTATTTTCAGCTATAGTCCCGCGCCTACGTTGATCGTGGGGCGGTTGCCTTGACTGAGGCGGCCTGCGCCGGTATGTCCGGCCGCGCGATCTATTCATGAGATTTCGGACTGACCTCGCAAGCCTGGAGCTTAGGAGCTTGCGGTCGGTCCTTTCGTGTTTTGCACCTGGCCAGGGTTGATGGAGATGTTGCGATAAATGCCTTTGTATGAGCACACGGTCATCGCACGACCGGATCTGACGGCGCAGCAGGCGCAAGGCCTGGCCGATCAATTCACGGAATTGGTGGTGGCCCAGGGCGGCACTGTCGCCAAATATGAATATTGGGGCCTGCGGACGCTTGCGTATCGCGTCAAGAAGAATCGCAAGGGCCACTACCTGCACCTCAATATCGACGCGCCGGCGGCAGCACTCACGGAGCTCGAGCGGACCCAGCGCATCCACGACGACGTCATCCGCTATCTGAGCGTCAAGGTCGAAGGCTTCGAAGAAGGCCCCTCGGTCCAGGCGCAGGCCCGGACCTATCGCGACGAACGGGGCGATCGCGGTGGCCGTCGTGGCGACCGACCGGAACGTGGCGATCGTTTCGATCGCGGCGACCGGCCGGAGCGTGGCGAGCGTTTCGACCGCGGCGATCGGCCTGAAAGAGCCGATCGTGGAGGCGTTCGGGCCGATTACGAGCGGCCCGGAGACACCCGCGAGAGCCGGTCCGGCGGCGACCGAGGAGATGATTGATGTCTGAATATCGCAGCCGTGGGCCGCAGGACGATTCGGGCCGTCGCGAACCGCCCAACATCACGATTCGCCGCCCGTTCTTCCGCCGCCGCAAGTCGAGCCCGTTCGCCCATGCGGACGCGCCCAAGATCGACTACAAGGACGTCAAGCTGCTGCAGCGTTTCGTCTCGGAGCGCGGCAAGATCGTGCCACGACGGATCACGGCCGTGACCGCCAAGGAGCAACGCGCCCTTGCTCGCGCCATCAGGCGGGCGCGCGAACTCGCCCTTCTGCCCTACGTCTCCGGATAAGGCCTCTCCTTGAGGCGGCGCCATGCAGAAGCAAGGGCTTATCACCATAGCCTTGGCGGGTACCGCTAGCGCCGTCCTGTTCGTCTCGGCTCCGGCCAGTCCGCTGATGGCCGTCCTGCAAATGCTGACGCAGTTGCCCCTCTTGTTTTGCGGTCTGACATTGGGGTTGAAGCCGCTACTCATTGCCTCCGCACTCGGCATGACGATCGTTTTGATGCTCGGCGGGATGATCCCGGGTCTGGTGTTCGCCTTGGCGAGCATCGTCCCCTGCATCATTCTCGTCCGTCAGTGGCTGCTCTCCCGAACGGATGAGCAAGGCAACATCCAGTGGTATCCCCTTGGCTGGCTGGTGGCGCAACTCGCGATCTATTTCCTGGCGCTGGTCGGCGTCGTCGTGCTCGCGCTCGAGAGCCAGTCCATCGACGTCACGACATCGATCGTCGAGGTATTCAGCCGTATCACCGAAACCATCGCGCTCCCTCAAGGCCAAAGCTTCGATCCCGCACTATTCGAGCGCCTGGCCAAATTCGTGCCAGCAATGATGGCGGTGGTGCTGCTGACGTCGACATTGATCAACGCCATCGTCGCGCAACGCCTGGCAGCGCGAAGCGGCAACGCGCAGCGCCCGACCCCGGCGCTCGCTACGCTGAGCCTGCCCGGCTGGGCGATTATCGCCTTGGCTGCGACGACACTCGGCACCATTGTCTTCAGCGGCACCGTCTTCATCATCGCGGCGACGGCGCTGGCGTTGATGATGGCGCTATTCTTCATTCAGGGCCAGGCGGTGGTTCACGCCTATCTGCAGCCCCGGCCATGGCGCGGGCCGATGCTCATCCTGTTCTATCTCCTCGTGGTCTTCCTGGGTTGGGTGGCGCTGTTCGTGGTGATACTTGGACTGGCCGAGGACCGCCTGCATCTGCGCCAACGCTTCACCTGATTTCAAATTCTCAAGCTTTCGACGTTCAGGAGTATCGAATCATGGAAATCATTTTGATGGAGCGGATCCCGAAGCTCGGTCAGATGGGGGATGTCGTCAAAGTCCGCGCCGGCTTTGCCCGCAACTATCTGATCCCGCAGGGCAAGGCTGTGCGCGCTTCCCAGCAGGCACTCGACAATTTCGAGAAGCGGCGGGCGCAACTCGAAACGGTCAATCTCGAGCGGCGCCAGGATGCCGAGGAAATGGCCAAGCGGATCGATGGCCGTTCGGTCGTTATTCTGCGGCAGGCGAGCGAGACCAAACAGCTCTACGGCTCGGTGAGCGGCCGCGACATCGTCGAAGCCTTCGTCAGTGACGGATTGACCCTCGATCGGCGCCAGGTGCAGCTCGACCAGTCGCTCAAGACCGTGGGCATCCATTCTGTGGTCATTGCCCTTCATCCCGAGGTCGAGGTCGCCGTCACGGTCAACATCGCGCGATCTCAGGAAGAAGCGGATATCCAGGCCGGCAAGGCGGCACCGCCGGTCGAGGAAGACGAGCCCAATCCCGAAGACGATCTCGACGGCGACCCGAGGCTCGACGGTTTTGCCGATGCCATCGAAGCCCAGATGGCCCACGACTGACATATTCCATCCCCGCACCGAGCCGCAGGCTCGGCGCGCCATCCCCGGTGATGGCCCGGTTCGCTCCTGTATTGCAGTGCAGTATCGATCGCGTCTAGCTTGGTCGCAGATGCAATTTTGTCCCGCGCGAGCGCGCGTGGGATCATGTGGAGACCGGAATGATCGTGCGTGCTGCTTCCGGGCGTGCGGACGCCTCCTCGACGGCGCAGTCTTCTGCCGAAGCAGACTCACCCGGCGTGGATCAACGCGCCAAGAAAGACCAAAGCAAACCGGCAATCGTCAAGAAATACGCCAATCGCCGGCTCTACAATACCGCCACCAGCAGCTACGTCACGCTCGATGAGCTTTGCCTGCTGGTGCGCGGCGGCAAGGAGTTCGTCGTCTACGACGCCAAGACCGGAGAGGACATCACCCGCTCCGTGCTGACCCAAATCATTCTCGAAGAGGATGCCAAGGGGCGGAACCTTCTCCCGATCAGCTTTCTGCGGCAGGTGATCGGCTTTTACGACGATAGCCTGCATGCCTTCCTGCCGCGCTATCTCGAATTGTCGATGGAAAACTTCGCGCGCAACCAGGATAAGATGCGCGGTTATGTCGAACAGACGTTCGGCCGGTTCTTTCCGGTCAATCAGTTCGAGGACATGGCGCGCCAGAATATCGCCCTGATGCAAAAGGCGACGGCAATGTTTACCCCTTTCGGCGAAGAGCCTCTGCAGCCGTCGAGTTCGGACTCCTCGGCTTCTCGAAGCCCGGAACAATCACCCGAGCAACCCTCGGGCAAACCGGCTCAGGACGACACGACAACCTCGGACGAGCTCCTCAGCAACGAGATGCAGCTCTTGAAACAGCAGATGGATGCATTACAGCGCCAATTGCGCAACCTCGATAAGAGGGCGCTGGCGGAACCGGGCAAGAAACCTCGCGGTCGGTAACGATCCGGCGGCCCGCTTCAAACGATCCGGCGGCCCGCTTCAGTGGCCGAAATTAATGAAGCCGCTCCAGAAACGCTCGATCGAGATCAGCGTGTCGTTAACATTCTTGAGCTGCTCATCGGTCACGTTGTGGCGCGCCAATTCTTCGGTATTGCGGCCATAAAGCGCGTCGACCCTGCTCGTGAGATCGAGCCCCTTGTCCGAAAGCTTGACGCGCGTCATGCGGCGATCGTGCGATGACTTTTCCTGGATGAGATAGCCGTTCTCGACCAGTTTCTTGACATTGTAGGAGACGTTCGAGCCGAGGTAGTAGCCCCGGTTCGTGAGTTCGCCCACAGTCAAGGTTTCGTTGCCGATGTTCGAGAGGATCAGGGTCTGGATATTGTTGATATCTTCGATTCCCAAATTGTCGAGCTCGGTCTTGATGACATCCAGAAACCGTCGATGCAGCCTCTCGATGAGGCGGATGGTGGTGAGATATTGATCTTTCACACTTAAGACCTCGACCCTGCGAACAGACACACACGATTGGTAGGCACGCTCGATAACACCAGAATTTGGCCCACGGAAAACGAAAGCTTCATTTCGCAACCCTTACGCGTATTAAATTCACTTTTCTTCATCATTAAGGAAAAATCCAGCATCTCTTGCGATTTACGCTCAAATTCTTGGATTTTCACCGCATTTAGGGGCCTTCAAGCCTCGATCTAGGGTTGCGGGATCAGGTGTCGGGCGCGGATCGGTCCCAATGGAAGTGTAGCGGTTCGTGCGAATTATTGGCGAAATACCAGTCGATCTCTTCGCGACGGACCTCCTCGAGGCTCCGATGTGCCCAGCGTGGATTGCGGTCGCGGTCGATCAGTGCGGCACGCACACCCTCGAAGAAGTCGGACTTCTCGAAGAACCGATGGACCATGCGGAACTCCATTTGGAGGCATGACTTGAGGTCCAGATCGCGGCCTCGCCTCAATTGCTCCAGAACGACATGAACGGAGAGCGGCGAGCGGCTGCTCAGGAGCTCGAGCGTTTCCTCGGCAAAGCTCGATCGATCCTGCCGCAGGCGATCGATGATATCGGCAACGCTCGTCGGCTCGAAGAGGTCGTCGATCCGGTCGAAATGCTCGGACAACGCCGCTTCGGGCGGCTCGTCCTCGAAGGACCGGAGACACTGCGCGACATCGATGCCGGGTTGCTGGAGTTCGGTTTCAAGCTGGCCAACCCTTGCGCTCGGCATGTAATGGGTAGCCAGACCCAGTGCCATGCAGTCGCCGGGGCCGATAGTGGCTCCGGTCAGGCCCAGATAGATGCCCGCATGCCGCGGCAGACGCGGCAGAAAATAAGAGCCGCCGATGTCGGTGAAAAAGCCGATCCCCGTTTCCGGCATGGCGAAACGGGTATTCTCGGTCGCCACCCGGCATGAGCCGTGAACGGAAATGCCGACGCCGCCGCCCATCGTAATGCCGTCGAGCAGAGCGATATAGGGTTTGGGGAAATCGGCGATCCGCCAGTTCAATTGATATTCCGAACGCAGAAACCGTGTCGCCTCGGCAATGCCCGATTGCCGCGCTGTCTCGCACGCCGTTCTGATATCGCCGCCGGCACAAAAGGCGCGCCCTGCCACGGCTTTGACCAGAACCCGCTGGACGTTTACATCGTTGCGCCAAACCCTGAGCTGCTCGCTGAGGGCATCGACCATCGCCAGGCTCAATGCGTTCAGGGCCTTGGGCCGATCGAGAACAATGGTGCCCAGTGCGCCCTCGGCGCCGGAATGCAAATGTTCGGTTGCTGACATCGTGCCCCCTTGTTCCTGCCGTTGCCCGTCGGGCCAAGGTTGGCTAGATCAGAATGCTACAACTTAGCAATGGCTTGAACGGAGAGATTTTGGTGGTGCTTGCCGGGTTGCAGACAGGGTTTCAGGCGGCGCGGTTTCCGCGCAAGCGGTTCAGGCGGTTGCGACGTCATGCCTGGAGCCGGGCCCTCGTGGCGGAGAATCACCTCACCGCGCGGGACCTCATCCAGCCCTTCTTCGTCATCGATGGCGACCGCAAGGTCGAGCCGGTCGCCTCCATGCCCGGCGTCGCCCGTCTTTCGATCGATCGCCTGCTCGAGGAAGCGACCCGTGCCGCCGCGGCCGGTATTCCCGCAATCGCTCTGTTTCCGGTCATCGATGGCGCCCTCAAGAGCGATGATGGCCGGGAAGCCTGGCGCGACGACACGCTGATGATCCGGGCCATTCGAGCGCTCAAGGCCGAGGTGCCCGAGATCGGACTGATCGGCGATGTGGCGCTCGATCCCTACACCAGTCACGGCCAGGACGGCATCCTGCGGGATGGCCAGATCGTCAACGACGACACGCTGAAAGCCCTCTGCAATCAGGCATTGGCCATGGCCGCTGCCGGCTGCGACATCGTCGCACCTTCCGACATGATGGACGGCCGCATCGGCGCCATCCGGCAAATGCTGGACGAGACGGGTCATGAGGGCACCCTCATTCTGGCCTATGCGGCCAAATATGCGTCAGCATTCTACGGCCCGTTTCGCGAGGCCGTCGGCTCCGGCGTCAGCCTCGGCGCCGCGGACAAGAAGACCTATCAGATGGATCCGGCCAATGGCGACGAGGCGCTGCACGAGGTGGCAGCCGATCTTGGCGAAGCCGCCGACATGGTCATGGTCAAGCCCGGCCTGCCCTATCTCGATATCGTCAGGCGGGTGAAGGAGACGTTCGGCGTCCCGACACTGGTCTATCAGGTCAGCGGCGAATACGCGATGATCCGCGCCGCAGCCGAAAAGGGCTGGCTCGATCCCGAGCGGGCGATGCCGGAAACGCTCCTCGCCTTCAAGCGCGCCGGCGCCGATGCGATCCTGACTTATGCCGCCATCGAGATCGCGGAAAAACTCTAGGCATCGAGCGGCGGCGTTTGCGCCAGCCAGTTCCTGATATCATCGATCTGCCCATCGACCATCAAGGATGGGGCGTGGCCAATTCCGGCATAGCCGATCAGCGTTGCCTTGGGGCCTCGCCGGGTCATTTCTTGCGCCGTCGCCTCGGTAAGAATGGCGCTTTCCTCGCCATGCAATAAAAGGACGGGACACCGGATTGCCTCATAGAGACCCCAGAGATCGGCGTCTTCCGACGCCAGGTCCTCGAACGGCGTGACCAGCGCCGGATCGTAATGCAGCTTCACGACACTCTTATCGACACGCACGCTATGACGCGTCATTTCCTGCCATTGCACGTCGCTCAGCGTGCCAAAGCCCGCGTAGTTCGTGCGTAGGTAGTGTTCCGCCGCCTCGAAGTTCGGAAAGCTTGGCGTCGCCTTGAGATAGTCGGCAATCGCAATCGTCGATTCCCGGCTGATAAAGGCGCCGATATCGTTGAGGATCAGCCTGTGGATCGGATTTCCGGGCTGAGCGGCAAGCGCCATGCCCATGATGCCCCCCATCGATGTCCCGACCCAGGTAACCCGATTGAGACCAGGCTGGCTCAGGAACCGCCACAGATGGCCGACATAGGTCGGCACGACATAGCGGGCAGGGTCTTCGAGCCAGGAGCTGCGCCCACGGCCGACGACATCGACCGCCAGAACCCGGTAATCCGACGCGAGATGCTCGGCCAGCCGCTCGAAATCATGGGAATTCCGCGAAAGGCCGTGCAGGCAGACGATGGTGTCCTTGGGCGACGAATGCGGCCATTCGAGATAGGCAAGCCGGAGCGCCTGACCCTCGTCGTCGAATTCGAAATATCGTTCAAGCATCCGGGCCTCCGGTATCCCAAACCCTCTGGGCGCGAACGCTCAGATTCGCGCCGCTCGGGCCGTCACCTCGCCGCGGGCCGCCAAAGTACCCTGTCGGCTGCGAATCATTTCCCGCCAGAGGATATAGAGTCCGCTGCCGACAATGAGCACCATGCCCAACCCCATGGAGATCGTCGGCATATCGCCGAAGAAAAGGTAGCCATAGACGATGCCCCAGAACATGGATGTATATTGAAAGGGTGCGACCACGACGACGGGTGCTTGTCGGGTGGCGAAGACCATGCTCGCCTGACCGAAGCCCATCAGGAGCCCGATCAACGTCATGGTGCCTAAGTCGCTCCAACTCATCCAGACGAAATCGGCGGCGCCGATAACCGTGCAAATGGCGATCATCAACACGAGGTTGACCGCGATTATGGCGGCGCTTTTCTCGTGCGGGCCGATTTTCTTCAAGACCATGAAAGCCGCAGCCGCGAACAACGCCGCCAGCGCCGCCATGGCGTGACCAAGCGCCAACTCCTCGAAATGAGGGCCAATGATCACGAGGACCCCGGCAAAGCCGACCAATGCGGCAGTGAGGCGGCGCCAGCCTACCTCCTCGCCCAGCACGTAGGGCGACAACACCGTGACGATCACGGGTACGGCGAACAGAAGAGTATAGACGTCCGCAAGTCCGATCCGGCTGAAAGCGCTCCAGGCGCAAATTGCGCCGAACGCGCCCAGTAGCGCACGCAGCACGACGAGCTTGGTGCGGACGGGGATGAGTGCCCGCAACCCGCCATTGTCATGACATAGCAGGAGCACCGGCAGCAAGCCCACCACCGAGACGGTGGCACCGATCTGAAAGACGGAGTAGCCGACGGTCATGAGCTTGATGAGCGCATCGCCCGTGGCGAACGCAGCGTAGCCGCCGAGCGCGAATACTATGCCTCGGATGACCGAGCCTTCTGCCAGCGGAGGAAAGGATGTCGTGGCCATCATTATTCAGTTGATCGGAAAATCGTCCGGACACATAGCAAAATGCGCCCGCCTGAATAGGGATAATCCCGGTCAATACGAATGTCGCCTATCGCTTCGGCAACCCTGTGTTGCAATAGCGCAGGCGATATGCCGCTAGAGTTCGGAGAATAGTTCGGTCGAGAGATAGCGTTCGGCACATGAGGCCAGAATGACGACGATTCGTTTGTTCGCCATTTCGTCCCGCGCGCCGACCTCGAGTGCCGCGGCAACTGCCGCTCCCGACGAAATACCACCCGGAATTCCTTCGCGTGCGGCAAGACTTCGAGCCGTAGCGAAGGCCGTCTGATTGCCGATACGAAGAACCTCGTCGATCAACCCCGTGTTCAGGATCTTCGGTACGAAACCGGCACCGATACCCTGGATCTGATGGCTTCCGGCACGGCCGCCCGACAGCACCGGGCTGTCCTCGGGCTCGACGGCGATGATCGTGATCGCCGGATTATACTCGCGCAGAACCTGGGCGCAGCCGGTGAGGGTGCCGCCGGTGCCGACGCCGACGACGAGCGCGTCGACCGTCCCCGCGGTGTCGCGCCAGATCTCTTCGGCGGTCGTCGCCCGATGGATCGCGGGGTTGGCGGGATTTTCGAATTGCTGCAGCATCAAGGCTGCCGGGTCGGAACGAACCCGCTTCGCCGCGGCTTCGATGGCGCCGCGCATACCAAGCCGGGCCGGCGTCAGCTCGAGTTCGGCGCCGAGCAGCTTGAGCATATTGCGGCGCTCGATCGACATGCTCTCCGGCATCGTCAAGATCAGCCGATAGCCTTTGGCGGCGCAAACGAACGCCAGAGCGATGCCGGTATTGCCCGAGGTCGGCTCGATGATGACGCTATCGGTCGTGAGCGTGCCGGATCGCTCCGCGGCCTCGACCATGGCGAGGGCGATGCGATCCTTGACGGAGGAGAGGGGATTGAAGAATTCGAGTTTGGCGAGGATCTCGGCCTTGGACCCGTGATCTGCCGGCAGGCGCTTCAAGCGAACCAGCGGTGTGTCGCCGATCGTGTCGCAAATGCAGTCATGGATGCGCGGGCGCAAGGTGGAATCACCCACGCACTTGGTGTCAATCATTCTGTTTGCACGAGACATGACTGTCAAATAGCGCTCGGACGCGCCCGCGCCAATAGGAAAACTGGCTTGACCGCAGTGGCTCTAGATCATGAAATCGGCGCTGATCGAGGTCTCGCTCCTGATGCCGGCGCGTTCGGCCTCTTTACAAAGGTCCTCGATCGTGACTTCGCCGAGCCGATTGATCAGATCCGATTCGATGTCGGCCCAGAACGGCCGCATCACCTGGGCGCCCACGGCCGAATCGGAAACGAGGTTATCCATGTCGGGCTCTTCGCTACCGCTGACCGTGGCGATCACATCCGCAATCGTGATCCGCCGCCGCTCACGCGCCAGGCGATATCCGCCTCGGGGACCGCGCATGCCGCGCAGGATGCCCGCCCGAACCAATTGCTGCATGACCTGCTCGAGATAGCGCCGCGGCAAGCTCAAGCGACGTGCGATATCCTGGCTCTGCACCGGATCGGAGCCGCCATGGAACGCAATATCGACAACGGCCTCCAAGGCCAGGGCGAGTTTTTTCGAAGGCTTTAGCATTCGCTACTCCATGTCACGGCACAGATTTAGACCCGTCGACATGACTTCAACCAGTTGACCCGAAACCGCCCTCACCCCGATCGGTTCCCTCAAGTCCGTCCGGGCCGACACGATCCCAAACGACCGAGATGGTCCGGGCCAGCACAAGCTGGGCTATGCGCAAACCGCGCGACACTTCAAATAGCTCGCCGCCGAGATTCACCAAGATGACCTTGACTTCGCCGCGATAGTCGCAGTCGATGGTACCCGGGCTATTGAGCAGCGTGACGCCAAAGCGCGCGGCCAACCCGGAGCGCGGCCGTATCTGGGCCTCATAGCCCTCCGGCAAGGCCAGCTTGATACCCGTCGGCACCAAGGCGCGCGCCATGGGCTCAAGCCGCAATGGCTCGGCAGCCGGCAGGGCGGCTACCAGATCCAGGCCAGCCGCCCCGGAGGTGGCATATTCCGGCAGTCCCAGACCCTGGGCGTGCGGCAACTGCTCGATCCGAACCTCGAGCGTCTGCGTCATTCGCCCGCCTCCAGAAAATCGGCGATTTTCCCGACCAGCCGACGGGCGATCGCCGCCTTCGTCGCCTCCGGCCACGGCTCCACGCCGGTGGCCGTCAGCAAGGTGACGCGATTGCGGTCGCCGCCGAAAACGCCGCTTTCCGCAGAAACATCATTGGCCAGGATCCAATCGCAACCCTTGCGCTCAAGCTTCGCCCGCGCATTCGCGATCAAGTCATCGGTCTCCGCAGCGAAGCCGACGACGAGCTTCGGTCGCCCGGTGGCCGCGTGCGAGATTTCCGAGAGTATGTCCGGATTTTCCACCAACTCGAAGCTGGTGACCGATTCGCGGCTCTTTTTGAGCTTACGATCGGCCACGGCCATCGGTCGCCAATCGGCCACGGCTGCGGCAAAGACGGCGATATCGGCCGGGATGGCGGCAAGGCAGGCCCGATGCATGTCGCGAGCGGAGACGATGTGGACGACATCGACCCCCGGGGGATCGGCGAGTGCGGTCGGCCCCGAAACCAGGGTCACCTCTGCACCGGCGGCGGCCAGTTCGGCAGCGATGGCATGTCCTTGCTTGCCCGAGGACGCGTTGGCGATGAAGCGGACCGGATCGATCGCCTCGTGGGTCGGCCCGCTCGTCACCAGCGCCCGCTTGCCCGCGAGGCGGCGCGGA
>JBGSYN010000196.1:0-3192 GCA_041750975.1 Geminicoccaceae bacterium | reverse complement strand
GCGATCTGTTCAGGTTCTGGCTCGAAACCGTCCGGGCCGAGCCGCGGACGACGGTCACGGCCGAAGACGAGGCGGAGTTCCTGATGAATGCCGAGCAGCGCTCCCGTGTTCTCGGCTTTGTCGACACCATTGCCGCACGGGCGCTGCCACTCGACGACCAGCGCTCGACGATCGCCGTCTACAGCCGCAGCAATATCGGCTATTGGGATATCGGCGTGAACGATAAGCGCCTGACCGACTGGCTCGCCGCCCTCACGGCCCGCGTTGGCTCCTCGACGAACTGAGGCACGCACCATTAGGTTTGACTTGGACGAGATCCCGCACAGTCGCGAAGAATGGTGAATACTGCCGATGGCTGATCCCAAGGATCACTATGATGGCGGCCTCGGCGTCGCGAAGTACGACCTGTTCTACGGCAACGGGGTGCTTGACGGGGACGTCGAGTTCTTCATCGACTGCGCGCGGCGGTTCAAGGGCCCGATCCTCGAGCTCGGCGCCGGCACCGGACGGATCACCATCCCGCTCGCCAACGCCGGCTTCGACGTCTGCGCCCTCGATCTCTCGAAAGCGATGCTCGACCTTGCGGCCGTCAAAATCGCCGAGCGCCCGGGCATCCGGGACCGGGTGCAACTGATCGAAGCGGATATGAGAGGTTTCGACCTCGACCGCAAATTTTCGCAGGCGATCATTCCGGCACGCAGCTTTCAGCATATTATGACGGTCGAGGATCAGCGGGCCACGCTGAGAACCCTGCACCGTCATCTCGAGCCGGGCGGTCACCTCGTCATCGACCTGTTCGATCCGATCTACGAATTGCTGATCGATGAGCATCTCGCCGCCCCGCTGACGGAAGACGCCCACGATCCGACGACCGGGGGGAAAGTCCGCCGCACCGTCATTCAGCGGCGAAACGACCTGCTGCGTCAGACGATCGACGAGACGCTCCGGTTCGAGCAGTACGACGCTGCCGGGAACCTGGTTGCGACCGAGGAGATGACCTGGCGGTTGAGGTGGATTTTTCGCCAGGAAATGATCTATCTGCTTGAGCTTTCGGGCTTCGAGGTCGTCGCCGAATATTCGGATTTCGAGATGTCGCCGCCGTCTTATGGGCAAGAGCAGATTTGGGTCGCGCAGGCGCGCTGAACGCCACCGCCAACCTTTTTGTCCCTTGGTGAAGAAGGGGAAATCGGATCATGAGCGAGTTCACGCTGCCGCAGGAAGGCGGCTGCCGTTGCAGCCGGATACGATTGAAGATCACGGCACCGCCGCTCCTCACCATGGCCTGCCATTGCACCGGCTGCCAACTCATGATGGCCAGCGCCTACTCCCTGAGGGCCGCGATCCCGAGCGACGGCTTTGCCGTCACGCAGGGCGAGCCCGTCATCGGGGGTCTCCATGGCGCCGATCGACATTATTTTTGTCCGCACTGCATGAGCTGGATGTTCACCCGTGCCGCCGGCATGGACTGGTTTGTCAATCTCCGCCCGACCGTGCTGGACGATCCCGGCTGGTTCACGCCGTTCATTGAAACCTGGACCAGCGAGAAGCTGCCCTGGGCGACTACGTCCGCTGTTCACAGCTACGAAAAGCTCCCGGCGATGGAGGAATTCGAAACCCTCGGCAAGGAATTTGCCGCACGGGCCCTGTAGGCGACGCTTTCGGATGAACCCCGCATGACGACAACGCTAGCGTTACGGCCCGCCGGCACCTCGGACGCGCCCATCCTCGCCAAACTGATCGATATTGCCGGGGAAGGCATCCCGAGCTGGCTTTGGTCCGGCATGGCGAAGCCGGGCCAGTCGGCGCTCGAGGTCGCCGAGGCGACGTGGTGCTCCTGATCAAGGACCTCTGAAGTCCGTTTGCTGATGGGTGGGCCGTTCGTTGAAGCTCGTGATGATCGTCGGCGCCGCCGGGTCCGGCAAGAGCACGCTCGCAAGGCTTCTGGGCGAGCGAACCGGCCTGCCGGTGTTCCACATGGACCATATCCATTGGCAATCCGGCTGGATCGAACGCAGCGCCGCCGAGAAGGACCGCCTGACCCGGGAAGTTCACGCCCGCGAAGCCTGGATCTTCGAAGGCGGCAACTCGCGCACCTATCCCGAGCGCATGGCACGCGCCGACACGCTGATCTGGCTCGACTTCCCCTTCCGGCTCAGAATCTGGCGGATAATCCGACGCACGATCCGAGGCTACGGCCAAACCAGGCCCGATCTCCCGGACGGCTGTCCAGAACGTCTCGGCAAGGGCACGCTCGAGTTCTTCGCCTACAATTGGCGAACGCGGTCCAGTACCAGGGTCAGGCATCAAACACTGCTTGCAGACGCGCCGCCGCATGTGGCGGTCCATCATCTGAAATCGCTACGCGACGTCCGGCATTTTCTAGCGACGCTGCCTGACCGCCTATGATTCAGTTTCGTCTCGGCTTCGCCGGTGAGATCGTCTATCATTTGAGTTCCGCTGAGCGTGTCGGCGGCCGGTTCTGGACCCTACGCTGCCGGGGCAAGTTAGCTAGATGTCGAACAATGTCGTCCCTTTCCGGAGTCGGGACATCGAGGTCGGTGGTCCGGTCAGCGACGCGAGCCTGTCCTTGACCATCTATGGCGCGGATCTGGATCCGGACGAGATCTCCAGGCTACTGTCCATGGCGCCAACACGCAGCAATCGCCGCGGCGATCGCCTCGGGCCGACCAGTCCGCCTTTGCCGATGGGGGCGTGGAGTTATTCCATCGAGTCAAGCAGCGACCCGGATGCACCCGACATCGTGCTTGGCCTGCTCCTGGATCAAATGCCCGTCGATCCATCGCTCTGGGAGAGCCTTAGCCAGCGATTCGAGATGCGGGTGTTCTTCTGTATCGGGGTGGAGGGTTGGAACAAGGGCTTCTCGTTATCGGCGCGTAACATCCAGCGCGTGGCCACTCTCCATCTGCGTCTCGACTTCGATCTGTACGATGCGGCGGACGTGCCACCTGAATTGGAGAAGCTACTCTCCAGTTAGACGGCCGGGCACGTCAGACGCGGCTCTTTTTCCTTGCACCTAGGTTTATATTCTGGTACCAAGCCTGAATGCATTATGGTCCGCCCCAAGACAGTCCTCTTTTCCGGCGCGGGTTTCGCCGGCCGGGGAAGTTGCGCGTGGCGATGCGGCGGGCGCAGGGGGTGAAGCCTGCGGATATTGCCCGCGAATGCCGGCTC
>JBGSYN010000195.1:0-1602 GCA_041750975.1 Geminicoccaceae bacterium | reverse complement strand
ACCAGGCGCTCGATGCGGCGCAGGCGCGCGGCTGGTCCATCGTCGATATGGCCGCAGATTGGGAAACAATATGGCCCGAACACCCCTGAGGGTGGCATCTGGCATGGCCAGCGTGCTGATCGCCTGGACCTTCCTCGCGTTTCTTGCGACTGCGTCCCCTGCCGACGAAGCGTGCCAAATGGTAGACGGGGAGGTGTGGATCGAGGGCGGCGGCTTCGTCATGGGCGACGACCGCGAGCGGCCCGAGAAGCGGCCAGCGCACGAGGTCACGGTCGACGGTTTCTGGATCGACACGCACGAGGTCCAGGATGGGTCGGCCGACGCGGTCCATCCAACGCTCGGCAAGCCTTGCATGAACCTGGAAGCCTACGGAGAAATCCGGCCGCAGGCAGGCCGAAAGAAACTTTTGATAGAGGCAACTGGATTCGAACCTACAAAATCAGCCTTCCAAATTCTCATATTTGCCGACATGGTGCCGACACATAAAGGTGATGTTCAGTCCAGTGTGACGATAACTCACTGATTTATTTGGTGGGCGCCCGGGGACTCGAACCCCGAACCCGCTGATTAAAAGTCCCGTAGCCTGATGTTCGCCGCAATTCATTAGAGTTCAATATTGTCCATTTAAATCAACATTCTATAGTGGATTAGCGGCCGCATGCGTCCGCTACTGTGCGGTTGGATGTGGCTCTATCCACGTAATTTTGGTATCCAATCTGGTAGCCAATACCGCAGCGGATACTCAGCATGGCCAATTCCAAGCGTCTTACGGACTTGATGATCGAGCGACAGCGAGTGCCTGCGTCGGGACGCCTTACCGTCTGGGATCAAAGTGAGGCAGGATTAGGCATTCGTATCGGCGCCAGCCGACGAACCTTCATCCTGAAGCTGCGCCATGACGGTCGACAGCAAATGGTGACCCTTGGCCACTTCCCCGGTATGGGCATCGCCGATGCCCGTACTGCCGCGAAAAAGGTCAAGGAACGTTCATTGCGAGGCATTGACCCGGATGATGACCCCAGCGGGAGTGCGAATTCCAACAGACGGCCGGTGGAGACCGTCTCCGATCTGGTTGAGGCCTACATCGAGAACTATGCCAGACCCAACCAGCGCTCGTGGAAAGACACCGCCGGGCATCTGCGCAACAACCTCTCCAGGCTCTACGGCTCGCGCCCGATAGCAAGTATTGGCCGATCCGACATTCATCGCATGCTCGACGACGTCAGGGGCCGTGGCGTCGTTCAGGGCACCAATCGGTTGCTTGCCCACACCAAAAGATTTTTCGGTTGGTGCGTCGATCGTGGGATCATCGATGCCTCCCCTGCGAGCGACATCCGCGCGCCATTCAGAGAGCGATCGCGCGACCGCGTGCTGACCGATGCTGAGATTCGAAGGATCTGGCATGCGGCGGAAGCTCTAGCGTTTCCCATCGGTACCGCTGTCCAGATGCTCCTGCTCACCGGCCAACGGCGCGACGAAGTCAGCCAGATGCGCTGGGACGAGATCGACTATGGTGCTCGACTTTGGACCATACCAGCGGAACGCAACAAGAGCGGGCGCCCGCATCAAATACCCCTGTCAGATCTGGCGAACATCGTTCTG
>JBGSYN010000194.1:0-31877 GCA_041750975.1 Geminicoccaceae bacterium | reverse complement strand
CCCAGATGGCGCTTCTGCGCGGTCAAGCCGAACTCCTCATAGAGTTTCAGCTGTTTGGCGATCGTCCCCGGCTTGCAGGTGTAGGTCCGTACGTCGAAGATCATCGGTTTTCCCCCGGCTGTTGGATTGTTCGGCTTTCTTAATGGCTTCGCACAGACATGCGAGCCTATCGATTGCCGCGAATCATGTCGGCGGCTTTTTCACCGATCATGATCGAGGCAGCGTTGGTGTTGGAGCTAATCAGCCGCGGCATGATGGAGCTGTCGGCGATCCGCAAGCGTTCGATGCCGCGCACCCGAAGCTGCGGATCGACCACGGCCATCGCATCCGTACCCATTTTGCAGGTGCCGACCGGGTGATAGTCGGTCTTGCCGTATTGCCTGCCGTACTCGGCGATCTCGTCATCGCTCCGCACCTCCGAGCCGGGCTGGGATTCGCGCTTGATGAAAGGTTTGAAGGCTGCCTGCGCCATGATCTTGCGGACCAGCTTGAAGCCCTTGACGGATGTGGCAAGATCGTCCGGATCGTCCCAGTAATTGGGGTTGATCTCCGGGGATTCTCGCGGATCGGGGCTTTTGAGGCGGACCCAGCCGCGGCTTTTGGGCCTCGCAATGCAGCTATTGAGCGTGCAGCCATAGATGCCGCTACCGCCCACTCCGGCCTCAAGACCAGCGCCCGGCAGAAAATGAAACTGGATGTCCGGCGAGCGCGCCGATTCGTTGGCCCACCAGAACCCGCCGGCCTCGGCAAGGTTCGAGGTCACGGGTCCCCGGCCGAAGGCGTAATATTCGATCCCGGCCAGGAGCTTCTTGAAAGGCTTCTTGTAGACATCGTAGCTGATCGGGCCGGTGAGCTCGTTGATGGCATAGATATCCGGGTGGTCCTGGAGGTTTCGCCCGACACCGGGCAGATCGTGGATCACCTCGAGGCCATGCTCCTTGAGGTGTGCTGCAGGGCCGATCCCTGACAGCAGCATCAGTTTGGGCGAGCCGATGGCGCCTGCGGCAAGAATGATTTCGCCCGAGCCATCGGCTTTGAGCTCGGCTCGCTTGGGCTCGCTGGAACCTTTGGGTTCATAGGCGACCGCGGCCGCGCGGCCTTGCTCGACGATGATCTTGGTCACGAAGCAGTCGGTGACGATCTCCAGATTGCGGCGCGGCCTGGCGGGACCGAGATAGCCCACGGCGGCACTGCAGCGCCGGCCGCCGCGCTGGAACACCTGATACAGCCCGCAGCCGGCGGGGGTGCGGCTCGTCAGATCGGGATTATAGGGGATGCCCGCCTGTTGGGCCGCGCGGACGAAGGTCTTGCTCAGGGGATGCGGGCTGATCGGATCGGAAACGCCGATCGGACCACCCGTGCCGTGCATGTCATTGGCGAAGCGTTCATTGTCTTCGGCCTTCCTGAAGTAAGGCAGGACATCGTCGAACGCCCAGCCGTCGCAGCCCTCTTCATCGGCCCATTCGTCGTAATCCTCGGGGTGGCCGCGGGTATAGACCATGGCGTTGATCGAGCTGCCACCGCCCAGGACCCGCGCCTGCGGATAGATCACCTCGCGGCCCGCGACATTGGCCATGGGTGCCGTCTTGTAGCCCCAGGTGAGAGGACCGCCGGTCATCTTGTAGAAGGCGACCGGCCGGTGGATATCAACCGAGTGATCGGGCGGTCCGGCTTCCAGGAGCAGGACGCGCAGTTCCGGTATTTCGCTCAGCCGTGCCGCCATCGTGCAGCCGGCCGAGCCGCCGCCGATCACGATATAATCGTACATGCCGTCCCTCGCGAATTGCTTGTTGCGGTGATCCCTGCTGTCTTCCGGCCCCCGGCGTCAAGGACGAACTGGCCTGGCGGCCCGGCAGCTGTTAGGTCGGTACGCTTTTCAGAACGGTACATTTGCGTGCTCGACAATACGACTTTGGCTCTGGTCCTGATCGGGGCAGCGCTTGCCGGGTTCACGACGGGCTTTGCCGGCTTCGGGACCGGCCTTGTGGCGTCGGGTTTCTGGTTTCTGGCATTGCCGGCGCCCATGGTGCCGCCGCTTATCGCCCTGGCTTCCGTCGCAGCGCAACTCGTGGGCGTCGTCGCGGTTCGAAAGGTTTTCGCCTGGGGACGCGCAGCGCCATTACTGCTCGGTGGCGTTGTCGGGATCCCGATGGGCGTGATCGCGCTCGGTCTGGTTTCCACGGATCTCCTGCGAACCGCCGTCGGCGTCTTTCTTCTCGCCTATGCTTCATACCAATTGATGCTGGCCAATCGGCACCGTGTCGGTGATTGGGGTGGACGGATCATGGATGGGCTCGTCGGTGTCGGTGGCGGGTTCCTCGGCGGTTTCCTCGGCTTGTCCGGACCGCTGCCGTTGATATGGCTGCAACTCAAAGGCGGGCCGAGCAACCAGCAGCGTGCGGTCTATCAGCCGTTCAATCTCGTGGTGCTAGCGCTCGCCAGTTTCGGCATGGGTCTGGGCGGCATGATCACCATCGATGTCATTCGCGTGGCCGCGTTGTGCCTGCCGGTCATCCTCATCTGCTCATGGGTGGGTGCCCGGATCTATCTCGGCGTCTCGGAGACACGCTTCCAGACGATCGTTCTGCTCCTGCTATTCGTCTCGGGGTCGATCCTCATCGCGCAAAGGATTATGGGGTGAGAACAAACGGCACTAGAACAGCCCTAAGATTCGGCAATGGGAGTGCGTGAACGATGCGGCAGGCTTGGCGGTGGTTCGGGCCGGATGATCCGGTCAGTCTCGAAGACATCAAGCAGGCGGGGGCGACCGAGATCGTCACGGCGTTGCATCACATGCCAGGCGGAGCGGTCTGGCCGATGCACGAGATCGAGCACCGCCATGGCATGATCGAGAAGGCTGGCCTCAAATGGTCCGTCGTCGAGAGTATCCACGTGTCCGAAGCGATCAAGACCCGCACGGGTCCCTGGCGCGAGCACCAGGAGGCCTGGGCACAATCGCTCAGGAATGTCGCCAAGGCCGGGGTTGAGGTCGTCTGCTACAACTTCATGCCGGTGATCGACTGGACCCGCACCGATCTCAATTACCGCCTGCCGGACGGTGCGCTGGCGCTGCGCTTCGATATCGACGCCTTTGCCGCCTTCGACCTTTTCATCCTCAAGCGGCCCAGCGCCGAGGCCGACTGGGATGCGGCAAGGCAGGCGCGCGCCCGCGACGCGCATGCGGCGATGAGCGAAAGCGATCGGACGCTTTTGACCAAGACCATTATCGCCGGATTGCCCGGGACCGAGGTCAGCTATACGCTCGACGCCTTCAACGAGGCGCTGGCACCCTATCGCGAGGTCGACGCCGAAACGCTGCGGGCGCGGCTGATCGAGTTCATCGAGATCATGGCGCCGCTTGCTGCCGAGGCCGGGGTCAGGCTCTCGATCCATCCGGACGATCCGCCGCGCCCGCTTTTGGGGCTGCCGCGGGTCATGAGCGTCGCAAACGATGCCCAGGCGCTGCTCGAAGCGGTGCCGGAGCCGGCCAACGGTCTCTGTTTCTGCACGGGCTCGTTCGGCGCCCGGTCGGACAACGACCTGCCCGCGATGGCCCGCCAGTTCGGCCCGAGGATTCACTTCGCGCACCTCCGCAACACCAGGCGCGAGGCCGACCCCGAAACTTTTCACGAGTCAGCCCACCTCGACGGCGACACCGATATGGTAGCCGTCATCAAGGCCATGCTCGACGCCGAGCGCACGACCGGCCGCACCTTCCCGATGCGGCCCGATCACGGCCACCGGCTGCTCGACGATCAAACCAAGGAAACCCGCCCCGGCTATCCCGCCATCGGCCGATTGCGGGGTCTCGCCGAACTCCGAGGCGTCATGCACGTGCTTGAGCGAACTTAATAATCCGGCGCTTTCTCGGTCCGATCAGGCGGTTGCCAAATCCTCGAACTCGCCGGTGATGAGATCGATGATCTCCTCGCTGCTCGTGGATTTGACGTCGCGCTCGCCGGTGACCTGGCCGTGGCGGAGAACGATGATACGATCCGCCACCTGGAAGGCGTGAAGGACGTTGTGGGTGATGACGACGACGGCAATGCCCTGCTCCTTGACCCGTTTGATCAGCTCGAGGCCGCGCCGGGTTTGTTGCACGCCCAAGGCGGCGAAGGGTTCGTCGAGCAAGACCAGACGGCCGCCCCAATGGACGAACCGGCAAAGCTCGATCGCCTGACGCTGGCCGCCCGAGAGATGCTCGACCTTGGTCCGGACCGAGGGGATGTGGGTGCCGATGTCCTCGAGCGATTGCTCGGTGTCGCGCTGCATGTCCTTTTCGCGCAGGAATTCGAGGCCGAGGAATCGGCGGGTGAGCTCGCGCCCCATGAAGAAATTGGCGACCGTGTCGACATTGGTGCAGAGGCTGAGGTCCTGATAGACGGTCTCGATGCCGAGAGCCTTGGCATCAGACGGCGCCTCGAACCGGACCGGCCTGCCCTCGAACAATAGCTTGCCGCCGGTCGGCCGAATGGCCCCCGAGATCACCTTGATGAGCGTCGATTTGCCGGCGCCGTTGTCGCCGAGCAGGGCCAGGACCTCTCCAGCCCGGATGTCGAACGTCACGTCGTCCAACGCCATGACTGGGCCGTAGCGCTTGGTGAGGTTTTCAATACGGAGGAGAGGTCTCATGGCATCTGGTTGGTCGGCTTCCATCAGTCAGTGCCTCCGATGTTGGCGCATGATCACCGATTGGCTGTAACGCTGATGTTGAGCCGATCGATCAATGCCGTCACTTCGTAGGTTGTGGTGGCTGAAGCGAACTCGCTCGCCGGTACGGGTGATGCTGGCGCCATCCGTATTTCGAAACTCTTCGGATCGATCAGAAAGCTCTGGACTGCTTCCAGAAGCATGCTCTGAAATTTTGGAGGTGCTCCAGCATCGGCCGCAGCACCGAGAACACCTTCGGCGATGGTTGCGGCGAGGACCACACGGTCCGTGCTCTGCACATCCGCGAACAGTTCCAGAAGTCTTTGGGCAAGCGAGCCATCTTCGTAGCGAAGACTGGCGCCAAGGACTTCGAATTTGCCGATTGCCGTCATAATGGCGGCATATCTGGTGCCTTCAATTTCCGCCGGAGAATATTCCGGATGATCCGCCAAAGAGTTGTCAAGCTGCTCCATTTCGTCCTCGAACTCGATATTGTAGCCGGTAAAGTCGAGGGTGAGGTTGAGCTTCGCGACATCGTCGATGATGACAGCGTAGTCCCGGACCCGCACCCGGCTATCGCTCGGATCCCATGAACCTTCGCCCGAAATCCGCCCGCTCATCGTCTGCAGGCCAAGAAGATCCAGCATCGCCGCAATGGTCGGATTGGAGATCGTGCTGAGATCGGCATTGATGCCATCAAGCTGAAAAGAGAGCTCCTGTTCGGTGGACGGTTCGTTAACGACCTTGACCGCACGATATGTTGCGAGCGAGACCAATGTTTTTCCCCATTCACGGTATGTCAGGGGCCCGAACGACATAGCGCCGTAGTGTATGTTCGCGAGAAATGGATTAGTCAGCGCCGGATGGTCCTCGACATCCGCCGGGATGCCCACGTCGAGGAACTCTAGGTTTTGCACCGACAAAACCCGGTGACGTTCGTTGATCGCCAAATCCGCGATTCTGGCAGCGCTAGCCAAATAGCCGCCGTCGCCCGTTTCCCTGACGCCCTCAAACACAATATTGCCAGGGGCTTCCAACGATATTTGGTCCGATTGCGATATCCGATTGCCGGAAAGAGTAACCCGATCGCCCGAAACACTCGCTGATTCGAAGCTGAAGTCTCCACCTATGGCCGCTATGGATGCAGCAAGCTTCTCACCGAAATCCTGGCCGTCGAGTGCGGCCGCATTGTGGCTCACGCCTGTCAAAGCCAGTGCTATTCCGGCCGTCCAGCTCATTTTGGAGAATGGCATAGCTCACCCCTTTGAAACGATGTTGCACGGATATACGGCCGATCGGCTCAAAGCCGGCAATGAAAACCCTATAATGCTCCGTGCCGCAAGGCTCGACCGACAAAGCACGGCGGTATCATGGTTTGGTGACTTGCAGGATCAGGCAGGTGTCATCGGAGCGGGTGTCGACGGTGACCTTGCGGCCGTGGATCTGGACCTGCCAGGGCCATGCCATCTGGCCGAGCCTCGTCTCCTGGGCGTACCAGTCGAACCGGGTCCAACTGAACATCCAGCGGAAGTTGGCGGGTGTAAGATCATAATCCTGCGTGCTGCCCTCAGCATTGTTGCGGCCACCATGAATCCGGATTTCCGCCGGCGGCTTGGCCCAATAGACCATGTTTTCGATGATTTTTTTCTTTGTCGCCGTATCGAGGTAGTTGAAGACCCAAACCGACATCAGCACATCGAAGCTGTCTTTGGCGAATTTCGTGGGGTCATTCGCGTTACCTTGAACTCGTTTGTTGGTATTGTTGAACAGGCCTTGTGAAATACTGAAACGCTTATTGAAGATTTTTTGAAAGGCTGGAAACAAGGCAGCCTCCGTGGTGATCGATGCTTGATAATGACACCACAACCATTCGAGGTTGCGGGTATAAAGCTGCCTCAAATAGCCCTTGCCGTTCAATCTGTCGACATGATGAGCGAGACCCAGTGTTGTCTGCCGGCTGGCATCGATCGGGATTGATAGCGTGTCGAGGTAGGGGGCGTTGCCGCCGACATTAAGGTCCAGCGTGGTGACATCGATGCTGTAGGCTTGACCAGCCTCTTCCGGGAACAGGCTTGCGCCGGCGCCGACATCAAGCACTTTCTTACCAGCCCACGCATTGAGTGTCGCATCGTCCAGTTTGAGGTCTTTTGCGTAGGTTCCAAAGTTCCACGCCGTATTGCCTGAACTATCATTGGCCGCATGCACACTGACATTCTCATTCAAGAACAGGCTGCGGGCCGTGATGAAAACGGGGCCGATTTTTTTGGCACCCCATTGTAGAAGTCTGTCCGGCTGTTGTGTGCAATTGAATGTGATGCCCATGGACCGCCTCAGCTCCCGCCTGTCGATGGCATAGCGGGCGCGGTTCCGAGGCCAAAGAGGAAAAATGGAAACGGCAGTGCCGGTGGAACCCGATGACCGGATCATCGTTCGTCCAGCCGCCATCGCGGATGCCGAAGGTATCGCCGGGGTGCATGTGCAGGCATGGCGGGAGACCTATGGCGGATTGATGCCTGATGCGGTGATCGCCAGCCGACCCTTTGAGCGGCGGGTCGAGCAATGGAGTGGTGTCCTGCGCGATCCCGGCTCCTACTTCGAAACCGCGCTGTTCGTCGCCGAGAACGGCCAAGATATCCTCGGGTTTGGGGCTTGCGGGGAGCAACGGAACGGCGGCCTTGTGAGCCAGGGATATCGAGGCGAGTTCAGCGCCCTCTATGTGCTGAAATCCGGGCAGCGGCGCGGGGCCGGCCGTGGCTTGATGCGGGCGATGGCGCCCGATCTCTCAAAGCGAGGTTACAATGCGGCGAGTGCTTGGGTGCTGCGGGACAATGCTGCCGCTCGTGAATTCTATGAGTGGCTTGGCGGCGAGATCGTCGGCCACAAGGAGGAGGATTGGCGCGGAACTCTCATGGCCGATGTCGCCTATGGCTGGCAGGATCTGATGCCTCTGATGACGGCCATGTCCGCGGCGGACGCCATTGCGCTCTACGAACTCTTCGAGACGAATGGAATCAAGGTGTGGATCGACGGCGGCTGGGGCGTCGATGCGCTGCTAGGGCGCCAAAAGCGATCGCACACGGATCTGGATATCGTGATCGAGGTGAGTGACGTCGCGAGGCTTCGTGAACTGCTTGCGCGCCATGGCTATGCCGATATTCCGCGTGACGATACGCGGCCTTGGAACTTCGTCCTCGGTAACGAGGCCGGACGACAAGTCGATGTGCACGCTGTCGTTTTCGACGATGCTGGCAATGGGATCTATGGACCTGCGGAAAATGGCGATCGTTTCCCGGCCGATGCCTTGAAGGCATCAGGCATCATCGATGGCCGCACCGTGCGATGCCTTTCGCCGGAGTTTCAGGTTCGCTCGCATAGCGGCTATGAACTCAAGGCCAAAGATGTCCACGACGTCCAGGCCCTCTGCGCTCGGTTCGGAATCGACTGCCCTCTCGATCAAGGTGGGGTCAGCTCGCAGCGCTGACCCCACTCCAATGCTTATTGCCGGCCGGCGGTCACGCCGCCATCGACCGGCAGGACCGTGCCCGTGATCCATGACGCCTGATCCGATGCCAGAAACAGGATGGCTTCGGCAATGTCGGCGGGCTGGCCGTTGCGGCCCAAAGGATGAAAGGCATTGAAGCCCGGTAGCGTCTCCTTGACTTGTTGCGGCGTCATGAAGGTGCCGTAGACGGGGGTTTCGACGACGGCAGGAGCCACGGCGTTGACGCGAATATTGTGGGACGCGAGTTCGATGGCGAGATTGCGTACCAGTGCATGAACACCCGCATTGGCTGCCGAGTAGGCGGCGGAAGGCGTCGCGCCGATGGCCTGGATCGCCCAGATCGAGCCGGTCTGGACGATCGCACCGCCGCCCCTCGCCTGCATCGCTTTGGCGGCTGCCTGGGCTGCGAAGAATTTGCCCTTGAGGATTGTGTCAAGAAACCAGTCATAGTCCGCCTCGTCGAGCTCGAGGAACGGCTTGGGGCGAAACACGCCGGCGTTATTGAAGAGGATATCGAGGCCGCCGAAACGCTCGACCGCAAGCTCGACGGCAGCCGAGCCGGTGGCAGGCTTGGCAATATCGCCAGCGTAGCTCAGCACCTTTTGTCCGGTCGGGTCGATCTCCCGCGCGGCGGCCGCGAGCTTTTCGACGTCGCGCCCATTGATCACGACCCGGCCGCCTTCAGTGACAAAACGGCGGGCGACTTCCTTGCCGATGCCGGAACCACCACCGGTGACAACCGCAACCTTATCGTCAAATCGCATAATACATCTCCTATCTATCAGTAGATAGACGACCATTGTCTCTTGAGCCGTGGATTGCAACTGTCTATCTATCGAATGGTAGACACCAGTTCGTGAACGTGATGCTGGGAACTGAACAAGCGATTCTCGACGCCGCCGAACGACGAATCCGGGGCGGCGGCTATAACGGTTTCAGCTTTCGTGATCTCGCCGAAGATGTCGGGGTCAAGAGCGCCAGCGTCCACTATCATTTCCCGACCAAGACCGATCTCGTGGTGGCAGTCGCTCGACGCTATTCCGAGCGGTTCTATGAAGCAGTCGAGGCGCTGAAGTCTGATGGTTCCTCGCCCATCGACGCCTGGCGAGGTGTCTTTCGCGAGGCTTTGAGGGTTGACGATCAGATGTGCCTTTGTGGTGTGCTCGGCGCCGAGACCAACGGCCTTCCAAGCGAGGTCGCGAATGAAGCTCGCGCCTTCTTCACTCGCGGCATCGAGGTGCTATCGCTCGAGTTGGACGAACCGTCGCGTGCCGTTGAAGTTTTCGCCACACTCGAGGGAGCCATGCTGTTGGCCCGCAGTCTGGGCGACGTCGCGATCTTCGATCAGGCGACTGCCCATCTTGGATGACGCGCGGTATTTCCGACCGTCAGACCACAGGACGTTGAATTTGGGCAAAGGCTTGCGCTCAGATCTTGCTTTCGGGGACGATCTGGCCGCCGTCGACGATGATGGTGGTGCCGGTGATGTAGGCGGCTTCGTCGGAGGCGAGGAAGAGGACGGCATTGGCGACGTCTTCCGGCGTGCCGAGCCGGCCGAGGGGGACCGAATCTTCCATGGCCTTGCGGTATTCGAGCGTGCGCTCGCTCATGAGGCCTTCCGTCACGATGTTGCCGGGCTCGACGCCGTTGACGGTGATGCCGAAGGGTGCGGCTTCGAGGGCCGCCGCTCTGATCAGACCGTTGATGCCGGCCTTGCTGGCCGAATAGTGGGCATGGCCGACGACGCTGACGCGGGGACCGGTGATCGAGCTCGTCAGAACGATGCGGCCATAGCTTTGGCTGCGCATCGGCCTGAGGCATTCCCGAATGGCGAGGAAATTACCCCGCAGATTGACGCCCAGCACCTCGTCCCATTCGGCGACGGCGATGTCCTGGATCATCGAAAAAGGGAAGATCCCGGCGTTCTGGCAGAGAATGTCGATCCGGCCAAAAGCGTCGAGCGTGCCGGCGACCAATTCTTCGACGTCATGCTCCTTGCCGACGTCACAGGCGACGAACCGCTCACCCATGAGCTTCTCCGGCCGGTTGAGATCGGCGATGGTGACTTTGGCCCCCTCCTCCTGGAGCCTTTTGGCGATGCCCGCGCCGATACCGCGAGCACCACCGATGACGATCGCGATCTTGTCCTCAACCCTGCCGGCCATGGATCAGCACTCCAGCGTGGCGAAGGCGTCAATGATCAGAGGCAGATCTTCCTCGCGCAAGCCGAGCGGTGAGAGGAACAGGCGGCCATGTCGCGCTTCGGATGTGTCGACATGAATGGGTGGCCGATGCCGGCGCAATCGGGCAGCCATTTCCGGGGCAGCGGGCCCGATTGTGACGACGACACCCGGTACGGGTCCGCGCTCGATGAGTTCCGCACCTGCGATCGCCTCGGCGAGGGGTTCGAGGCGGCTGCGCCAGCGGCCATGGCGGATCGCGTCGCTCTCGCCCGTGAACAGGCGAAGGGCGGTCAGGAGCCCGACGATTTCTTCCTTGCCGGCCTTGCAGGGGCGGCCGATGCCGTGGCTCGGCAGGCCCTTAAGGAGCGTCTTGTCGATGAATTGCGTCGGCGGTTCGTACTCGTCGAAGGCGATGTCCTGATCGAGCATCTGCAAGGCTGCGGACATGATGAGGTCGCGCCGGCCGCAAAGAATGCCGGAGGCTTGAGGACCGCCCAAAGCCTTGCCGCCGCTGAAGGCCACAAGATCGGCCCCGGCTTCGATGAAACGGCGGAGATTTGCGGCAGGCGGCAATTGCGCTGCGGCATCGACGATGACCGGAAGCCCCCAAGGTTTGGCGATGGCCGTCACGGTCTCGAGCTCGAGTTCAGGCGCCGACTTGGCTACCCAGAGGAACGCCGCGGTGCGCTCATCGATGGCGGCTTCGATCTCCCAGGGATCGGCGCTGCGGATGCCGGCCCCGGCGATATGATCGGCGAGACCGATCTCGATGATGCGGGCTCCTGCAGTGCGGATCGCGTGATCGTAGCCGTTGCGCTGGCTCTTGATCATGATGACCCGGTTTTTGAGACCGCAGGTGTCGGGCAGCCGGTTCATGGCAGCCGGATCGAGACCGGCCATGCAGGCGGCCGCTGCAAGCAACAGGCCGGCGGCGGCTCCGGAAGTCACAAGTCCGCTTTCGGCACCGGTGGCTTCGGCAATTATGGCACTCGCCCGGGCCTGCAGCTGCACCATATCGATCGAGGCTTCCGCAGCCCTGGCCATGGCCTCGCGGACCTCGGGCCGGAGGGGAATTCCGCCGAGGCGCGTCGCCGTACCCTTGGCATTGATGATGGAACGTGCACCCAGCTCGGCATAGATATCTTGGCGAGGGTTCATCGGTGATCCATTAATGTTCTGATGCTACCAAACAACTGGACGCGTAATCATTAGGGCTTGGGCCATGGACAAGTATCGGGACTATTCACTAACCGGGGCCGATGGCCAAGCCGCCATTGCGAGCGGACTTGCCGGCGGCACCTGGTATGCGACGCAGATTCCGCGCCAGGAGATGAAGGCGCTGTTGCAGCGGCGCGACGGGCCGGCCCTGCGCGACACCGCCATCTGGTTCGGTATCCTGGCGGTATTTGGCGTGATGATGGTGCAGACCTGGGGCTCCTGGTGGTTTGCGCCGTTTTTCCTGGTCTACAGCATCTTCTACGGCTCGTGCGGCGATTCCCGCTGGCATGAATGCGGCCATGGGACGGCGTTCAGGACCCAATGGATGAACCGGGCGATCTACCATCTGGCTTCGTTCATGATTCTGAGGAACGGGACGCTCTGGCGCTGGAGCCATAGCCGCCACCATACGCATACCCTGATCGTCGGCCGCGATCCGGAGATCGCCGTGATGCGTCCGCCGAGCTTTGCCGGCATTTTCCTCGATCTGCTGCATCTGCGCACCGGCTGGATGCAGATCGAAAAACTCTTCAACCATGTGCGTGGGCAGATGAGCGATGAGGAGAAGGACTTCGTGCCGGAGGCGCAGCGCTGGAAGGTCATTCTCGAGGCCCGCATCCAACTCGGCATCTACCTCGCCGTGGCGGCCTGGTGTGTGGCGATCGGCAGCCTGTTGCCGGCGATGTTCATCGGCATACCGACCTTCGTCGGGGCCTGGCTCGAGATCGTCTTCTTCGGCTACACCCAGCATGCGGGCCTGCGCGAGGATGTGCTCGATCACCGGCTCAACACCCGGACCGTCTACATGAACCCGGTGTTCCGCTTCATCTATTGGAACATGAACTATCACGTCGAGCACCACATGTTCCCGATGGTGCCCTATCACGCGCTGCCCAGGCTGCATGAGCGGATCAAGGACGATCTGCCGCCCGCTTATCCCAATCCTTTTGTCACATGGCGCGATGAAATCTGGCCGGCCCTCTGGCGGCAGCGCCAGGACCCCCACTATTTCATCGAACGCCGTTTGCCGGCCGGTGCCGGGCCCTCGCCTGCACTGGCTTGCGCCGCAGAATAGGAGTTTTCATGAGCAACTGGATCGACGCCTGCGCCAAGGAAGACGTCGAGGCAGAGGATGTCATCCGCTTCGATCATAGCGGGCAAACCTTTTGCATCTATCGTTCGCCCGAGGACGAGTTTTTTGCGACCGACGGCCTGTGCACGCATGAGCAGGTCCATCTGGCCGATGGGTTCGTGATGGACAACATCATCGAATGCCCGATGCACAATGGCCGCTTCGACTATAAGACGGGTGCCGCAAAGGGGGCTCCGGTCTGCGAGGCTCTGAAGACCTATCCCGTCAAGGTCGAAGGCGAACGGGTCTTCGTCGATCTGGGCTGATGGCCGATTCCATCGTCATTGTCGGCGCCGGCGAAACCGGGGCACGCGCAGCGCTCGCCCTCAGACAAAAGGGCTTCACCGGCCGTCTGACCCTGATCGGCGCCGAGCCCTCGCCGCCCTATGAACGGCCCCCCGTCTCCAAGGCGGTGCTGGCCGGCGAGGCGGAAGCACCGCCGGTGGTCGTCTTGGACAAGGATTTAGCGGCCAAGGAGATCGACTATCTTGCCGGAACGCAGGTCGAGGCAATCGATCGCAACGCGCACGAAGTCAGGACGGGCGACGGCCAGACAGTAGCATACGACAAGCTATTGCTCGCGACCGGAGCACGGGCGCGGCCATTGGCGCTTGGCGACAACAGGCCATGCCTGCTCCTTCGAAGCCGCGAGGATGGCTTCGCTCTGCGGGAAAAGCTGAAGCCGGGGGTGCGACTGGTCGTCATCGGCGGCGGCTTCATCGGGCTCGAAGTGGCCTCGAGCGCGGTTGCGCGAGGAGCTGATGTGACGGTTGTCGAGCAGGCGTCTCAATTGATGGGTCGAGCCGTGCCGGCATCGATCGCAGCCATCATGCAACGACGCCACGAGGCCTCGGGAGTCAAAGTTCTTCTTGAGCAGGATGTCAGGGAACTCGACGCATTGGACGACGCGGACATCGTTGTCGCCGGCATCGGCGCCATTCCCGAGACAGAACTGGCGCAGTCGGCAGGACTCGAAATCGACAACGGCATCAGCGTCGATGGCCGGCTCAGCACATCCGATCCCGATATCTTCGCCGCTGGCGATTGCTGCTCATACCCGCATCCCCTGTTCGGGGACGCGCGCATTCGCCTCGAATCCTGGCGCAACGCCTTGGATCAGGCCGAGCATGTCGCGGGCTCGATCCTGGGCGATGCGAGCCCTTACGAAACAGTGCCATGGTTCTGGTCGGACCAGCACGGTCTGAGCCTGCAGATCGCGGGCCTGCCGCAGTTCGCGAAGGCGACGGTGCAGCGGGTTCTCGGCGACGGCAGCTTGATCGAATTCGGTCTCGCCGAGGATGGCCGCTTGGTCTCGGCAAGCGGCGTGGCTGAAGGCAACAAGATCGCCAAGGACATTCGGGCATCTGAGATGATGATCGGGGGAAAGATGAGCCCGAAACCGTCCGATCTTGCGGATCCGAACGTCAGTCTGAAGTCGCTGCTGCGGCGCTGACGGCGGGCTGCAAAACCATCGGAAACGGAAATTCCGCGCGCACGAGGTTGAGATCGAGCGGCATGCGGATGAATTCGAGGTTCCGCCAGAGCGGCATCTGATCGGCGAAATTGGGGCTACCCCACCAGCCGTCCTGGCCGCCGAACAGGACGAACCAATTGGCGTTTCTGTCGCCAAGATCCGAAATGTGGCGCGACATCGAGCCATAGCTCGTATTGTGGCGCTCGGTTTCGAGATCGTGATTGGTCTTCATCGGCGTGGCGCGCGAGCCACCGACCGGATAATCGTAGAGTTCGAAGAAATAGGGCCCGGCCACGGGGATGTTGGCAAGCACATGGCCGACGCGCATGCGGTGAAAATCACCCCAGTTGGCGTAGTCCTCGACTAGGGATTAGGCCTCGGAAGCGGCTTGCCCGAGGGTGGATCGTTGATCTGCGGGCGGCAGCGCGTCGAAATCCTTGAGAAGGTAAGCGTTCAGATAGCCCCATTCCTCCTCGGCACCGGAAACCTCGCCTTCCTCGTCGCCGTAGAGTTGTGGCACCAGGCTCGCCAAAACGAGCTCAAAAGCTAGTGGCGCACGCGCATCGGGTTCGTAGGCGCCATCCCAACCTCGAAATGCTTCGACCACCGGATCGCTGATACCGGCCGCATCGAAGCGCGCCACCAACCCGCTGGCGAGGCCCGCCGCAAAGCCCGACGTGACATCGGTCTGGATCGCGATGAGATCATCGCGGTCAATCGGCGTGCGTTCCCGCACCATCGCCTGCAGACGTTCGATCCGATCGTCATCCGCGAAGAAATAGCCGAGCGGTACGGGTGTCGGCTCGGTCGGCGGATTGTTGGCGGAAGCGAGGAAACCTTCGGCGGGATTAAGTGACCAGGGCAGATCGAGCGTACCGACGAAACTCTCCCAATCGGCGCCGTCGGCTTCGATATCGCGGATCAGGTCGTTGGTCGCGTCGTCGCGTGCCGGCAGCCGGACGGCGCTGATCTGCCCGATATCGCCACTCTCCGTCGCAAAGAGCATGTTCTGGCCGGACACCGAATAGGTCTCGAAGGCCGCTCTAAAGCTCTGGGCATCGGTGGCGCGCATCGCCTCGAGGAAGGCGGTGATCTCATCGCTCGGCTCGTGACCCATCCACCGCACGGCGATGTTCTCGCCCGCTATCGCCTCGGCATCGCTGATGATCGGGCCCCAGGGCGTGCGGCGGACGGTGATCTCTTCATCGAACCAGAAGCGGGTTTCGATGGTGTCGGTCGAAGTCGTGATCTGATCTTCGGGCAGGTCGGAGACATCGAAAAGATCGCTGCCGGCGGCGCGCATGTTGGTGCCACCCCAGGCCAGGTCCGGATTGCGGCCAAGGCCGAGAAAGGGGAGGCCCGGCAGCATGAAACCGACGGCGTGATAGGTTGGCGATTTGATGCCCACAATGAGCCAGAGATTGGGCAGGATAAGTCCCAGATGCGGGTCGTTGGCAATCAGCGCATGGCCGCTGGCGCTGAGTTCCGGGCTGACGACGATGGTATTGCTGCCGGACTTGCTGGTGCCGGCGAGGATTTCCGACAGGGCCTGTTGCGTCGACTTCGCATCGAAGCTGGTCGTGCCGCCGGTGCCGACTTCCTTGATGCACGTCCATAGCTCCTCGAAATCCGGCTGGTCGCGCGCGTTCAGCAGCGAAAAATAGATAAGCCAGCCGACATCCGTGGCGGCGAGCCTGCCGACTGTCAGCACATCATGGACGGTCCAGGGTTCGGGCTCGAGCGCGAGCCAGCCCGTCTCGGGCGACTCCGGTTCAGTGGACTGACTGTGATTGAGGCCCTCGACGAAGGATTCGAGCCAATGGCGCGTCTCGGGCGGCAGGTTCGCCTCGATCTCCGGTGTGGCATAGCCGAAGTCCAGAATTCGGAGCGCCTCGTCGATTTCGGTCGTGAGAAGGCCGAACATTTCCGAGAGACGCCCTTGGGCGACACGCTTCAAGAGCTGCATCTGCGCCGCCCGCAAATGGCCATGAACGACGCCAAGCGCAAAAGCGAGATCCGCGTCGGTTTCAGCGAGGATGTAGGGGATCTGGTAGTCGTTCCAATAGATCGTGACGGGCTGCTCAAGGCCGAGTGCCACCGTTTCGATGGTCGCAAGGCGGCCTTCGAGCGTGATGTCATCAGCCCTCGAGGCGCAGCCCTGCAGCAGGGTAATGACAAAAGCCTGGGCAACGAGGCAAATCGTCTTGGGCACGATCAAGCCAATCCATTGTGAACGCGACCGTTCTACGGGCGGTCAGCCAAAACGGTTGACGAAGAGATCAGCGCAGATAGGGACGAATCCAGCCGAGACCGTCAGTCGTTGGGCCTCGCGGGCGATATTCGCAGCCGATCCAGCCGTCATAGCCGAGATCGTCGATCAGTCCGAACAAGTAGGGATAGTTGATCTCGCCGACATCGGGCTCATGGCGCTCGGGCACGCCTGCGATCTGAACGTGACCCGTGATCGGCATGAATTCGCGGATCGAGGTGGCGAGATCGCCGCCCATGATCTGGGTATGGTAGAGATCGAGCTGAAGCTTGAGGTTGGGTGCGCCGACTTCCTCGATGACGCGCCGCGCATGGTCGTTATAGGGCACGAGGTAGCCCGGCGCGTCGCGGCTGTTGAGCGGCTCGATCAGCACCGTAACACCAGCCGCGGCGGCAGCCTCCGCGATTAGACGCAGATTGCCGACATAGGTGCGTTCGGCGATGCGCGGCTTGACACCGGGTCCGACGATGCCGGCCATGCAATGGATCTTTTTGCAGTTAAGCGCCCTGGCATAGCCGAGAGCGGTCTCAACCGATTTTTGAAATTCGGCTTCACGTCCAGGCAAGGCCGAGATGCCGCGATCGCCCGCATCCCAGTTGCCGGGCGGCATGTTGAAGAGCGCCTGGGTCAGTCCTTCCTGCCGAAGTCGGTCGGCGAGATCCGCTGCGGGGAAATCGTAAGGAAACAGGTATTCGACGGCGGCGAATCCGGCATTCCGCGCCGCCGGGAAGCGCTCCTGAAACGGCACCTCGTTGAACATCATGCTAAGATTTGCGGCGAATTTCGGCACGCGACGACACCTTCCCCTGAGCCCGGACCATGAGCGATTCAGTCTGCCCCGCCGTTAACGTTTTGTTAACCGGCGTCCGTTAAGACTTTGTCAACTATTTGCCATTCTTTTCGATTGCGAGTCGTCCGATGCGCATCTTCCGGCCGTGCCTTCAGCCCCATGCAAGCCACATCGAAACCCTGACCTCGCTCAGGTTTCTCGCGGCATTCTGGGTCCTGACCCTGCATTTCAGCAATGACATAGGCTTCCAGCACGAGACCTGGACGCAGTTCATCGCGAGAGGCAAGCTCGGCGTCGATTTCTTTTTCATCCTGAGCGGCTTCATCATGGCCCATGTCTATTTGCGGGCAATGGAGGAAGGACGATTCAACTTCGGCGACTTCATCAAGAAGCGCTTTTCGCGCCTTTATCCCCTGCACCTTGCGACATTCCTGTTCGTTGCGGGCTATGTGAGCCTCGGATCCTTCGTCGGCGTTCAGCCCGGCCAGCCGGACGCCTATCAATGGTCGTCGGTCCTGCCGAACCTGTTCATGATCCATGCCTGGGGCGTCGATGACGTATTGAGCTTCAATTATGTTTCGTGGTCGATCAGTGCCGAATGGTTCGCCTATCTGACTTTCTGGCCGTTGGCGCTGCTCACGCTCAAGCTTTCACCGGGTCGCATGTTGTTCGCCGCCGTCACCTTGTTCCTCGCACTCTGTGCATTCTCGGTACCGGCCTTTGGGCGCCAGCTCACCTTTCTGACCTATGATTTCGGCATCGCCCGTATCCTGCCCGAATTCCTCACGGGCGTTGCGCTTTATCGGTTGAGCCGCAGCTGGGATCTGGGCCCATCGGGCAATTGGATTCTTTTGGGACTGGTTGCGTCACTCATCGTCATCACCCATTTCGGGCTCGGCGACTGGCTTGCGGTTCTGATCCTCGCGGCACTGATCTTCTCGGTGGCCTCACTCGAGCGTCAAGGCGGTGTGGGCTACGTCAGGACCCGTGCCCTGATCTACCTCGGTGAGATCTCCTACTCCATCTACATGGTGCATGGCATCGTTCTCACCCTTTGGTTCAAGGCTCTCTCCATGACCATCGGGCTGAACACCACCGTAGGCTATGCCCTGGGTGCCCTGGCCGTGCCCATGAGCCTCGCGGTCGCGGCTTTCGCCTATCATATGATCGAGGTGCCGAGCCGCCGCTTCCTCAATCGCTGGCTACAGCCCGAAGCGCTTCGCCAACTGCTGCGGCGGCAGGATCAGACGCCGTTGCCGGCAAGCCACCCATCTCGATGATAAAGCCGGCGATCGTGTCCAAACCCTGCCCCGTTTTGAGGTTGGTGAACACGAAGGGACGATCCCGGCGCATTTTTCGAGCATCGCGGTCCATGACGTCGAGACTGGCCCCGACATAGGGGGCGAGATCGATCTTGTTGATGATCAACAGATCCGAGCGTGTGATGCCCGGCCCACCCTTGCGCGGAATCTTATCGCCGGCCGAGACATCGATCACGTAGAGCGTCAGATCGGCGAGTTCGGGCGAGAATGTCGCCGCAAGATTGTCGCCGCCGGATTCGATCAGCACCAGATCGAGCGGTTCGAAAGTTTGGGCAAGCTCGGCGACCGCCTGGAGATTGATCGAGGCGTCCTCCCGGATCGCGGTATGCGGGCACCCGCCGGTTTCCACGCCGCGGATGCGGGAGGGATCGAGCGCACCCGATCGGGTCAGAAACTCGGCATCCTCTCGTGTGTAGATGTCGTTGGTAATGGCGGCAATATTGTAGCGATCGCGAAACGCCTTGCAGAGCGCATCCATGAGGGCTGTTTTGCCGGAGCCGACCGGCCCGCCGATGCCGACCCTGAGCGGGCCGCTTCGAACGTCGGCGCTGGCGATCGTGTCATTCATGAGCGAAACAACCTCGTATATTGCGTTTCGTGCCGCATCGAGCACCATTCGAGCATGGGAACGAAGCCGCCAAGTTGGTCCAAATCGGCCTCGAACGCGTCGGCTGCGAGATCGCGGATAAGCGCTTCCTGTGCCGCAAGTGCCAAGAGCCCGTCGGTTTGGCCGAGCGGAACGGCGCGCACCGCTGCCGAGACGAGATTGGCGGCAAAACCATGGAGGAAGGCCTCGATCACCGGCAGCAAGGGCAGGTTGGCATTTGCCGCTGCCCGCCCGACGGCAATCGGCAGCGGATAGTCGCCAGCCTCCGATCCCTCCTCGGTGAACCAGACGCGTTTCGTCGTCTCGGCGAAGGCCCGGCCCTGCGCAACGGTTTCAAGCTCAAGCTCGGCCGAGGTGCAGAGGGCCAGGCACAACTCGACAAGCTCAACGAGCGGCTGACCGGCCGTGCGCCGGTCGTATGCTGCCTTGAGCAGGAGGGCGTCATTCCAGCCGGCGCCATGGCGCAGCAGATCCACAATCCAACGCTCAAGGCCCGCACGATCGGTGACGAAGCCCTCGTCGACAGCGGCTTCGAGGCCATGGCTATAGCTGAAGGCACCGATTGGAAAGGCCGGGGAGAACCAGGTCAAGAGACGCTGCAGAGCGACGTCAGTGCTCATCATGATGTGCCGAAGCCTGACCATAGGCACCGCTTTCAGGCCGAAACGGTGCTGTGACAAGCTCGGTTTCGGCACCCAACCCCCTGAGCATCTCGATCAGGACATGATCGCGGCGGATGCGGAGCCGGTCCGCCAAGACTTCCGTCGGGCAATGCCGGTTGCCGAGATGCCAGGCGAGGTGGGCGAGGCTGATACGCGGCCCGGGCAAGATGTCGACGACCTCCTCCGGTGCGACAATGACGCGGACAATACGGCCATCCTCAAGGACAAGGCCATCGCCGTCGGCAAGGCTGGCCGGGCGCTCGAGATCGAGGAGAAATGCCAGCCCGCCCTCGCCCGTCATCTTGATGCGACGGCGCTGGCGCGCCTCGTGATCGAGCAGGACCGTATCGACGTGATCCCCTGATGACGCATTCGGCCCTCGAATGACGCGGCAGGCACGCAACATCTCAAAAGAGGAAATAGCGCTGCGCCATCGGCAATTCCGTGGCTGGATCGCAGGTCAGAAGCTCGCCGTCGGCACGAACTTCATAAGTCTCGGGGTCGACCTCGATCGCCGGCAGCGCATCATTATGGATCATCGAGCGCTTGCCGATGCCGCCGCGCGTGTTCTCGACCGGAACCGTGTCTCGATGCAGATCGAGTTCGGTACCCAGCAACGCTGAGGACGCCTTGCTGACGAAATGCACGGCGCACTGAACGGCGGCCCGGCCATAGCTGCCGAACATCGGGCGATAGTGAACCGGCTGGGGTGTGGGGATAGAGGCATTGGGATCACCAACGGGAGCGGCCGCGATCGTTCCGCCTTTGATGACAAGGTCCGGCTTGACGCCGAAGAAGGCCGGCGACCAGAGGCAGAGATCGGCCATCTTGCCGGCCTCGATGGAGCCGATTTCCCGCGACACCCCTTGGGCGATGGCGGGGTTGATGGTGTATTTGGCGATATATCTTTTGGCGCGAAAATTATCGTTCTGGCCAGTTTCGCCGTTATGGCGGCCGCGCTGCAATTTCATTTTGTGCGCGGTCTGCCAGGTGCGGATGATGACCTCGCCGACCCGCCCCATGGCTTGCGCATCCGAGGCGATGATCGAGATCGCGCCCAGATCATGGAGGATGTCCTCGGCGGCGATGGTTTCTTTGCGGATCCGGCTTTCGGCAAAGGCGATGTCCTCCGGCACGCTCTTGTGGAGGTGATGGCAGACCATCAGCATATCGAGATGTTCGTCGATCGTATTGACGGTGTAGGGGCGGGTCGGATTGGTCGAGGATGGAATGACATTGGGCAGCGAGACCACCTTCAGGATGTCCGGCGCGTGGCCGCCACCGGCGCCCTCGGTGTGATAGGCATGGATCGTCCGCTCCTTGAAGGCGGCGATGGTATTCTCGACGAAACCCGCCTCGTTGAGCGTGTCGGTGTGGATCATTACCTGGATGTCGTTTTCGTCGCCGACAGTCAGGCAGGTGTCGATCGCCGAGGGGGTCGAGCCCCAGTCTTCGTGGAGCTTCAGTCCGCAGGCGCCGCCTTCGACCTGTTCCATCAGGCTCGACATCCGGCTGGTATTGCCCTTGCCGAAAAAGCCGAAATTGATCGGGATCGATTCGACTGCCTGCAGCATCCGCCCGATATGCCAGGTGCCCGGCGTGCAGGTCGTCGCATTGGTGCCGGTCGCCGGCCCCGTGCCGCCGCCGAACATCGTGGTGATGCCACTCATCAGCCCCTCTTCGGCGATCTGCGGGCAGATGAAATGGACGTGCGCATCGATGGCGCCGGCGGTCAGAATGCGGCCCTCGCCCGCGATCACTTCGGTGCCGGGACCTACGACGATATCGACTCCCGGCTGCATGTCGGGATTGCCGGCCTTGCCGACTTTGTGAATGCGGCTGTCCTTGAGTCCGACATCGGCCTTGACGATCCCCCAATGGTCGAGAATGAGGACATTGGTGATGACGGTATCGACGGCGCCGGCGGCACGGCTTGCCTGGGACTGTCCCATGCCGTCACGGATCACCTTGCCGCCGCCGAAGGTGATCTCCTCGCCATAAGTCGTGCGGTCGTCCTCGACCTCGATGACAAGATCCGTATCGGCGAGCCGCACCCGATCGCCCGTGGTCGGGCCGAACATCTCGGCATAGGCTTCCCTGGAGATTTTGTACGGCATGGTTCAGCCTTTCCGATCCAAAGCGCCCATGACCTTGCGGTTGAAGCCGATCACGATACGTTTGCCGGAGATCGGCACCAGCTGGACATCGCGAGACTGGCCCGGCTCGAACCGCACCGCCGTGCCGGCGGCGATATCCAGCCGCATGCCGTGCGCCCTGTCCCGGTCGAATTGCAATCCTGCGTTGGCCTCGGCGAAGTGGAAATGGCTGCCGACTTGGACGGGACGATCGCCGCCATTGGCGACGGTGAGCGTGATCGCCTGGCGATCAGCATTGAGCTCGATGTCGCCGGGTTGGGTCATGATTTCACCTGGGATCATCGAGGCCTCTCTCCGAGAAGTTTGTAATAGATCGTTGTCGGCGTGAGCACGCCCCTTGGGCTACCCGCATAGTCAGGAATGTCGCCGAGACGAAGATAGCCGAGTTTCTGGTAGAGAAACTCCGCAGCCGAGTTCGTCTCGGTGTCGAGGTAGATCAGGTTACGTCCAATTAGACGGCATTCCACTTCGACCTCGGCCATCAGCTGTTTGGCGATGCCCTTGCGCCTGGAACTTCGGTGGACCAGCAGTTTCTGCACCTCGGCCCGATTCCAGGCGGTTGGCTTGGAGCTGAAGCCAAGGTGGACAGTGCCGACGATCTCACCGGCCCCCTCCGCAATCCAGATCAGCCGCAGCTCCGTTTCAACTTCAATCGCCCAATCCCGCCACCATTTTTCGGCGTCAGCTCGATTGAACGAGGCCTCGAAGCCGATCGAGGCACCATCCTCGACCGCATCGATCAGGAGGGCACAGAATCCCGGTAATTGCCCCTCGATCGCTCGGGCATCAAGCTTGGATATGGCAATAGTCGTAACCATTACCGGATGGGACTGTGTACGGTAACGAGCTTGGTGCCGTCGGGAAAAGTCGCTTCGACCTGAACATCAGGGATCATAGAGGCGACACCGTCCATGACCTGGTCGACCGAAACGACCTGAGCGCCCGCGTTCACCAGATCGGAAACGCTCCTGCCATCCCGTGCGCCCTCGACGACGAAATCCGTGATGAGGGCCACGGCCTCGGGATGGTTCAGCTTGACGCCGCGCTCCAATCGGCGACGCGCCACCATGGCGGCCATGGAAATCAGCAGCTTATCTTTTTCTCGTGGTGTCAGAATCATCGATATCCTCGCCGATCTCGCTCAACACTGCCACACCCGGGGCAATGGCAATTCCTGTCCGTAAATCTCAGCGCGCAGTGCGGTCAAGGTCCGGGCAACGGCTTGGCGGAGTTCTTGTCCGCTGACTGCAAGCAAACGAAAGGCCAAGACTTCGCGAACGATGCTGCAAGCGGCTCGCACAGGCAAGCCTTCGAGGCCTGGTCGGATCCTGTCGCGAAGGCCTTCCGGGTTGGGCCCGATCCAATATATGCTGGCCATAGCGCGTGATCCGGCACCGATCGCGGGACGATCGAGCAGTGCCGCCAGATCGCCCTCGAGACGCCAAGCGTCGAACCAGACGAGCCGGCCGTCCTGAACGATGCGCAAGCGGTCGTCGAGCGCAGCACTGCGCACCGTTTCGCCATAAGCACTCCGGCCAAAGACGAGGCTTTCCACCGCGAGAAGTCTGGCGCCGGCCGCAAGCGTGAAATTCAGCCGCCGCCTCAGGTTGGACCGGTCGAAGAGGATGGTCTCCTGCGGCAGCCACTCAGCGACGCAAGACGTGTCGAGACGAATGTCGGCGGAGATCGCTGCGGGCGCCTGACGCGACCGATAGATCTTCTCCGCCGCCTGGGTGGTGAGGACCACATGGGCGCCGCCTTCCAATACGGCACTAAGCTCGAACCTGTCCCCATCGGTCATGCCGCCGCCGAGATTGATCACCACCGCGTCGCATGTGGCACCATGCTGGCGCGGAAACAGCACCTTGGCCGACCCCTGCTGGTAGGCCTCGGCGACGAACGTCCGCTCCTGCCGACGACCAAATCGCAACCGCAAAATCCCCTCGGATCGCTGCAGCGCCGCCGGTATCACGCCGCCCATGCTTTGCGCAGACTGCCTCCGGCGCGAGCAACGAACCTTGCCAAGCTCGAAGCGAATTGCGACATCGCCCTTCCATATCCGATCGGCGCTCGAGACATCATGCAAGCCCAACCTCATTCGATGGCCCGGCCATCGGCTCCATCAACGCTTTCCATTGAGGGCCATCCGCGAACCTGGCTCTTGATGGGCCACAAGGCCGGTGACAATGCACAAATCACCGCACTCGCGGAAGGGCTGGGCTGGCCGGTCGAGATCAAGAACCTGACCTATCGCAAGACGGAGATCCTGACCAATCTTCTGGCCGGCCCGACGACGATGGGCCTGATCGGTGACAAGTCGGACCCGCTCGAACGGCCCTGGCCGGAACTCGTCATCTCCGCCGGACGTCGCAACGAGCCCCTGGCCCGCTGGATCCGGAAGCAGGCCGGCGGACCCGCCAAGACCAAGCTGGTTCATGTCGGCCGGCCTTGGGCCAATCTCGTCTTTTTCGATCTCATTATCACGACGCCCCAATACAAACTGCCGGAACGGCCCAATATCCTGCACAACGAAGCGCCCCTGCATCGGGTCTCCATGGAACGGCTGGTCGAAGGCGCCAGGCTTTGGGGACCGCGGCTCGCCCATCTGCCGAAGCCCCACATCGCCGTCGTCATCGGCGGCCATTCGGGTCCCTATAATTTCGACAGCACCAACGGCGCGCTGCTCGGCTATTATGCGAGCCGGCTAGCCAACGATCTCGGCGGCTCCCTCCTGGTCACGACCAGCGCCAGGACACCCACGCGGGCAATGGCTGCTTTTGAGCAGCAGCTTCAGGCACCCACCCACATCTTCCATTGGCGTCCCGATGCCCAAGAGAACCCCTATTTCGCGTTTCTGGCCCTGGCCGAGCAGATCATCGTTACCGGTGACAGCATGTCGATGCTGATCGAGGCCTGCGTCACCCGCAAACCCGTTTTCATCTTCGATCTCGACGACGGGCCGAATTCGAAACGGCCGGCATTTCCGGCGGATGGCTCGATCGCACCGCCCGGTTTTCTTGGGAACTTGCGCGAATTTCGAATGCAGCCTGTCTATTTTCGATTGAGCAAGAGTTTCGCGCCGCGCCGGCTCACCCGCGACGTTTCCGTGATTCATCGGCGCCAAGTCGAGGCGGGCCGCGCGGTTTGGCTTGGTACGCCGTGGCGTCACGACGGGCAGCCGCGGCCGTTCGGCGATCGCGAGCGGGCGGTCGCCAGAATTCGTCATCTCATGGGCATGACAAAGGCCGCTGGCCCCGATCCAACCGACGCGATAGATTCGACGTCCTGGGTTCTGGGAGATGGCGAATGAATTCCGCTTTTCGGATAGCTCTGAGCGGCGGCTTGATGGGGCTGGCGTTCTTTGCCATTTCGCCGGTTGTTCATGCCGAGGATTTTTCGGTTGCGAGCACAATCACGGCCGTGACGGTCTTCGATGACCGCGCCAGAGTGACGCGCCAAGCCGAAGTCGATCTGCCGGAGGGTCGCCATCGCCTGCTGGTCCCCAACCTCCCCGAGGGGCTCGATCGGGACGCTCTCGAGGTGCGTTTCACGACCGAGAGCGGCAACGTCACCCTCGGCGCCGTCGACGTTCGGACGGTGCACGAGGCCGATCTCGTCAATATCGAGGAAGAAGAACTGGTCGTGACACTCGAGCAGCTGGCTTTCGCCACGCGCGAACAGGAGGACGCCATCGAGGCCGAGCAGATGGTGATCGGCATCATCGAGAACATCGGCAAGGCCATCGCCGAACGAACCGCCGACAGCATCGCCGCCGATTTGCCCCGGCCCGAGCGGTGGTCGGAGACATGGATCGGGCTGAAGGAGGGTGCTGCGACCTCGATGTCGCGGATTCGCCTCGCCGAGCGCGAGATCTCGCATCTCCAAAAGCAGGTCGAGCAAACCGAACGGCGCCTCGAGCAGATTCGAACCGGGGCCCGCGCCACGGTCAGCCTCGATGTCGAGGTCATCGCCGAGACGGCGAGCCTGGGGAGCCTCCAGGTTTCCTATCTCGTGAGCGGCGCCTCATGGCAGCCGATCTACGAAGCCCGCCTCGACACCAGTGCCGACCGGCTGGACTTGATACAGCTTGCAGCGGTGACACAAGGAACCGGCGAGGATTGGGCCGATGTGAGCCTGACCCTTTCGACCGCACGCCCGGGTGCTGCGGCACCCCTGCCCGAGCTGCCATCCTGGTTTATCGATGTGCGCGAGCCCGAGCTTCCGGCACCTGTCGCCCAACGTTCCTCCGAGGCGATGTTGGATCAGGCCAAATTGGCGACGGCAGCGCCGTCGATCGTGGCAGAGGTCGAAACATCGACTTTTCAAGTCGAGTACCAGGTGCCCGGCCCGGTGAGCGTTCCGGCGACGCGGGAGCCCTATCGCGTGACCCTTTCCCAGCATTCACTCGACTCCGACCTCTCGGTACGGGCAATCCCGAAATTCGGGCTGGAGCCGCAGATTTACGTCCGCGCGACATTCGACGGCGACGCCCCGCTTCTTCCGGGGCCGCTCGTGCTCTATCGCGACGGCACCTTTGCCGGCAACCGCTATCAGGAAGCATTGCCGCCGGGCGACGTGCTCGATATGGCGTTCGGCCCGGACGATCTGGTGACGGTGAAGCAGATCTACGTCACCGGCCAGCGTGATCGCCAGGGGCTGATCCGCAACCGACAGCGCCATGAGCGGCGCTATCGGATCGAGGTGACCAATCATCACGACATCGTCATGCCGATAACCGTTCTGGAGCAGTTGCCGGTACCGCAGGATGCAAGGATAACCGTGGAGCTTCTGGAAAACGCCACACCCCCGACGGAGACCGATTTCGACGGCCGCACCGGCGTGTTGGCATGGAGCTATGACTTCGCACCGGGTGAAAGCCGCACAATCGATTTCGCCTATATCGTAAGCCATCCGGCCGAGATCCAAGTCACCGGATTCTGATCGGGTGCGACAGGCCTTGCGGATTGCGCAATTGGCCGCAACCACCACATCACTCTCATGAGAAATTGGAGTGATGTCATGGCGCTGTTTCGCAAACCAACCGCAATGCCGGCGGCGGACAAAGCGCTGCCCGGCCGCGAGGCCTACGATTTTGTCGTTCCCGAACTCCACGCCGTGAACGGCAATCGGATCCAGCCGCCTTTTCCGGAAGGCATGGAACTGGCGCTGTTCGGCCTAGGGTGCTTCTGGGGCGCTGAGCGCGTGTTCTGGAGGTTGCCGGGAATTTATTCGACAGCGGTGGGTTATGCCGGCGGGACGACGCCCTATCCCACTTATCGCGAGGTGTGCAGTGGCCTGACTGGTCACAACGAGGTCGTCCGGGTCGTCTTCGATCCGCGAGCGGTGAGCTACGATGAGTTGCTGCGTCGCTTCTGGGAGAGCCATGACCCGACGCAGGGCATGCGCCAGGGCAATGATGTCGGTACGCAATATCGCTCCGGCGTCTACACTTACGGCGAGGAGCAGGCCGAGGCGGCGCGCCAGTCGAAGGCAGCCTATGCGCAGGAATTGGACAGAGCGGGCCATGGCGAGATAACGACCGAGATCGTTGCGGCACCCGAGTTCTACTATGCCGAGGATTATCATCAGCAGTACCTGCACAAGGTGCCGATGGGCTATTGCGGCCTTGGCGGCTCCGGTGTGAGCTGTCCGATCGGGCTCGCTACCGCAGCCGAATAGCTATTTCCGGCCGGGAAGCCCCTCCGCTTCCCGTTTGGCCTTGATGGCTGCGGCATACCAGATCAGTTGATCCAGCATGGTGGCGGCGAACTTGGCGGGACTGTCGGAAAGCGCTTTGCCATCGGCGTCGATCGCCTGTTCGAGATTAGGCTGGGTGTAGCTCGCAGGCACACCCAGCATACCGACGGCACTGGAGATGCTGCGGATATGCGCACCGGCCCGCACACCGCCGAAGCCGCCCGTCGAATAGGTCGCAAAACCGACCGCGCGGTGGCCCCATTCGCCATAAAAATGATCGATCAGATTGATCAGACCAGGCTGCAGGGTGTGGTTGTATTCGCCGCTGACGATGATGAAGGCTTCCGCGGCCTTGATGCGCGCGGCGAGATTATCGAGATTGTCGGGTGCCGGATCGGTGATGTAGTCGCTCAGCCTTAGATCGAGCAGCGGCAGCGCTTCCTCCAGTGCATCGATGACATCGACCTCCTGACCGCGTTTCTCCAGTTCGGACTTAAGGAAACGAACCACACGGATACCCAAGCGGTCCCGGCGAACGGAACCGTAGACGATGGCGATCTTGAGGCTCACTTTGCGTCTCCGGCAGGCTGCGAAATTTGGTTAGCACAAGCACTCAGGGCGGAGCAAACACCATGCCCCTATCTCGCGCGGACTACGAGAAACTGATCGATCAGGCAGCGGGGCGCGTGCCGGCCGATCTGGTGATCAGGAATGCCCGCATTCTCGATACCGCCTCGGGTGTGCTTCGAGAGGGCGATATCGCGGTCTGCGGCGACACGATCGTCGGCGTTTACGACCGATACGAGGGCCGAGAGGAGATCGACGCCGGTGGCCGCGTCGCCGTGCCGGGTTTCATCGATGCGCATCTGCACATCGAAAGCTCGATGGTGACCCCGGCGGAATTCGAGAAGGTCGCTTTGCCGCGCGGCACGACCACGGCGCTCTGCGATCCGCACGAAATCGCCAATGTCCTTGGGCTCGACGGTATCCGCTATTTCCTCGATTCGGCCCTCGAAATGGTGATGACGCTCAGGGTCAATCTGAGTTCATGCGTGCCGGCAACCGATCTCGAAACGTCGGGCGCCCGGCTCGAGGCGGCAGACCTTCTGAGCCTCGCCGAGCATCCTGCCGTGCTCGGGCTTGCCGAAGTCATGAATTTTCCAGGTGTCATCATGAACGACGCCGGACTTCTGGCTAAGCTCGAGGCGTTTCAACACCGGCCCATCGACGGCCATGCGCCGCTGCTGCGGGGGCTGGAGCTCAACGCCTATCTGGCAGCGGGCATCGGCAGCGATCACGAATGCACGACATTCGAAGAGGCGTATGAAAAGCTTTCCAAGGGCATGCATATATACTTGCGAGAAGGCTCCGTTGCGAAGAACGTCGCCGCACTAGCGCCGCTCGTCACCGAATCGAGCTGGATGCGCTGCGCCTTCTGCACCGATGACCGTAATCCGCTGGAGATCATCGAGGACGGTCATATCGACTACGCCCTTCGAAAGGCGATCCGGAACGGTGCGGCGCCGGTTCCCGCATTGCGAGCGGCAACCCTGGGCGCTGCCCTCGCCTTCGGGCTTACCGATCGCGGCATCATCGCCCCGGGTAAGCGCGCCGATATCGTTCTGCTCGAGGATCTGCAGGGCATCGCCGTCGACCGCGTCATCTGCGGCGGCGCTCTGGTCGAGCCAAGTGTGTTCGAGCGCAAGAAACCGCCTCGACCGGTCGGCTACGGTTCGGTCAAGCGGCCGCCGGTCGCACCCGAGATTTTCACGATGCCGGCCCGGATGGAAAGCGTCGAGGTCATCGGTGTCACCGAGGGCTCGATCATCACCGACCGCTTGCGGGCGACCCCGGCAAGTTCGGACGGTGCGTGGCAGGCGGACGCCGCGCAGGATCTCTTGAAACTCGCCGTTCTCGAGCGGCACGGTGTCAACGGCAATACCGGGCTTGGTTTCGTTCGAGGCTTCGGTCCGATCCGGGGTGCGATCGGCGTCAGCGTCGGTCACGACAGCCACAATCTCATCATCATCGGCAGCGATGACGGTGACATGGCGGTTGCGGTCAATCGATTGATCGAACTTCAGGGCGGTGCGGTCGTCGTCTCAGGCGGCGACGTCAAGGCCGAGCTGGCTTTGCCCGTGGCCGGCTTGATGAGCGATCGAACTTTCCAAGAGGTAACCTACGATCTCCACTCGATCCGCTCGGCAGGCCGCGCGATCGGGTGCAGCCTGCCCGAGCCGATCCTGCAACTCTCGTTCCTGGCGCTGCCGGTTATCCCGCATCTGAAGCTCTCCGATCGGGGCCTGGTCGCTGCGACCGAAAAGGGCTTGGTGCTGCTTGGCGATGACGCCTAGGCGAGAACCCTTACCTCGCCTGTCGACGGCACGATCTCGAGGCGATCACCCGATTTCAGAGCCGCCGTGACGTCACCCTCGAAGCGGTCGATCAGCGGCATTTCGGCAAAGGCCGCGGCCTGCGCCATGATCGGATTTGCGAAATTCAGGAGCAGCGCCAGGGGCGCCAGCCTACGCTCGCGCATCTCCTTCAGCATCCAGGCCGTGGCGACCCCGCCCTTGGCGGCGTTGAGCACGAGGATGCGATCGACATAACTTTCGCCGAATAGCTTGTGGCTCGGCCTGGAAAAGACACCCCTGATGCGGTCGAGGTCGTAGCGGGCGCTGAAATTATCGGCAGCGACAAGGGCGGTACCGGTCACTGCCGGACCGATTCCTGGATGGCCGGTCAGGCATTGGACGCTCAACGAACGATCCTCCCCGCGACGGCGCTCTCGACGCATTGCCGCATCGAGGCGAGAACGGGCTCGTAGCCGTAGCCCGAGATGATGTTGACGAGCTTGGTCGAATTGCTCATCAGCACCCGCCAGCCATTGGCCTCGCCAAGCTCGCGGGCGTGCATTTGATAGAAGCAGACACCTTCGAGCACCATTGCACCGGATGCCTCGATCATGGCGGTCAATCCGAGGCGATCGCAGCCGGATTTGGTCTCGGGCGGAACCGCGACGAGCACGGCGGTATTGCCGCTGACCCGTCGGCCCTCGAGCAGGCCGGCCAGCTGCTGCATCTCGTAGAGCGAGAGCTGCGGGGCGGCAAACACGACGACGTCGAGCTCCTCACGGCTGGGCGCGAAGCTAGCATAAAAGGCCTCGATGTCGGCCCGGCCAATCGTGACGGCATCGCCTTCAAGAGCACCCTCGCGCCATTCCGGCGTAACCCCTTCGAGATGATACATGGCCGTCGAGCCATAGCTCGCCATCGCCGCACCCATGTGCTTCAGCGCATCCGAGGACGGTGCCGGGCCATCGGCAACAATATAGGGAACCTCCCAATAGGAGCCTTGCTGGCGCCCGATCAAGGCGCCGATCGCACCCCAATCGGTCAGATGGCGGGGCGGATCGGCGAAGCCGTAGCGACAGGTGCCACGTCGGCGTTCGGACAGGTGGAAGCCATAGCGTGGCGTACGCCCGGTGATCGCCGCAGCGAGCGCCGCCGGTCCCCCTTCGTAATTGCTGCGGGCCCCGCAGACACTGTTGGAATAAATCACGGAGCCGGTGTCGCCGAAGGCGATATGTTCCCCGCGCACGGGCGGCAGCACGCATTGATAGACGATGCAAGTGTCGGTCATGAGCACGCCGAGCGCTGCCAGCACATCGCGCAGGCGGGCTTCGTTGGCGAGCAGGCCCTGGTCGTAATTGAGCTCACTGGCGCGTCTGAAATCCGCGCCGCGCGGATCGGAGACCACCGGCACGGCAAAGCGGCGACCTTCGGCCGGCTCCTCGAGCATCTTTTCCAGAAACTCGATGCCGGCCACGCCGACGGCCTCGGCATCCGCATGAATATGAACCTGGGTGATCGCCACGAGATCTTCAGCGTCGAAGAACTCGCCGACGGCGATCTGCTGCTCGATCGCCCAGCGGCGCGCCTCGCCATGCGCCCCGTCCCGCATGGCTCTTTCTTCGTCGCTCAGGCGCATCGTTTTTGGTCCATAGGCTTGCTCCTAACGGCCGAAGCGGAGGGCCGAGACGGCTAGATCGAAGAGGTCGGCGAGGCGCGGCAAATAGGGGTCCTTGAGCGACAGGCGAACGTCCGCTGCGTCCCGCGTGGCGCGCTCGACGCCGTCGACCAGACGGTGCAGCCGCCGCTTGTGAATGCCGGTCCAGGTCTGGATCGGATCGACGACGACGCCGATTATCGTAGC
>JBGSYN010000193.1:0-31271 GCA_041750975.1 Geminicoccaceae bacterium | reverse complement strand
GGCACCCCGCATCGAGCTGCCGCCGCTGGCGCCGCCGAGCAGGGCACCGGCCACGGCGCCGAGACCGCCAGCGGCCATAGTCGGATTCTGCCGTGCGGTCTGCTTTCCCTGGCCCAAAAGTCCGCTCAGGGTACCCATCAGACCGCCGGAACTGCCGCCGCTGCCGCCGGTCAGGGCTCCCATCAGACCGCCGGAACTGCCGGTGCCGCGGCCTGCGGTGTCGCGGCCTGTGGTGCCGTCCTGGCCGGCGTTCATGAAGTTGTTGATCAGGCTGTCGAGCCCTCCGCCCTGGTGACCGCCGAGGCCCTGCCGGCCGGTGGCATTGTGCATGCGCGACTGGGTCGAGCCGGACATGCCCTGCTGCAGCAGAGACCCGATGATATTGCCGAAACTCATTGGTTATTCCTTTGGTTTTGTGTCAGCCCTTGAAGCGAGCATGGTCGTTCGTCGCATTTACCCCCGACGTCATCGTATAGCATTGCCCGGCCCGACCGAGAAGACCTGGCGTCAGGCTGTGCTCCAGGAGCCAGAGTGCCGCTCGAACGATTGCGGCGCGGCCTCAATGTTCTTGGCGAGGGGCGAGGCGGGCTCTATGACGGATGTAAGCGCGTGCCCGAGGGCGGGCACGGCAGGCTCAACCATGTCGTTCCCATCGATTGAAGACGCGGCGGCCTTGCGCCACTTATGGTGACAGGACGTTTGCGAATTGCGGTGGCGTCAGCGACCGGGAACGCGGAGCGCACCGCAGGCGGGCGCCCGTGCGAAAGGAGATAATGATGGATAAACCCTTGATGCCGAAGGCGACGGCTGTCTGGCTTGTCGACAATACCAGCCTGACCTTCGAGCAGATCGCCGCATTCTGCGGCCTGCATCACCTTGAGGTGAAAGGCATTGCCGATGGCGAAGTGGCGACCGGCGTGCGTGGGCTCGATCCGGTAGGTGCGGGGATTCTCGAACGCTCGGAAATTGCCCGCTGCCAGCATGATCCGAAGGCGCAACTCAACATCACCACGCGGCCAGCGCTGGACATCAAGCAGCCGAAACGCAAGGCGCCGCGCTACACCCCGCTCTCGAAGCGTCAGGACCGTCCGGACGCAATCGCCTGGTTGTTGCGTCACCACCCCGAGATCAGCGATCCGCAGGTCTGCAAATTGCTGGGCACGACCAAGAATACCGTGCAGTCGGTACGCGACCGAACCCATTGGAAGAGCCAGGAAATTCGCCCGCGGGATCCGGTGCTGTTGGGGCTGTGCCAGCAGATCGAGCTTGAGGAGGCGATCGCCAAGGCGAGAGAGGAGCGGCCGGAGGCGATCCTGCCGCGGGCACCGGATTACAACGCTGACCTCTCGGGCTAGGACGCCGCGGGGAACCATCCTAGTCGGGCCGACGTCGCCGAGCTGATCAGCCGCTCTCGCCATAGCCGCGACGTGGCGATCTGCCGTCCGGCTTGTCGTCGTCTTCGTCGCGCGACAGCCAGTAGCGCGAGGAGAGGACGCGCCGGTCGCGCTCGATGGTGTCGGCGATCAGTCTAAGGCTCATCGCCGCCGTGGAGGGTAGCGTTCCGGGTCTGACCATCACTCGCACGTCCTGCGGTTCGGGCAGTTCATGGCGATAGCTGACATGGGTGTCGTGGATTTCGCTTTCGCTTCGTTCGAAGCAGACAAACGGCGTGGGCTCGGTGCTGTCGTAATGCGTCAGCAAGCGCTCGTGATCCGGAATGACGTTGGTCCGGGCGACAAGCTCTTTCGACAGCTGCTGCTTGGCGGCGCGCGGCAGGCAATTGAAGATATGGCGGGCATGGCGGAGGTGGTGCAGCGTGCCCGATGTCAGGGCCTTGCGGATGGCGGAATAGAGCAGCGAAACCCTGCCGAGCTGGATTTCGACGATTGGCCGTATTTCCTCGAGAAAAAGGGTCAGGCCCTGTCGCTCGCCCGGATAGCGCTCTTTTTCCATATCTTTATGCCGTGTCCCGTGTCGTGCCTGTGCCGCTTAACCCGATCTTAACGTAACCTGCGCTGCGCTCAATGATCAAACGACCACGGAATTGCATCCCATAGGATGCTGCGTTCTCAAAGTTGGACGCTCTATGGTTAATTTTGGCAAGTCTTTGAAAGAACTAGCGTTAACTTGCCCACTCCGAGCTTGTCGTCGACCAGTCAGTTCTGTCGCGGCATCAAGCGCTCGACCAGTTTCGCCCAATAGCTGACTCCATAGCCGATCGCCTCATCATTGAAATCGTAATAGGGGCTGTGCAAGCCCTGGCGGTCGTCGACCGCGCCATTGCCGAGCCAGATGTAGCTGCCAGGCCGTTCATTCAGCATATAGGCGAAATCCTCGGCACCCATGACCGGCTCGGGCTCGCGATCGACCCGTTCCTCGCCGACAATCTCGGCTGCGGTATCGGCACCGAGTTCCGCCTCTCGAGCGGTATTGACGGTCGGTGGATAGCCGTCACGGTAGTCCAGCGTAGCCTCGAGACCCTGGGCCCGCGCGATACCGTCGACGATGGCCGCCATGCGATCGCGGATCAGGTGACGGGTGGCTTCCCGATAGGTCCTGACGGTGCCGTCGAGGAATGCTGTTTCGGGAACCACGTTATAGGTGTCGCCGGCGTGGATCTGTGTGATCGAAATGACGGCCAGGTCGAGCGGATCGATTTCCCGGGCGACGATACTTTGAAATGCCTGGGTGATCAGGAGTGCCGCCGGGATCGGATCGCGGCCCCGGTGCGGCATGGCCGCATGACAGCCGCGGCCCTTGATCGTGACGCGAACTTCGTCCGACGCTGCCATGCACCGGTCGCGGCACATCGCGAACCGGCCCAGTTCGAGGCTCGGCCAATTGTGCATGCCGAAGACTTCCTGCACCGGGAACTTCGCGAACAAGCCCTCTTCGACCATGCGCCGTCCGCCGCCATGGCCCTCTTCGGCCGGCTGAAAGATCAAATGCACGGTGCCGTCAAAATTTCGGGTTTCGGCGAGATAACGTGCCGCGCCCAAGAGCATTGTCGTATGGCCGTCGTGGCCGCAGGCATGCATTTTGCCGTCGAATTTCGAGGCATAAGGCAGGCCGGTCGCCTCGCGAATGGGCAACGCGTCCATATCCGCCCGCAGACCGATCCGACGGTCGCTCGAGCCCGCCCTGATCGTCGCCACGACCCCGGTGCCGCCCAGACCGGTCGCGATCTCGTCGACACCCAAGGATTCGAGCTTCTCGACGACGAAGCGGGCGGTCTCGTGCTCCTCGAAGGCGAGTTCCGGATGCTGATGCAAATGACGCCGCCAGGCCGTTAGTTCCTGCTGATATTCGGCGATTCGATTGATGATCGGCATGAGATCTTCCTCAAGGGCGCGCTACCGGCACTATCTAGCGCGGTTCCACTCTTGTTGCACGCCCCTGAGCCAGTCTAGAAAACAGTCACGACAAAAAGAGCTGCCGACGATGATGGCGGTTGCGTACAGGAGAGCATGAGATGACCAAGCTATTTTCATTTCCGAAGCGTGCGGGTTTGCAGAGTGCGCTTCTGGCCACGTCCGTCCTGGCCCTTTCGGCGACCGGCGCTTTGGCGCAGGGTGCTAAGGTCGGGGCACTCATTCCTCTGACCGGCGGGTTGCAGGCCTATGGCGAGAGTTCGCTCAACGGCTTGCAACTGGCGGCGGATCAGGTGAATGCCGCAGGCGGTGTGCTGGGCGGCGACCTCGAAGTCGTGGTCGGCGATACGCAGACAAAGTCGCAGCCGGCAATCGACGCCGCGCAAAAGCTGATTTCGGTCGACGGTGTCGCGGCCATATTCGGGGCTTTGTCCTCGGGGAATACGATCCCGGTGGCCACCAGCGTTACCAGTGTTCAGGGCGTTCCCCAGATCTCCAACGCCTCGACGGCGCCAACGATCACGACGCTCGACGATAAGGACTTCTTGTTCCGCACCGTGCCATCCGATGCCGGCCAGGGCATTGTCCTCGGCAGGCTCGTCATGGATCAGGATCTGAGCAAGGTCGCCGTCCTCTATGTCAACAACGACTATGGTCAGGGTCTAGCCGAAGCCTTCGAGGCGAGCTTCACCGAAGCCGGCGGCGAGATCACGGGGAGTTCGGCATTCGAGCCCAACAAGGCCTCCTATCGCGGCGAACTGTCCAATCTTGCTGGCGGTGACGCCGACGCGCTCTTGTTGATCGCCTACCCCGACGATGGCGGCCTCTTGATCCTCAGGCAGGCACTGGAAGAGGGCTTTTTCGAATCCTTCGTCTTCACCGATGGGATGAAGACCACGCAATTGATGTCCGATATCGGCGCGGATTTCATGAATGGGACGTTCGGGACCGCGCCCAAGGCCGCCGAAAGCGAGGCCGCTGAAGCCTTCGCCTCGCAATATGAAGAGGCATACGGCGAATTGCCGCCGCTGCCCTTCATCGATTCGGCTTACGATGCGGGCATGATCATAGCACTCGCCATCGAGAAGGCAGGCTCGACCGACGGCACGGCTGTTCGCGATGCCATTCGCGAGGTCGCGAATGCGCCCGGCGAAGTCATCTATCCAGGCGAATTCGAGAAGGCCAAACAACTGATCGCCGACGGTCAGGACATCAATTACGAGGGCGCCGCCGGCGCGCAGGATTTCGACGAGAACGGCGACGTTTCCGGGACCTTCGAGTATTGGGCCGTTCAGGACGGAGAGTTGGTGACCGTAGAGCTGCTACAATAGACGCTTAAGTCTCGGATTATGGATGGCTCGGAGCCCTGGGCTCCGGGCTATTTTCCATTTATAGTTGAATAATTGGGAGATTTATTTCAATCTGGCCGTGCTGCTGTGTCTCAGGGACGATCATGCCGTTCGAGCCTGCGTATTGCACGAGCCTTCTCTATAAGATTCTGGCCGCAATCGGGCTGGTATCGGCGAAACAGCGGGCTTCCGATCAGACCGACGACGAAATCCGGGAATATGCGCAAACGATTTCGCATGAGCTGAGAGCACCGTTGCGCGGCATCCAATTCCTCGCCGATCGCCTAAGCCACGATCTCTCCGGGCAGCTTGACGACGACGGCCAGAAAACGGTCGATGCCATCAAGCGCCGAGCTGCGATCCTGCAGCGTATGGTCGCCGACCTCCTGAATTATTCACGTGCCGACTATCACCATCTGCAGAGTGTTGATGTGAGGCCGCATTCACGGCTTCACGAAATAGCCGAGACACTGTCGTGCGAGCGCCGCCTGACCCTTACCATTCAGGAGAACCTTCCAAGCTTGCGGACATCGCCTGCGGCATTCGACCTGATATTTCGCAATATGATTATTAACGCCATAGAAAATCAACAAGAAGACAGCCCCAAAATCGAAATAGACGCGGTAAGTCGAGACAAGGAATATATTTTCCGAGTAACGGATAATGGCCCGGGTATTGCCAAAGAATTCCGTGGTAAAGTCTTTGCGCCGCTGACCACGCTCAAATCGCGGGAGCAGGGCGGGGGCAGTGGCATGGGACTGGCGATCGCGCGACGGGCAGCCACGCGAATCGGCGGCAGGATCTGGATCGAGGATACGAGGAACGGCAGCGGCGTCACTTTCTGTGTCGCGCTGCCGCGCAGGCCGCAGCTTTAGTTTTATTGCTTGTGTGCAGGCGTCGTCGGCTCGCCGTCGAGCGTTTGCAACGCTTTCGCTATTCTTTCCGTGAGGGGAATCTCGCCGCCTCCCATTCCTTCTTCTTCGGCGACGGCAAGTTCGCGTGCGTCATAGAGCCAACGCTCGAGGATCGCCCGGCGCTGGTCGCTATCCAGGCCCGGCTGCGTCAAGACGTCCACCGGATGATCGAACACTTTCGCCGGATCGGTAAGGGCCTCCGCCATGTCCAGAGATTTTTCATCGGATTTCGAATTCATTCTCGATCCTCACCTTGTCGACCAAGCGCATTCATGAGGTTGCGCGATCAGTCGGTCAGTTTTGGCTCCATATCGTGGACGCTCAATCCCGGGTTTTCGGAATCCTGATCGCTTGCTCCATCGAGTGCGGGATTCGGTCGCGGCCTGGCGCCCGCGCCGTGGCCTTGAAGCTTGCCACGTTCCACGAGGCCCTGCAATGCATCGGCCTCGTCGAAGACAGCCAGCCAATCGCTCGATGTGGCGTCCATCGTGGCAAGCGCTGTGGCATCATCGTCGCGCATCCTGCAATGACGTTGCTCATCCATGGCAATAGCGCGAACCGTCACCGTTTCGGTATCGGCTCCATCCTCGATGGCTCGTTGCACGTCGACTCGCGTGATCACACCGGCGAAGCTTGTGCCGTCGAGTGCCACTATGGCCGGTAAATCCGAGGATGCCATACGGTCCAGAACTTCCTCAAGATCGTCATCGACAAGAACAGTCTCAGCCTTTGCCATCATCACATCGGCGATCATCGTAGTTCTCCGTGAGCACATCTATGTCGGCGCCTCTATATATTCAGAGCTCGAAACGCGTCGCAGGTTCCGGCCGACCCGGTACCCAAAAAAAACCCCGGCGACAAGCGCCAGGGTATAAGTTTGGGGGAGGACAAGTAGGTAGGGAAGTTGCTCCCGGCATCACAACGGACCCAGGGGCCATAGGTTCCTTAGTTTATTCCGCGGACCAGGACGATGACGGTCAATCCGTAGAGTATGAGTGTCGCCAGGCCCTCGAATCCAATCCGCAACGGACCCTGGCGTTCACGTCGCATCAGGCCCAGGACCAACACGGCACTCATGACGATGCTCATCGACAAAAGGAAAACATGCTTGGCTTCCATGGCGTGGAAGATCGAACCGTCGCGATAGAAAACATCGCTCAGACTCAAGAACAACACGTCGAACGCGTTACCGCCGATAATCCCGCTGACGGCCAGGGTCAGTGCTCCCTGGCGGACCGCGGCGATCGTCGTCACCAGTTCGGGCAAAGACGTGACGACGGAGGTAAGCAGGGCGCCGATGGCGGTTTCGTCGATTCCGGTTCGATCGGCCAGGACTAAGGCCGAGCGCCCCAGCACGTAGCCGGTAACGCCGGTCAGAACGGCGAGCAATCCGAATATTCCATAGAGCCGCAGCGCCGAAAGGTTGGCGAGACCGGTCGGGGTATCGTCTTCGACCGTTTCGTGGGTCTGCTCCGGGTTCCACATCGGCTCGTCGCGGGCGCTCTTGGTCATTTTGAGCCCGGCAATATAGATCAGGATGAGCACGAACGATCCGGGATGAACGCCAAGGACCGTGTAGGCGGGCACCGCCCAGAACACGATGGGCAGCGACAGAAGAATGATCAGGATCGTGCCCTGCATAAGATTGCCGAGGGATGCGGCGGCATGCTCGAGATTGATCCGGCGATAGAAGAAATCGGCCACAGCGAGAAAGGCCGTTTGCGCGGCAATCCCACCGACCGCGTTGCCGACGGCGAGGCCGGCCGAGCCCGACGCGGCACCGGTCACGGAAACCACCGTGCCAGAGAGCGATGTGACGGCGCCGAGCAGGAGGGCGCCGGTCAGTGCTTCGCCCCAACCCGTGCGATCGGAAATTTCGTCGGCAAGTCCGGCAAGGCGGACGCCGCCGAAGGCGATGATAATGGCGGCAAGAGCAAAAATGCCGAGGAGGCCGCCCAGGGGCAGTTGGTCGAGATAACTGGTCATTGAGCCGTGCAGGTGTGGGCGGAAGAAAAGGCGGAACCAAAGCGACTGTCCAAAGTTCCACACAGCAGGGAATGTAATGACTCGGCCGCGCGACGAATTTGACCGGCGTCCTCACGACTTGCATAAAGGTCGAGGCATCACACTTGTTCAGCCAACTTTGTAGCGGGGCCTTCGTAATTGTTGTCCGCTATCGACGAACTCTCCCGATCATTAAATGAGTATCGAGTAGACATCGATGTGCGGCATATGTGGCGAAATTCGCTTCGACGATGATTATGCGTCGATTGACTCCGTAGCCCGAATGACCGCGGTCATGACCCCGAGGGGCCCGGACGCGGCGGGCGGTTGGAACCAGGGGCGGATCGCTTTCGGCCATCGCCGCCTGCGCATCATCGACCTCTCGGAGAGCGGCCAGCAACCGATGATCGATGCGGCCCTCGGCCTGACAATCGTCTTCAACGGCTGCATCTACAACTACCAGGAACTGCGCGCCGAACTGCGGGAGCGCGGCTATTCCTTCTTTTCGACGAGCGACACCGAAGTCATCCTCAAGGCATTCGATGCCTGGGGTCCTGCCTGCGTCGACCATTTCCAGGGCATGTTCGCCTTCGCGATATGGGACCGTGCCCGCGAAACCCTGACCCTGGCGCGCGACCGGCTCGGCATCAAGCCGCTTTATCTCTCGCGTCGCGGCAAGCGGCTGCGCTTCGCCTCGAGTCTGCCTGCGATCGTCGCTGCGGGGGACGTCGACACGGCGATCAATCCGGTGGCACTGCACCACTATATGATGTTCCATGCCGTAGTGCCGCCGCCGCACACCATGCTGACAGGCATCGAGAAACTGCCGCCAGCGACGATTGCGACCTTCGACAAGGCCGGGAACCGAGAGGATCGCGTCTACTGGCGGATGGAATTCGATAGCCAGGACGAGATGAGCTTCGAGGCGCATAAAGAGGCCGTGATGGAGGCCTTGCGCACGGCCGTGGCACGCCGCATGGTCGCAGATTTGCCGGTTGGCGTGCTGCTCTCGGGCGGTGTCGATTCGAGCCTCATCGTGGGGCTACTTGCCGAGGCCGGGCAAAGCGGCTTGAAGACATTCTCGATCGGTTTTGAGGAAGCCTCGGGCGAAAAGGGTGACGAATTTCAGTATTCGGATCTGATCGCCGAACATTTCTCGACCGACCACACCAAGATCTTCGTGCCTTCATCGCGGCTGCTCGAAAATTTGCCAGGAACGATCCGGGCCATGAGCGAGCCGATGGTCTCCTACGACAATATCGGCTTTTATCTGCTTTCCGAGGAAGTCTCGAAGCATGTCCGTGTGGTGCAGAGCGGGCAGGGTGCGGATGAAGTCTTCGGTGGCTATCACTGGTACCCGCCGCTGGCAGAAACCCAGGTGAATGATGCGGCTGCGGCCTACCGCGAGGTTTTCTTCGATCGTTCGCAGGACGAATATCTGGCTTCCGTCGACCGGCAACATCATGGCCCGGATCACAGCCTCGCCTTCGTCGAGCGTCATTTCGAGCAAGCCGGGGCACCGCGTGCCATCGACAAGGCGTTGCGCCTCGACACCTCGATCATGCTCGCGGACGATCCCGTCAAGCGGGTCGACAACATGACGATGGCGTTCGGTCTCGAGGCCCGGGTGCCGTTTCTCGACCACGAACTGGTCGAGTGCGCCGGCCGCGTGCCGGGCGATCACAAGATCCGCGAGGGCGGAAAATACGTTCTCAAGGAAGTTGCCCGCGAGGTCATTCCAGCAGCCGTGATCGATCGGCCTAAGGGTTACTTCCCGGTTCCTGCGCTCAAATATATTCAGGGGCCATATCTCGAACTCGTGCGAGAGGCCCTCACCAACGAGACCGCGCGGCGTCGGCAGCTGTTCGAGCCGGCTTACGTCGACACGCTGCTTGCGGCACCCGAGGAGCACATCACACCGCTACGCGGCTCCAAATTGTGGCAAGTAGCCCTGCTCGAATTGTGGCTGCAAAGCCACGCCATCGCCTGACGTCACGACACCAAGCTTCGAGAGGCCGCCGACCATGAGCATCGTTCCAGGATCATCCATGCCATCGCCGATGGACGTCGAGGAGATGGCTTCGCTCAAGAGTTGGGGCAAGTTGCCGGGCACCGCCCGGGCGACGATGAATGCCAATGTCGCGGTCGATTGCGGTTGGGGGCGCGTAATTTTCGCGCAGACCTTCGATTCGGCGAAGGATGTGGCGGAGATCATGCGCACCGAACGGCTCGGTCAGCGCGATGTCTGTCTCTACGTGCGGGATCCGCATCTGGTGCTGGCAGCAGCGCCGCAGGAGCTGTTCCTCGATCCCTCACACACCTATCGCCTGGATATTGCGCGCTATCGGCAGAGCGACCGGTCGTTCGATGGATTCGAGATCCAACACAGCACCACGCCTGGCGACCAGGAAGATATCAACCGAATCTACCGCTCGCATCACATGGTGCCGGCGCACCCCAATTTCTTCACCAAGGGCCGGGGCGATCCCGTGACCGTGCTCAAGGCGGTCGATAGCCAGACGCGCAGCATCTGCGGGGTCGTAACCCTGGTCGATCACACGCTCGCGTTCAACGATCCGGACAACGGCTCGAGCCTCTGGTCCCTGGCTGTCGACATGCAGTGCCCCTTCCCCGGCGTCGGCGAGGCGCTGGTCCGGGCCGTCATCGAACATGTCGGCGAGGTCGGGCGCGCTTTCCTCGATCTCTCGGTGATGCATGACAACGATCAGGCGATCGCACTTTACAGCAAGCTCGGTTTCGAGCGGGTCCCAGTGCTCTGCGTCAAGCGCAAGAACGAGATTAACGAGAAGCTCTTCATCGGCCCGCATCCGGCCCGCAAGCTCAATCCTTACGCCGAGATCATCGTCAATGAGGCGATGCGCAGGGGGATCAGCATCACGGTTGATGACGCGGAGGGCGGTTTTTTCACGCTGAGCCTCGGCGGACGATCCCTTGCCTGCCGCGAATCGCTCAGCGAACTGACGACCGCCGTTGCGATGAGCCGTTGCGACGACAAGGCCGTGACCCGCCGCCTGATGGCCAAAGCCGGCCTCAAGGTGCCGGCGCAGATGGAAGCGCCCGGCGATGACGAGAACGACGAGGCGATGGCGGAATTTCTCAGCGATTATGGGCGGCTCGTGGTCAAGCCGGCGCGCGGCGAGCAGGGACGCGGTATCACTGTCGAGCTGACCGAATTGGTGGATATCAAGGCGGCCGTCGCCCAGGCACGGAACTTCAGCGATCGCGTTTTGATCGAGGAGATGTATCCGGGGGCCGATCTCCGGATCATCGTCATCGATTATCGCGTGGTCGCGGCCGCTGTCCGTAAGCCTGCCCAGATCATCGGCGACGGTACCAAAACAGTGCGCGAACTTATCGAAAAGCAAAGCCGTCGCCGGGCTCGCGCGACGGGCGGGGAAAGCCGCATTCCGCTCGATCCCGAGACCGAGCGTTGCGTCCGGCTGGCGGGTTTCTCGATGGACGATGTCCTCGCCCGCGAAGACGTACTTTCGGTGCGGAAAACCGCCAATCTGCACACTGGCGGGACCATTCACGATGTCACGGATCATCTCCATCCAGCGCTGATCGATGCCGCGATCAAGGCAGCGCAGTCGTTGTCAATTCCCGTGGTCGGACTGGATTTCCTGGTTGGCAGTGTGACCAAGCCCGATTACGTGGTGATCGAGGCTAACGAACGGCCTGGCCTGGCCAATCACGAACCGCAGCCGACCGCAGAGCGGTTTGTCGATCTGCTGTTCCCGCAGACCAGGCTCCAGCCGTTCCTTAGGCCTTGATGGGGGCATCACGAACCAGGACTATTCATGATCCGCAAGCTCGAGATCGATCAGGCCTATCTTCGCTTCATTTTGACCCGCCTGATCGAGACCCCGAGTCCGACCGGGTTGACCCAGGCGGTGACGGATCTGGTACGCGGTCAACTCGACGCCATGTCGATCCCCTACGAGCTGACCCGACGGGGCGCCATTCGCGCTAATCTCGAAGGCGCCCGCCACAGTCCCGATCGCGGCATCGTCGCCCATCTCGACACCCTTGGAGCCATGGTCAAGGAGCTCAAACCCAATGGGCGCCTTGGCATCGTGCCGATCGGCCATTGGTCGGCGCGGTTCGCCGAGGGCACCCGGGTGACCGTGTTCTGCGAGGACCGGCCCTTGATTCGAGGGACAATTCTGCCGCTCAAGGCCTCGGGTCATGTCTATAACGAAGAAATCGACACCCAGCCGGTAGCCTGGGACAATCTCGAGATCCGTCTCGACGAGCGGATTGACGATCAGGCCGGTCTGATTGCCGCTGGCATTCATGTCGGCGACCATGTCGCCATCGATCCAAGTCTCGAATTCACGCCGGCAGGTTTCGTCAATTCCCGGCACCTCGACGACAAGGCCGGCGTCGCAGCGGTGCTGGCCGCGGCCAGAGCGGTCCGGGAGCAGGACGTGCCGTTGCCGATCGACTGCCATTTGCTGTTCACGATTTCCGAGGAGGTCGGTGTCGGTGCGTCCCATGTGCTGCATGGCGACGTTGCCGAGCTCGTGGCCATCGATAACGGCACGATCGCGCCGCGCCAGAACACGAACGAATACGGCGTCACCGTCGTCATGCAGGACATGAGCGGGCCGTTCGATTGGGATCTGAGCCGGCGGTTGCTGCGCCTTTGTGTCGAGTTCGACATCGTGCACAGCCGCGATGTTTTTCGCTATTATCGCTCGGATGGCGCTTCGGCACTCGAAGCAGGTAACGATATTCGCACCGGGCTGATCTGTTTCGCACTCGATTCCTCACACGGTTACGAGCGCTCGCATATGGGTTCGATCACCGCCGTCGCCGAACTGATCGGGCTCTATATTCAGTCCTCGCCGATCGTTCTGCCCAACCTTCGGGAAATTGGCTCCGGACGGGCCTACCCGGACTAAACGAGGGCTTTTCGGGCAGCCGGGGTTGACAGAACCGGCCCAATGGTGAGGCTATCGGGTCCTTGACGGTGCGTTCACGCGCCATACCGATGACAAAAACCGGGAGAGACCGCATGTTCCAGTTATGGACCAGGACGGCTCGTGCATCCGTAATCGCTTTGGCGAGCCTCGTTGTTGTGCTCGCCGCCAAGCCCACCGAAGCTCAAATCCCGCCGGACGTGTTGGTGGTCGGCCAGATCGCCGAGCCGAAATCGATGGACCCGCAGGCGGTCACCGCGGTCAACGATTTCCGCATTCTGGTCAACATCTATGACGGTCTCGTCCGCTTCCAGGATGGCGCGCTCGAGGTCGAGCCGGCGCTCGCCGAAAGCTGGGAGATCTCCGAGGACGGCAAAACCTATACGTTCCAGCTCAAGCAGGGTGTGACCTTCCATGACGGCTCATCGTTCAATGCCGAGGCGGTCAAGTTTACGTTCGATCGGATGCTCGACGAGAACCACCCCTATTACGACACCGGTCCGTTCCCGCTCTCCTTCTTTTTCAGCTCCGTCGAGGAAACTGAAGTCGTCGATGAGACGACCGTGCGGTTCCACCTTTCGGAACCCTATGCACCCTTCCTCTCCAATCTCGCCTATCCGACAGGCCTGATCGTCTCACCGGCCGCGGTGGAGCAGAATGGCGCTGATTTCGGCCGCAACCCATCCGGCACGGGCCCTTTCCAGTTCCGCTTATGGGAGAGCAACCGGCAGGTGGCACTCGAGCAGAACCCCGATTATTGGGACGGCACGCCATCGCTCAGAGGGGTCGTGTTCCGGCCGATTACGGACGCCAATGCGCGCGTCTCGGAAATGCTGTCTGGTGGCGTCGATCTGATGGTCGAAGTTCCACCCGATAACGTGTCGCTATTCGCCGACGATCCGCAGTTCAAGATGTACGAGCAGGCAGGACCCCATCTTTGGTTCCTGATCCTCAACACCAAGGAAGCGCCGCTCGACGATGTGCGGATGCGGCAGGCGATCAACTACGCCATCGACAAGCAGACGCTGGTCGAGGATGTGCTGCAGGGCACGGCGACGGTGGCGACCGGGCCGGTGCCTGCGGCTTTTGCTTGGGCTTACAACGAGGAACTCGAGCCCTATCCGCACGATCCCGAGAAGGCCAAGGCGCTGATCAATGAGGCCGGTTACAGCGATGGCGCCGAAGTCACTTTCTTCGTCACAGAAGGCGGCTCCGGTATGCTCGATCCGGTACCGATGGCGACTGCCATCCAGGCGGACCTTGCCGAGGTCGGGATCGATGCCAAGATCGAGACCTACGAGTGGAATACCTTCCTCGATCTCGTCAATGCCGGTCTCGAGGGCAAGGCCGACATGGCGGAGATGGCGTGGATGACCAACGATCCGGACACGCTGCCGTTCTTGGCTTTACGGACCGAGGCTCTACCGGCCAATGGCGGCTTCAACTCAGGCTATTATTCCAATCCCGAGGTCGATGCGTTGCTCGAGGAAGCCCGCCGCGCCACCGATCAGGAGGAGCGGGCCCGTCTCTATAAGGAGATGCAGGAGATCGTCTACGAGGATGCACCCTGGGCCTTCATCGCCAGCTGGAAACAGAACGCGGCGACCGCGGCGAACGTCGAAAACTTCAGTCTGCAGCCGAGTTTTCTGCTGGTCCTCAAAGACGTCGCCAAGAACTAGCTGAGACGGAGAGCCGCCGAGGCGGCTCTCAATCGATCCCATGCTCGCTTACATTCTGAAGCGGCTGGTCCTGACGATCCCGGTCCTGTTCGGGATCTCGATCATCGTCTTTCTCGTCATCTCGCTCATTCCGGGCGATCCTGCGACCGCCATTCTCGGCGCCTATGCCACGCCCGAGAATGTCGAGAAGTTGAACCGGGAGCTCGGGCTCGATCAGCCGCTACCGGTGCAATATGTGTCGTGGCTGACGGGCGTGCTGCAGGGCGATCTCGGGACATCCTATTCGCTCAACCGTCCGGTGGTCGATGAGGTTTTCGAGCGGTTCGGTCCGACCATCATTCTGGCGGGGACTGCGCTCGGTCTCTGCGCCATCTTCGGTCTCGCAGCCGGCGTGGCCTCCGCTATTCGTCAATATGGTTGGACTGACAAGATCATCACGGTCGTCGTGCTGGTCGGCATTTCGACCCCCTCGTTTTTTCTCGGCATTATGCTGATCCTGTGGTTCTCGGTTCGCCGCGGCTGGTTTCCGACGGGCGGCATGTATCCTCTGTTCGGAACCGGCAGCATCTGGGAACTGCTCTATCACCTCACGTTGCCGGCATTGGCGCTCGCTGTCGTCGCCACCGGTGTTGTGGCTCGCCTGACGCGGTCCAATATGCTCGAGGTGCTGCGCCAGGACTATGTGCGCACCGCCCGCGCCAAAGGCATGCGCGAGCCGGCGGTGATCGGCCGCCACGCCTTCCTCAACGCCCTCGTGAACATCATTCCCATCATCGGCATCCAGGCTGGCTTCGTGCTCGGCGGTGCGGTCTATATCGAGAGCGTTTTCCAATGGCCGGGGATCGGCCGGATGCTGGTTCAGGCGATTTCGACCCGCGATATTTTGTTGGTGCAGGGCGGCGTTCTGGTGGTTGCGGCAAGCTTCGTGCTGATCAATCTGGCGACGGACGTTCTGCAGGTGATGCTCGATCCGAGGCTGAGGCGCACCTGATGGCAGTATCCAGTGTCGGGAGCAGCACTGCCGGCGAGCAAACCCGGCGTTCAAGCCGGCCAAGCTTATGGAGCCGCCTGCGGCGCAACACGCTTGCGGTGATCGGGCTTGTGATCGTCGTGGTCATCGTGGCCATCGCTGTCGCGGCACCAATCCTGCCGTTGCAGGACCCCAATCTCACCGAACCGGCCAACCGCCTGATCCGCCCGTTCTCGGAGGGGCACCTCCTTGGCACCGATCAACTTGGCCGCGATATCCTTTCGAGGCTGGTCTGGGGTGCGCGCGTCAGTCTCGCAGTCGGCATCGCCGCAACCCTGATCGCCGCGATTATCGGCAGCACAATCGGCCTCATCGCCGCCTTCTTCGGCAAATTGGTCGATCAGGTGCTGATGCGCGGCATCGATATGCTGATGGCCTTCCCCTATTTGTTGCTTGCGCTGGCGATCGTCGCCGCGCTCGGTCCAGGGCTCTTGAACGCGCTCCTCGCCATCGCGGTCGTCAATATCCCCTTCTTTGCCCGCTCGGTGCGGGGCACGACGCTCAATCTGGTGCAGCGCGAGTTTGTCGAGGCAGCAAGGATCTCGGGGCAGAGCGACCGCAAGATCATTCTTTCCGAAATCCTGCCCAACGTTCTGCCGGTCATCATCATCACGATGTCGACGACGGTCGGCTGGATGATCCTGGAAACGGCAGGCCTCTCGTTCCTTGGCCTTGGAGCGCAGCCGCCTCAGGCCGATCTTGGCTCGATGCTCGGCGATGGGCGCAACCTTATCATCAATGCGCCGCACGTCTCGGTCGTGCCGGGTGTGTTGATCCTGGTGCTGGTGATCGGCATCAATCTTCTGGGCGATGGCCTGCGCGACGCCCTCGATCCGCGTCTGGCCTCGGGGGCGCTGACCCGCCCGGTCGCCTGCACGGATGTGGCACGAGCCGAAGCCGGTCCCGCCGATCGGACCGATGCGCTTTTGACCATCACGAATTTGCACACCCAGTTCCACGTCGGCGATCAGATCTACCGTGCCGTCAATGGTGTCGATTTTTCTGTCGCACGGGGCGACAGCCTGGGGATCGTCGGCGAGAGCGGCTCGGGCAAGTCGGTCACGGCGATGTCGATCCTGGGGCTGGTGCCGACACCGCCCGGCAAGATCACCGAGGGCCGGATCGACTTCGACGGCCGCGACCTGCTCGACCTTTCCCTGCACGACCTTCAAGACATACGCGGCAGCAGGATCGCCTATATCTTTCAAGACCCGCTGACGACCCTGAACCCCTTGATGCGATCGGGCGAGCAGATCGCGGAAAGTCTGAAGCGGCATCAGGGCCTCTCCGCTCGCGACGCCCGGCGGCGTGCCGTCGAACTCCTGGATGAGGTCGGGCTACCCGATCCGCCGGCCAAGGCCCTTGCCTATCCGCACGAGCTTTCGGGCGGCCAGCGACAGCGCGTCGTCATTGCGATGGCGCTCGCCAACGAGCCGGATCTGATCATCGCGGATGAGCCGACAACTGCCCTCGACGTTACCACCCAAGCCCGCGTCCTGGAGCTGTTGAACGAGCTGCGTCGCAAGACCGGGGCGGCGCTCATCTTCATCACGCACGATCTCGGTGTCGTGCAGGAACTCTGCGAGCGGGTGCTGGTGATGTATGCCGGGCGGATTGTCGAGCAGGGGCCGGTCAGCGAGGTCTTCGGACGTCCGCGCCACCCCTATACCGAACGGCTGATCGCCTGTGTGCCGGTTCTGGGGCAGCCGGATCGGGCGGTGGATGCCATCCCCGGGCTGCCGCCACCGGTCAACAGGCTGCCTGACGGATGTGCCTTTGCGCCCCGCTGTTCTCTTGCGATCGATGCCTGCCGGCAAGGCGAGATCGAGCTACGTATCGTTGACCAGCATCACGCCGCACGTTGCATTCGCGCGGACGAGGTCGGTCATGGCTGAACGGTCGGCAACGATTCTCGAAGGCGAGAACCTCGTGAAAGAGTTTTTGGGCGGGCGCACCTGGTATGGTGCTAGAAAGCCGGACTTTCGTGCCGTCGACCAGGTCTCGCTTCAGGTCCGCCGCGGCGGCACGCTGGGCATTGTCGGCGAGAGCGGTTGCGGCAAGTCCACCCTGGCCCGGATGCTGGTCGGTCTGATGGAACCCTCCGAGGGCAGGATAACTCTCGAGGGCAAACCGGTTCGAGGCCTCAAGGGCGAGGAAAAACTCCGCGTTCATCGCTCGGTGCAGTTGGTCTTTCAGGATCCGTTGAGCTCGCTCAATCCACGAAAAACCGTCCGCCAGATCCTCGAGGCGCCGCTGATCGCGCTGACAGCCATGGATCGGAGCCAGCGGGCCGCGAGGGTCGAGGAGTTGATGCAACTCGTCAGTCTGCGCCCGGAGTTTATCGATCGTTATCCGCACGAGTTTTCGGGCGGGCAGGCGCAACGGATAGGGATCGCCCGAGCTCTTGCCGTGGAGCCCTCATTGATCGTTCTGGATGAGCCCGTTTCGGCGCTGGACGTCTCGGTGCAGGCCCAAGTCCTCAAGCTTCTGCGCGATCTCCAGGCCCGGCTCGGCTTGACCTACCTCTTCATCTCCCACGATCTGGCGGTGGTCGAAGCGTTGGCCGATACGGTGATGGTCATGCATCGTGGCAAGGTCGTCGAGCAGGGCAGCCGCGACCAGGTCTTCAATCGGCCGAGCCACGACTATACCCGCGAACTGATGCGCGCTGTTCCCCGAATCCAGGTTGCCTGATTTGCAGATTGATCTTGCGCGGCTGCGCTCCGACATGGACGCGATCAATCAATTCGGTCGTATCGACGGCATGCCGGGCATCAACCGCGTCAGCTTCTCCGACGCCGACATGGCGGGCCGCCTTTGGTTCATGCAGCGCTGTGCGCAAGCCGGGTTGGCCACACAAATGGATGAAGTCGGCAACGTGCTGGCCCGCTGGGATGTGGGTGAGGGGCCGGCGGTTCTGGCGGGCTCCCATCTCGATAGCGTACCCAATGGCGGCGAGTTCGACGGCGCGCTCGGCTGCTGTGCCGCGCTCGAAGCGGTTCGCACCCTTATCGAGGGTGGCTTCGAGCCTGCCTTACCGATCGAGATCGTGGCATTCGCCGAGGAGGAAGGACGCTTCGGCGGCATGCTCGGCTCCCAGGCATTGTGCGGCATCGTCGATCCCGATTGGTACACGAGCGCCAGAGACGATACGGGTCTTCATCTGCACGACGCCATGCGCCGGCAAGGCCTCGATCCAGAGTTGCTTCACCGAGCCTTACGACCAGCAGCCGAAATCAAGGCGTTTGTCGAACTCCACATCGAACAAGGCCCGATTCTCGAGACCGACCGGATCGATATCGGCATTGCAACGGAGATTTCCGGCGTCTTTAACTGGACGGTCAAGTTCAAGGGTGTCGCCAATCATTCGGGGACGACGCCGATGCACTTGCGACGGGATGCCTTCGCGGGTCTCGCCGCGTTCGCTCATGGAATCCCCGACATTATCGCCGAGATCGGCACGAACCAGACCCGGGTAACCATTGGCAAGGTCGCTCTCGAGCCCGATTTCGCCCATACGATCCCCGGCCTTGCCACGTTCTCGATCATCGGCCGCGATACCGGTGAGGCGGTGGTGCGAAAGGTCGCCGGGCGCTGTCGGCAAGAGATCGGGGCGACCGCGACGTTACATGGCCTATCCGTGGAAATCGACGAGGTCAGCTGGCTGGCGCCGATGTCTCTCGATCGGGGTCTTGTCCAAATCCTCGAAGGTGTTGTGCAGACTTGTGGATATAGTTGCAGAAAAATGCCCTGCGGGGCGGGCCATGATGTTCAATCCATGGCGTCTATTACCCCGTCCGGCTTGATTTTCGTGCCGAGCCGCGGCGGCATCAGCCACGCGCCCGAGGAGTTCACCTCCTGGGAGGACTGTGCCAAGGGTGCCAATGTTCTGATGCAGGCTATTCAGAGCTTGGCCGCAACTCGCTGAGCGCTGCCTAGACCGGGGCGGCGAGGAGCGGCAGGCGAGCATGGGGCCGCTGGAGCGGTGGGCCCCCAGTTCGTTCATCAGATTGAGCTCCCATGGCCACCGAAGACCGTATGCGGCCGGTCGCCGAGGGCTTCGACGACGCGGCCGATCGATTGCGGAATCCCTCCGCTATCCTGGCGAATTGTGGGATCACCCGAAGACGCGTTTGCCGCCGATCCAGGTGCCCGTCACCATATCGTTGTCGTCGATCAGCACCAGGTCGGCGCGATAGCCCGATGCGATCCAGCCGCGCTCGTCGTCAAGGCCCAGCATCCGGGCCGGCGTCAGCGACGCCATTTGAAGGGCCTGCTCGATCGAGGCGCCGATCATGCTGCAGGCATTGCGCACGGCCTGCGCCATGCCCAGATCGGCGCCGGCGAGCGTGCCATCTTCTGTCGTCAGCCTGCCATCCCGCCGCAGGATACGGCGTCCCTGGAGATCGAATTCTTCAAGTTCGGTACCGACCGTGGGCATGGCATCGCTGATCAGACAGAGCCTGCCCGGTCCCTTGGCGGCGAAGGCAAGCCGCATGGCCGCAGGATGGACGTGGTGCCCGTCGACAATCATCGTCGCGAACATGGTCTCGAGCTCGAGGGTGGCACCGACCGTTCCGGGCGTCCGCGCACCAAGCTGGCTCATGGCATTGAAGAGATGCGTGGCGCCGCAGAGGCCTTCCGCCACCGCGGCCTCGATTTCCTCGTAGCTGGCTTCGGTATGGCCCGCCGCCACCATGACGCCGTTTTCGACGAGTTCACGCACGAGACCGGCGCCGGTAATCTCCGGCGCCAGCGTGACCAAGGTCCAGCCTTTGCGGGCGGAGGTCAAAAGCGCCTGAGTTTCAGGGCCGGGCGGACGAATCCAGTCGGCGCTGTGAACGCCCTTGCGGCGAGTGTTGATGTAGGGGCCCTCGAGATGGATCCCCAGCACCCCTGGGATCTCGTTCCCGATCGCGGTGTCGACGGCTTCGATCGCCTCGGCCATGACGTCATCGCGATCCGTGATGACGGTCGGCAGCAAGCCAGTTGTCCCATAGGGCCAATGGGCCTCGGCGATGGTCCGGATCGTCTTGACGGTAGGCCGGTCATTGAAGAGATGACCGCCGCCACCGTTGACCTGGAGATCGATGAAACCGGGGGCCAGGATCTTGCCCTGGAGCATGATTCGCTCGAGATCATGGGGCAGTGCTGCGTCGGCGATCACGTCGAGTACATGGCTGTCTTCGACAATGACGCTGCTGTTTTCGAGGAGTGCCTCACCGTTAAATATCGGCACCCCGCTGAGTGCGAATTTCATCCGTTTGACCTATCGGTTTTGCTGACTGATCCGTGTCGACGTATTGTCACCGTCGGTGGCTAGCATTCGCTCCCATTGGCTGCTTAGCTTCAGGCATCGGTAACGCGATGTCTCTGACAAGGCTGGAACAGGCGCGGTGGAAAAGATCGAGAATAAGACATTCGACGAAATCGAAATCGGTATGCAGGCCGAACTGAGCCGCAAGCTGACGCGGGACGAGATTGCCAAATTCGCGATCGTTTCAGGCGACATCAACCCCACTCATCTCGATGACAGGTTTGCCGAACAAACGCCCGCCGGCCGTGTCGTCGCCCACAGCTTGTGGAGCGGCGCTCTTGTTTCCTCTGTTCTCGGCACACAACTCCCTGGGCCGGGGACGGTCTACGTGCATCAGAGTTTCGATTTCAAGCGACCGGGGAATGTTGACGAAACGGTCACAGCACGTGTCACGGTATCGGCAAAGCATTCCGTCGATCGCACGGTGGTTCTCGATTGCCTCTGTTTCAATCAGGACGGCCAGACCATCCTTACCGGGATCGCGAAGGTCAGAGCCCCCGAGACGAAGCAAAGCGTTCCACTGAGCGAGCTGCCGCAGCTGCAGATCCACCGGCGGGATCACTTCGCCCGGGTGATCGCCCGCAACAAGGAGATCCCACCGATCAGGACGGCGGTCGCCCACCCTTGCGAGGCATCGGTGCTCGAGGCCGTGATCCTGGCAGTGCAAGAAGGCATCATCACACCTGTTCTGGTGGGGCCGCGGCACAAAATCGATGCCATTGCGGCCGAGCGCGATCTCGATATTTCGGGCTTTGAACTGGTCGATGTGCCGCATAGTCATGCCGCGGCAGAGCAGGCTGTGGGCCTGGTTCGCGAGGGGCAAGCCCAGCTCTTGATGAAGGGCAGCCTGCACACGGATGAAATTCTGGGCGCAGTCGTCAGCAAGACAGCGGGTATCCGAACCGAGCGGCGGATCAGCCACGTCTTCATCATGGATGTGCCGACCTACCCCAAGCCGCTTTTCATCACCGATGCCGCGGTCAACATTTTTCCGGACCTGACGACCAAGGCCGATATCGTCCAGAACGCGATCGATCTAGCGCGGGCGCTGGGCAACGAACTGCCCAAGGTCGCCATCGTTTCGGCGGTCGAGACCGTCAGCCCCAAAATCCCATCGACCATCGATGCCGCAGCGCTTTGCAAGATGGCGGACCGGGGACAGATCAAGGGCGCACTGCTCGACGGTCCCCTGGCACTTGATAATGCGATCGACATCGAGGCCGCGCGGGTGAAGGAGATTACCTCCGAGGTTGCGGGCATGGCCGACATTCTCCTGGCCCCGGATCTCGAGGCGGGCAACATGCTCGCCAAGAATTTAAGCTTTCTGGCCAATGCCGATGCCGCCGGCATCGTTCTCGGCGCCCGAGTGCCGATCATTCTGACTAGCCGTGCCGATAAGGTCCGAGCCAAGCTCGCCTCCTGCGCGGTTGCAGCCCTCTACGCGCATGCGCTCCAGCAGCCGACGCCGGGGTAGCTCCTGTGGCTGATACCATCCTCGTCGTCAATGCCGGCTCCTCCAGCATCAAGTTCCAACTGTTTGCGGCCGGCTCCGAGAATGACCTGACGGCGACGATCATCGGACAACTGGACGGCATAGGCACGCATGCCCGATTGCGAGGGAAGGACGGCGGCGGCGAGGTTCTGATCGATCATGCCTTCGCCGCGGGCGAGATGGCGGATATTCCATCGGCATTGCGGCAGCTCAGATTGTGGCTTGCCGAACGACTGACCGGCCCGCCCATGGCCGTCGGTCACCGTGTCGTTCATGGCGGGCCCATCTATTCGCGGCCGACGGTCGTCACCGACGCGGTGCTGGAGACGCTGGACCGATTGGTGCCGCTCGCACCTCTGCACCAGCCGAACAACCTTACTCCCATTCGGGCTATAAGGGTCGAATATCCCGATCTGCCTCAAGTCGCCTGTTTTGACACCGCGTTTCATCGCGGCCAAAGCCCTGTCGCCGAGCGCTTTGCCATTCCCGAAGCACTGTTCGAGGAAGGTGTGCGCCGCTACGGATTTCACGGGCTTTCCTATGAGTACATCGCGCGGAGTTTGCGGGATATCGATCCCGAACTCGCCGCGGGGAAAGTCGTGGTTGGCCATCTCGGCAGCGGGGCATCGATGTGCGCCATCCAGGATGGTCGGAGCGTCGAGAGCACGATGGGGTTCACGGCACTCGACGGGCTGCCCATGGGCACGCGTCCGGGGCAGTTGGACCCAGGGGTGGTCCTCTACCTCGCCGCCAACAAGAACATGTCGGACCAGGCAATCGAGCATCTGCTCTATCATGAATGCGGCCTGAAGGGTCTTTCCGGCATCAGCAACGACATGCGGGATCTGGAAAAGAGCGATGCTTCGGGGGCGAAGCTCGCGATCGACTATTTCGTTCACCGCGTCGCCCGTGAGTTTGCCGCTCTTGCAACCGGCATGGCGGGTGTCGACGGTCTCGTGTTCACGGCCGGGATTGGCGAAAACAGTTCGCTGATCAGGGCTCGAGTCTGCGAGCGGCTCGCGTGGCTCGGCGTCGAGCTTGACGCTTCGGCCAACGCTGAGGGGTGCGGGCGGATTTCCACCGCTCGAAGCCGCATCGCGGTCTATGTCATGCCGACCAACGAGGAACTGATGATCGCACGGCACACGCTCGACCTCCTCCGCCGCCAATAAGTACCGAGGGAAGACGCCTTCATGGTTCACAACGCCTTTACCCTGGATGGCAAGCGCGGCTTGATCACCGGGATCGCCAACGAGCAATCGATTGCTTATGGCTGTGCGGTTGCGTTCCGCGCACTCGGCGCCGAACTGGCGGTGACCTATCTCAACGACAAGGCCAAGCCCTTTGTGCAACCGCTCGCGGAATCACTCGGCGCGCCGATCTTCATGCCCCTTGATCTTCGCACCGAGGGTTCGCTCGAGGCGATATTCGACGAGATTTCAGCGCGCTGGGGACGTCTCGACTTTCTGTTGCACTCGATTGCGTATGCGCCGCGGGAAGATCTGCATGGCAGGGTCGTGGACTGCTCGCGCGACGGTTTTCTTCAAGCCATGGATATCTCGTGCCATTCCTTCATCCGCATGACCAAGCTCGCCGAGCCGCTCATGACAAATGGAGGCGCGCTATTCACCATGAGCTACTACGGCAGCAAGGTGGTGGTCGAAAACTACAACATGATGGGACCGGTCAAGGCGGCGCTCGAGGCTGCGGTGCGCTACTTGGCGGCCGAACTCGGACCGAAACGCATCAGGGTCCATGCGATCTCGCCGGGGCCCCTGAAAACCCGTGCGGCTTCCGGCATTGCCTCCTTCGATGAGATGATCGATCGCGCCATGGCCAAGGCGCCGGCGCGGTCTCTGGTCGGCATCGATGATGTCGGCATGGCCACCGCATTTTTGGCGACCGACGCGGCGAAACTCATTACCGGCGGCACTATCTATATCGACGGTGGCTACAACATTATTGATTGAATATTGAAAAATTTCCTTTTTTCGGCGTGGTTGGCCGCAACTATCGTTACGCCTGCGCTTGCCGACGAGATCTGGCCCGACGCCGAATGGGCTATTCCGGCCGAGGGCTCGTCGTCGCTCGATCCCGCGGCGCTGGAGGCACTCGAGGCCTATGCGTTTCCGGAGGTGCCTAAGCCGGGCCAGCAGACCGATGGGCTGGTCATCATCAAGGACGGCGAGCTTGTCTACGAACGCTATGCCGACGGCTATACGGCGGATCAGCGGCACTATGCATGGTCGATCAGCAAGGGCGTGACCAACGCCGTATTCGGTGCAGCCCAATATCAAGGGCTCCTGAACATCGATGAGCCGGTGTCCGACTACAACAACACCTTGATCAAGGGCGATCGCAACACGACGACGTTTCGCGATTTGCTGGCGATGAGTTCGGGCGTCGATTTCAACGAGGCCTATGAATACGGGCCGTTCCTCTCCTCCGTCATTGCCATGCTGTATACCCTCGGTCACGACGAAATGGGCGAGTTCGCCGCCGATCAACCACGGATCGCCAATCCCGGCACGGTCTGGCGCTACAAGAGCGGCGATTCGCTGATCTTGATGCGCGCCTTGCGGGATGTCGTGGGTGAGGAACGATACGACGATTTGCCCTGGGAGCTGTTATTCGAGCCTTTGGGCATCGAGAGTGCCGTATGGGAGCGTGACGGCGAAGGCATTTTCGTCGGTTCCTCCTATCTGCACCTCACGCCGCGCGATCTGGCCCGGATCGGCCTGCTGTTCGCCCGGGACGGTGTCTGGAAGGACCGGCGCATTCTGCCCGAAGGCTGGGCGTGGGAATCGACCAGGCTGACACCGGCATTCATCAATTCGCTGGAGGAGGCGCCGGACTGGTTGCGGCGTCGTGCACGCTACGGCCTGCACTGGTGGAGCAATGCGGGCGACGAAGCCGCAGGTATTCCGCCAGCCTATCCCGATTTATCCGAGGATATGCTGATCGGCTCAGGTCATTGGGGCCAAAAACTGTTCATTCTTCCATCGGCAGACATCGTCATCGTGCGTACCGCCGACGATCGCGGACGGGGCTTCGATACGGCGGAGTTCCTCGAACTGGCGCTGGCCGTGGTCGCGCCGGGCGGTGCGGGATAATGTGGCGATGGCTACGCCGGATCGTTCTCGGTCTCTTCGGCCTCATCCTGATGGCGCTCCTTGTCGTCGTCGCCTGGAACTGGCGATATGCACGAGCGTTTCCGGATATTCTCTCGTCGTTCACCGCCAAGGAATATTGTACCTGCCGCTACGTTATCGGGCGTGGTGACGAGGCCTGCAGGGAATACACAGAGTACTTCATCCCGATCGGCGAACTTCGCTTCGACGACGAGGCCAAAACCGTCGAGGTCGACGCCCTTTTCCGCACCAACAGCGCCCGCTATCTGAGCGAACGGTATGGTTGCAGGTTGGAGTGAGCTGCGGCAACTTCAGCCATCATCCGCAAGACGCAGGCCGGAGAATTGCCAGCGTTGGTGGGGGTAGAAGAAATTGCGGTAGGTCGGGCGCAATTGGGCCGTTGCGGTCGAGCACGAGCCGCCGCGTAACACGAACTGATTGCACATGAATTTGCCGTTATATTCGCCGACGGCACCCTCCGGCGGCCTATACCCCGGGTAGGGTACGAAGGGACTGGCGGTCCATTCCCAGACATCGCCATACATCTGGTTGAGCGGCGCACTGACCGCAGACTGCCGGGGGCGGAAATTCTCGCTTTCCATCAGATTGCCATCGATCGGAATGTCCGTCACGGCAATCTCCCACTCTGCTTCGAGCGGCAGGCGTTTGCCGGACCAACGCGTGTAGGCGTCCGCTTCGTAGTAACTGACGTGGGCGACAGGAGCGTCCAGACTGACCGGCTGCGCACCGCGCATACCGAATGACCACCAAATGCTGTCTTCCTGCCACCAGTAGAGCGGCGCCTGCCATTGTTCCTTCTGGGATGTGCTCCATCCGTCCGATAACCACAGGGTGGGTGATCGGTAACCGCCAGCCTCGATGAATTCGATCCATTCGTGATTATTCACCGGTCGCGACGCCAGCTTGAAGGGCCGCACCAGGACCTCGTGCCGCGGTCCTTCGCAATCGAAGGCGAAGCCTTGGCCATCGTGGCCGATCTCGAAAATTCCGCCTGGAAACTCTTGCCAGCTCGGCTCGCTGTCCGGATCGCGGACCGGAAGGGGGCCGGTGGGGCGAAAGGCCGGCTGAAGAGGATTGAAGGAGAGGGCGTGCAGCAGATCTGTCAGGAGCAATTCCTGATGCTGCATTTCATGATGACAGCCAAGTTCCAAGAGTGCTTGGATCTCGCCAGTACGATGACCGCATTCGAGAAACTGCTTCAATGCCTCGTCGACATGTTTCCGGTAGGCGAGGACGGTATCCAGCGTCGGTCTGGTCACAAGACCACGTTGCGGCCTCGCGTATCGCGCGCCGAGTTGGACATAGTAAGAGTTGAACAAATAGGCGTAGTTGGGGTCGAACTGTCGATAGTTCGTGGCATGAGGCCGGAGAATGAAGGTCTCGAAAAACCAGGTCGTATGCGCGAGATGCCATTTACCCGGGCTCGCGTCGTCCATCGATTGGACGACCAAGTCCTCGGGTGGCAGGCCGTAGACAAGATCGAGCGTGCGCGTCCGAGTCTCGAGAACGAGCCGAGCAACCGGATCCTCTGCTGCCGATTTCAGCAGTGGAGGGTGGAATCGTTGTGTCATTGGGAGCTCTCCGGAGGTCCGGTGGAGGTTGAAGATGAGCAAAGCCACCGGAACCTAGCAAAGTTCCCTGCCAGCTTACGTCAGGAGAGATGACCCAATGCCGTCACGATTCGCTGATCTCCCGCGTCAGGCGGCCGATTTAGGTGCGCGATAGAAGTCCTGAGATGGCCGTTGCGTACGATCGCGGACCGGCATGTGGTCGCCGCCATAGGGAGCATTGATGAAGGCGAGCACCTCAGGGTCCATTTCGCGATCGGATACCGGGTCCTGGATGAAGTGGCCGAATCGATCCTCGCCTCTCACCAGCATCGCGGTGTTGCGCTTACCGTAGTGGCGGACATGCGGCGCCAGATAGGTGATCGAGTAGCCGATCCGGCGATCACTGGAACGATTGGCCCCGGAACCGTGCATGATGCCCATATGGTGGATCGACATCTCGCCCTGCTCGAGAACGCAGGACACCGCCTCGTCATCGGCAATTTCGATCGCAGCTTCTTCATAGGTGAAGAGCATGTTGCTGCTGCCCTCGGGCGAGGCGTGATGGGGCGCCGTCGGCTGCTTGTGTGTGCCGGGCACCACTTTCATTGCCCCGTTCTCTTGAGTGCTGGCTACGAGGGCGACCCAGACCACGCAGACATCGTCCGGTTCCATATCCCAATAATAGCTGTCCTGATGCCAGGAAACTGTCTCGGATCCACCAGGCTCCTTGATGAAGAAGCTCGAGCCCCAGCATAGGATATCCGGACCCAAGATGCCTTCCACGGCATCGAGGATACGGGAATGCCGCACCGCAGGGATCAGCGAGGGCATTTTCAGATGCGCCTTGTTGCGGAGGATCTTGGCTTCGCTCAGGCTATGGCGCTGCCCGAAGCCTTCGATGTCTTGACGAAGGGTCTTGCATTCCGCGGCCGAATAGGCCGGGAGCGGTGCGATGAATCCCTGCGCTCGATAGTGGTCAAGCTGCGTTGGGGATAAGCTCGAGCTCATTGGCGCGTCTCCATTCTGTCGGATCCTTGGGGGCGACGAGGTCGACAAAGCCCGGGAAGGATGTGGTGGTTTGTTCGTCGCTGTCGAAGCGGCACGGTAGATCGCTGGCAAGCGCCAATAGCACCAGCGACATGAAGATGCGGTGATCGCCATGGCTCGAGAAGGCGACGCCGCCACGCTGACGGGCCACGCCTCGGACCTCGAGACCGTCGATCTCGTTGTCGTGATCGTGGATCAGACGAGTCGTGATGCCGACCTTGCCGAGTTCCTCGGCCATGGCCTCGATCCGTGGTGACTTGTGCAGCTGCGTCAGGCGGGCACCGGTGAGCCGCACCCGTCCCGGTATGGTCGCAGCAAGGGCAGCCACGGTCGGCAGGATGTTGGGGCAGTGCCGAAGGTCGAAACTGATGTCGATCTCCTCCGGCAGGTCCGTGCAGTCGAGTTCGAGCGTGTGATGGCCGATCCAGCTGATGGTGGCACCGAGACCCTCGAGGATATCGAGGATCGCACGTTCGCCCTGGAGGCTCTCCGGATCCAAGTTGCGAACCGTGATTTTGCCTCGAGTCGAAAACGCAGCGCCCAGAATGTAGGAGGCCGAGGTGTAATCGCCGGTGGTCGCGACATCGGTGGCATCGTAGTGTGTCGCCAAGGGAACGTCGAACCGGCGGCCATCGTCGCTCACCTGCACATCGACCCCGAAGCGCCGCATCATGTCGACGGTCTGATCGATGTAGGGCAGTGAGTAGGTCGGGCCGACAAGTTCGAGGCTGAGCGGCTCGCGGGCGAAGGGTGCTGCGACCAGCAGAGCTGTCGCGAATTGCGAGGACACGGAAGTCGCCAGTCGATAAGTGCCGCCGGGCAGGACTTTCGCCATCGGTGCGACCGGCAGACGCTCGCCTTTGTCGAAAAATTTAAGTTCCACGCCGCGCGCCTGGAGGGCATCGAACAACGGCGCAAACGGCCGGCCACGAAGGACGTTGTTGCCGTCGACGACGATATTGCCGCGGACACAGCAGCCTAGCGCAAGAAAGATCCGGCCGACCAATGCGGATCCTGCGGCCCAGACATAACGATTTGTAGGTTGCGCCTTCTTGTTGAACAACGCGTCGGCGACGCCGGCGATACGCAGCGTGCTGTCCTCATGCTCGATCACGGTGCCAAGCGACCGGCAAGCCTCCATCATCGTTCGTGTTTCGTCGCAAACCAGCGCATGCTCGATCGTCGACGTGCCGCGAGCCAGGGATGCGAGCAGGATTGCACGCTGCGTTTCGGGCTTCGAAGCCGGTGCAACGAACGTTCCTGAGAGCGGCGAACGGCTCCTGATAAGTCTCGACACTCAGAAATCCTTCAATACTGAACACAACGTGGCTATCGCCAGCCTGACGACGCGGCACATGTAGTCAGTGCCCGGCGATGCGACGAATCACTGTTTGTTGCGAATTGTGAGTACGCTGCGGACGGCGCCGGGCGATGGGCCTCATGTCGCATCCGCAATAGTTCCGGGTTTCACACTCGATAGTTGGGCGTCATGTCTCCATGCTTGAACGCTTGCGGCCGAGATAACGGTCGCTGATTGCGCAAAATAGGGAATGTTCGTGGATCAAATTAAATCCGATATCGAGATCGCACGTGCCGCAACGATGCGTCCGATCGCCGAGATCGCGGCCAGGATCGACATTCCCGAGGCGGCGATCGAGCCCTACGGACGCCATATCGCCAAAATCGATGTCGGCGGTATCGACGATCTCGAGCGCAGGCCCGACGGCAAGCTCATTCTCGTCACGGCAATCACGCCCACACCTGCGGGCGAAGGCAAGACGACGACCACGGTAGGTTTGGGCGACGGCCTCAACCGCATAGGCAAGAGGGCGATAAGTTGCCTGCGTGAGCCTTCGCTCGGTCCCTGTTTCGGCATGAAGGGTGGTGCTGCCGGCGGCGGATATGCTCAGGTCGTGCCGATGGAGACAATCAATCTTCATTTCACCGGCGATTTCCACGCTATCGGCGCCGCGCACAACCTCCTCTCGGCCCTGCTCGACAATCATATCTACTGGGGCAATGAACTCGGTATCGATCCAAGACGGATCGCGTGGCGCCGCGTCGTCGACATGAATGACCGGGCCCTGCGTCGGATCGTCAATTCGCTTGGCGGAATTGCCAACGGCTTTCCGCGCGAGGACGGGTTCGACATCACCGTGGCCTCGGAGGTGATGGCGGTATTCTGTCTGGCCAAGGACTTCGGTGATCTTGAGCGCCGCCTCGGCAAGATGATTGTCGCCCAAAATGGCGACCGGGGCTTTGTTTCGGCTGCCGATCTCAAGGCTTCCGGGCCGATGACGGTGCTCTTGAGGGATGCCTTCAAGCCCAATCTCGTACAGACGCTCGAAAACAATCCGGTCTTCATTCATGGCGGCCCCTTCGCCAATATCGCCCACGGCTGCAATTCCGTCGTGGCAACGCGCACGGCGATGAAACTCTGCGACTATGTTGTGACGGAAGCCGGATTCGGAGCCGATCTCGGCGCCGAGAAATTCTTCAATATCAAATGCCGAAAGGCGGGCCTCGAGCCCGATGCTGCCGTAATCGTCGCTACGGTCCGGGCCCTCAAAATGCATGGCGGCGTCGCCAGGGCGGATCTGCAACGGGAAAACCTCGAAGCGTTGCAGAAGGGCCTTGCCAACCTCGAGCGCCATGTCTGCAATGTTCAAAAGTTCGGTGTCCCTATTGTTGTCGCGATCAACCATTTCGTCACGGACACCGAAGCCGAGCATGAATTGGTGGCGGACTATTGCCGTGCGCGGCTTGGTATAGAAGCCTTCGTTTGTTCGCACTGGGCCGATGGCGGTGCCGGGATCGAAACCCTTTCGCGGCATGTCGCGGCATTGACCGAAGGCACCAGACCGGAAAGTTTCCGTCTGCTTTATCCCGATGCCTTGCCGCTCATCGAGAAAATTCGCACCATCGCAACGGAAATTTATGGGGCTTCCGACATTGTCGTCGATGCTGAAACCGAAAAGCGGCTGGCAGAGCTGGAAGGGGCGGGCTTCGGCCATCTGCCGATTTGCATTGCCAAGACCCAATACAGCTTCTCGACCGACCCCACTCAGAAAGGTGCGCCGAGCGGCCATGTGCTGCCGGTTCGTGAAGTCCGTCTTTCCGGGGGGGCCGAGTTTCTGGTCGTCGTTTGCGGCGACATCATGACGATGCCGGGACTGCCTCGCGTGCCGGCCGCCCACACCATCAGGCTCGACGCCAAAGGCCACATCGAAGGCCTTTTCTAGAGCGCTTGCGCTAGGACCTGCGAGCCTTCGGTCGGGCTCGACGAACCCGGCCCGAGTCCCAACAGGAGCCTAGTAGCGATCCTGACGGAAGCCACCGCCACCGGGTCTGCCGCCACCTGGACGGCCGCCGCCGGGTCCCCCGCGGCCACCACCCGGACCGCCGCCCCGCGGGCCGCTA
>JBGSYN010000192.1:0-11086 GCA_041750975.1 Geminicoccaceae bacterium | reverse complement strand
CCGACCCCCTCGACCGGGTGCTGGGCTATGTCGATTTCCGCAAGGAGATCCTGCAGGGGGAACTGGCGGAGTTCACCTGCCTTGTCGGCACCATGGTGCAGGAGACCTACGGCTCGAACCCGGCCATTCGCGATGCTTGCTGGCGCAGCATCGGTGGCCATGCCGCGGTGATCGAAGCGGATATCGAAGAGGCGATGCGCCATTACGGCATCGATGGCGACTTCAGTGCCGCGAGCCTCGCGCTGCATACCCAGGCCGTGATCCAGGGCGCCTTTATTCTGGCGAAGAGCAAGGACAGTGCGGCGATCGCCGCGGACAGCATCGCGCATCTGCGGCGCTACATCGAGCTACTGTTCGGCAAGACGCATCAAGGAATGTGATCAGCATGGAGGAAAGTCCGATGAATATAGCTGCAGAACAGGCCGCCGCTTACGGCATGCATTCGGTGACCCCCCACCTCGTCTGCGCCGGTGCTGCCGAGGCGATCGACTTCTACAAGAAAGCGTTCGGGGCGACCGAAATGATCCGGCTGCCGGGCGAGAACGGCAAGCTGATACATGCCTGTGTCAGCATCAACGGCTCGTCCGTCATGCTGGTGGACGAAGCACCCGATTGGGGTATGCGGTCGCCGCAAACGCTCAACGGCACGCCGGTCACCATCCACCTGATCGTCGACGATGTCGACGCCTTTGTCGAACGGGCGGTCGGCGCGGGTGCGACCATCGTCATGCCGATCGAAGATGCCTTCTGGGGCGATCGCCTCGGCATGATCGCCGATCCTTTCGGCCATCACTGGTCAGTGACAACGCCCCGGCGTCAGCTGACGGAAGACCAGCTGCGCGAGGCTGCGAGGGCCGCCATGCCGCAGTGCGGAACCAACTGAAATTTCGATGCCGGAGATCCCGCCATGAAAGGCGAATTCCAAGCGATCGGCGATCGCGAACTGGTCCTGAGCTGGAGCCTCGATGCCCCGCGCGCCGCCGTCTGGCGCTGCTGGACGGAACCCGAACTTATGATGCAATGGTTTGCGCCGAAGCCCTGGACGACCTCGCATGCCGAAGTGTACGTGCGTCCCGGCGGGTCCGTCCTGGTCGTGATGCGCAGCCCCGAAGGTCAGGACATGCCCAACCCTGGGGTCTATCTGGAGGTCGTGCCCGAGCGCAAGCTCGTCTCCACAGACGCCTATACGAAAGCCTGGGAGCCGGCTGCCAAACCGTTCATGACCCTGGTGCTGACCTTTGATGATGAAGCGGCGGGCGACGACGAAGCGGCGGGCAAGACCCGATACACCGCGAGAGCCTTGCATTGGACGGCCGAGGATTGCGCCGCTCACGTGGAAATGGGCTTCGAGCAAGGCTGGTCGCAATGCGCCGGTCAACTCGAGGCGCTCGCCCAAACCCTCTGACTGGTGAAGGAGGAACACCATGCCGGATAAGGTCTCTACCTGCCTCTGATTCGATACGCAGGCCGAAGAAGCCGTGAACGTCTATATCGCTTTGCTGCCGAACTCACGGCACATCCACCTGTCGCGCTACGGCAAATCCGGGCCGGGGCCGGAGGGAACCGTGCTGGTCGTCGCCTTCGAGCTCGATGGCCGCGAATTCATGGCGTTGAACGGCGGGCCGCATGTCACCTTCAACCATGGCCACTCGATGGTCGTCAAATGCGAGACTCAGGACGAGATCGACCGGCTTTGGGCCGGGCTTTTGGAAGGCGGCGGGTCCGAGGTCCAATGCGGCTGGTTAAGAGATCGCTACGGCTTGTCCTGGCAGATCGTGCCCGAGGCTTTGGAGGAGATGATGACGGCGGGCGATGCCGAGGCTGCCGATCGAATGATGGCGGCACTGATGGACATCGTTAAACTCGACATCGCGGCACTGCGGACAGCCTATGAGGGCCGGTGAACATTGGGATTCGCTGCCGACGAATGGGATGATGACCGATCAGAACGAGCACCATGGAGTAGCGTCATGAGCACCGATTCGACATTGCGACCCGCAACGGAACTGGCGTCCATAAGCAACGCCCATTTTCCCAACGAGAGCGCTGACTATCGACAGGCGCGCCGGGCGCTCCTGGCCGAGGAGATCGAACTGCGCCGACATCTCTCACGGATCGCGGCGCAGCGCCGCTCGCTGCCGCCCGGCGGCGAGGTAATGAAGGACTACCGTTTCGAGGGCGACAACGGCGAAGTCAGTTTGAACGACCTGTTCGGCAAACATGATACGCTGGTCGTCTACAGCTTCATGTACGGGCCGCAGCGTAAGACGGGCTGCCCGATGTGCACCGCGCAGATGAGTGCCTGGGACGGTGAGGCACCCAATATCGAGCAGCGCGTCGCGTTCGCGATGGTGGCGCGCTCACCGTTCAAGCGGCTCAAGGACTACGCCACAGAGCGGGGCTGGAACAACCTGAAGCTCTATTCCGACCCGAGCGGCGAGTTCACGCGAGACTATGTCAGCGCCGAGGATGCCGATGTTCCAGGCTACACCGTCTTCAGTCGGAAGGACGGTACGGTTCGCCATTTCTGGAGCAGCGAAGGCGGCTCGGAGATCGCGGATCCGGGCCAGGATCCGCATAACGCACCCGACATGAACCCGCTCTGGATCATTCTCGACACGACGCCGGAAGGTCGAGGCACGGACTGGTATCCGAAACTGAACTATCCCGACTGAATATTGTCTGTGCCGACGCGTCAACCATAATAGATCAAACGATGAAACTGGGAGCTGCACCATGACTTATGTCGATGGATTTGTCATCGCCGTACCTACCGCCAATCGTGACGCCTACATCGAGATGGCGGAAAAAGCCGCTATTGTTTTCAAAGAGCAGGGTGCTTTGAAAATCGTCGAATGCTGGGGCGACGATGTGCCTGATGGCGAGGTCACGTCATTCCCCATGGCGGTGAAACGCAAGGCTGATGAAACGGTAGTCTTTGCCTGGATCACGTGGCCCTCGCGGGAAGTCCGGGACACCGGCATGGCCAAGGCCATGGCCGACCCGCGTCTGCAGCCCGGGACCACGCCGATGCCCTTCGACGGCAAGCGGATGATCTATGGCGGGTTCGAGGTGATCGTCGATGCTTAGAAACCGATGGTTTCATCCACACACTAAGTCTCGTCAAACCCCGTCATAGTCATTCATCGTGGAATGATTGTGGCGATAGGCCCGATCCTTCGCGATCACTTTCAGCAGCGGCTCGAGATCGCTATCGCTGAGCGTGCTGTTCTCGCGCACCTTCTCGGCAGTCTTCCAGGCTGCGCTGAGGACTTTGTCATCGAATTCGATGATCAGGCCGTCTTGGATGTCTTTCTCGTTTCGATAGTACAGATAGAGGCACTGGGCAATAAAGGCCGAGGCTTCGCTCTTGGACACGAGCTGCTTTTTGCCGTTGATATCGGCGATCGCATGCACGCACTCATGGACGATCAGGCCTTCACGGTCGGAATCGCCGTCGAGGCTGCGGAAGCTCAAGAGCATCTTGTTGTGACTGTGGACGTATTGGGCGGTATTGCGGGCTAATCTGCGCGAGAATTCGACCTCGATTTTCTCAGACTGGACGTTGTTCTTGACGGCGTTGAAGCCGAGCGGAGACACCTTGATGCCGGCAACGGTAAAGTCGATTTTCTTGATCTCATCACGCGACAAGACCGTGGTGACCAGTTGCTTCATGGTTGTTCCCCCATTTCTTGAAGGCTGAAAAAGCCGCGCCATCATAGTGGCAGATTTCGCCGTATCTGTGGCATTTCTCATAAATCTGCTGAGCTGAAAGGAAAAACCGATGTCGACGAGCCTGGAGCCGAGGGACCGAGTAATCATGATTTCGGGTGCCAATCGTGGCATCGTGGCCACAGTCGCGGCTCGTCTGGGCGAGGCGGGGTATGCCTTGAGCCTCGGCATCCGCTCGCCGGCCGAGCGAGAACGCGTCGAGGCCCTGAAAGAACCCGAGACCTGTATGATTGCCGCCTATGACGCCGCCGAAATCGCAAGCGCCGGACATTGGGTCGATGCGACCGTCGCCCGGTACGGCCGCATCGACGGCCTCGTCAATGCGGCCGGCGTGCTGCTCACCTACGATTTCGAAAAGGATGAGGAAGATATTCTGGAAACACTCCTGGAGGTCAATCTCAAGGGGCCGCTTCGTCTCATGCGCCATGCCTTCCCCTATCTGCGCCAGGCCGGTTCGGGACGCGTCGTCAACATCGTTTCGCTTTCGGGCTTGAGGGTCAAGGGCCTTTCCTCCGGCTATGCCATGTCGAAATTCGCGGCGCACGGCCTTTCCCATTCGGCGCGCTTCGCCGGCTGGGATGACGGCATCCGGGTCACCGCCTTGTGCCCGGGTTGGGTCAATACCGAGATGGTCGCCCACAACAAGACGGTGCCGCCCGATGAGATGACCCAGCCCGAAACAATCGCCGAGACCGTCCATTTTCTGCTGAGCCTTCCGAACAACGCCTCGATCGCGACCCTGCCGATCAATTGCGTGCTTGAGGGCACTTACTGAACGGCCGCTAAAAACTTGAGTTCTGGCCTGCCAGACGCAGTTTCAAAGGCGGAAATCATCGAGAGAGCGACATGACCCGGAAAAAATCGTCACCGCCGACCCGCGTCCACCCGCTGGTTGCGGAGATGGAGACACAGCTACGCACGGGCCGCTGCGCTCGGCGCGATTTTCTTCGAACCGTGACACTCCTGGGTTTGTCTTCCGCTGCCGCCTACACCATGGCTGGACGTCTGACCGGCACGGCGCTGATTGAAAGCGCCCGCGCGCAAACGCCCCAAAAGGGGGGCATTCTCAGGGTCGGTATGCAGGTCCAGAAGATGGAGGATCCCGCCACCTATGCCTGGGGCGAGATGGCAAACCAGACCAGGCACATTGCAGAATATCTGACCATCACCGGGACCGACAATGTCACGCGGCCGCTGCTTGCGGAGCGATGGCAGGCATCGGATGACCTCAAGACCTGGGAGTTTACGTTGCGTGAGGGCGTGATGTGGCACAATGGCGAGACGCTGACGGCAGACCATATCGTCTGGAACGTCGAGCCCTGGCTCGATGCCGATCTGGGCTCCCCCAATGCCGGGCTTTCGACCTTTGCGGCCATGCTCGAGGATCAGAGCGGCACCAATCGGATGATTCCGGGTGCCGTCGCAGCGGTCGACAGCCGTACGGTGCGATTCAATCTGACCCAGCCCGTCTTGTCCGTACCCGAAGATTGCTACAATTATCCGGCGCATATTCTCCACCCGTCCTTCACGCCGCCCTTGTCGTCCAACCCTTTGGGCACCGGCCCTTACCAACTCGTGGATCTGGCCGTGGGCGAGCGCTGCATCCTGAAGCGCGTCACCGAAACCACCGATGGCCAGCCCTTCGCCTATTGGGGTGGTGAGATTTTTCTGGACGAGATCCACTACTACAATTTCGATGTCTCCAATCAGCTGACGGCATTCGCCACGGGCGAGGTCGATGCGATCGATGAGTTCGGTATCGAGCAATACCAGCTGGCCGAGGCCCTGGATGGCACCATCATGCAAGCACCCTCATCGCAGACCGTATGTTGCCGCATGCAAGTGACGCAGCCGCCCTTCGACAACAAGAAGCTGCGCCAGGCCATTCAGAAGGCGGTCGACAACACCGCCTACCGAGATCTGATCTTTCAGGGCAATGGCGATACCGGCTGGAACCACCATGTGGCCCCGGTGCACCCGGAATATATCGCGCTGCCGCCGCTCGAGCGTGATGTCGAGGCGGCGAAGTCGCTGCTCACCGAAGCCGGTTATCCCGACGGCATCGAGCTCACGATCGATGTGGGCAACACCAACGGGCCCTGGCACCAGACCCTTGCCGAAATCCTCAAGGATCAGCTCAAGGACGCCGGCATCACGCTCAACATCAACGTCATGCCGCCTTCGAAATATTGGGAGATCTGGGACCAGACCGCATTCGGTGCCACGGCCTGGACGCATCGTCCGCTGGCGACGATGGTCCTGTCATTGGCCTATCGCAAGGGCACCCAATGGAACGAGACCCACTTTGCCAGCGAAGAGTTCGATGCGGCCTTGAACGAGGCCGAAGCGACGCTCGATGTCGAGGAGCGCCGCCAGAAAATGGAAAAAGTGGAGCGGATCCTGCAGGAGGCGGCGGTAATCGTGCAGCCCGTGTTCCGCCCGCAATTCACCATTGTCGGCGATAAGGTCCACAACCACCCAGCGCACCCGACCCGCTATCACCAATACCAACAGGTTTGGATCGAGAGTTGATTTTTTCTTCGCTTTTCAAAGCGGCTAGAGCTCGATTGATAGTGGTCCTTCCGTTGCGTTTCCGTCAGGCACGGCGCTACAGACAAGAATGTGGTCCTTTTCAACCTCGGCGGCCGGTGGGTTGAGGTAGCGGGTTCGGCCGCTGTTGAGCCGGACGGCGCAGGTACCACAGCTGCCCGACCGGCAACCGAAGGCAGGGGCAAGGCCGGCACTTTCGGCAAGGTCGAGAAGCGTGCCGGATGTGGGTGTCCAGTTTGCGGTAATACCGCTTTTGGCGAAGTGGACCTCCGATTCGGCATCGACGGCCTCGGCTGACCCGGCGGCATCATCGCCTCTTCGCCGCCGTAGCGAGGAAGGACCGAATGCCTCGGCATGCAAAAGCGCGTCGCCGACGCCAAGGTCGCGCAGCCCGTCATAAATCGCTTGCATCATCGGCGCAGGCCCACAGAGATAAAAATCATAGGCGTCGAACGGCAGGATGGATTTGAACAGTTCCGCCGTGATCCGGCCGGCATAGTGATAGTCTTCCCCCGCGAGCTCGGTATCGAGCGGCGCGCTGGCGACGAACACCAGGCGAATATTCGGATCGAGTGCGGCGAGTGCCCGCATTTCCTCGGCGAAGGCGCGGTCTTCGGCATTGCGCGCGGCGTGGACGAAATAGATCGGGCGCTTGCCTCGGGTACGCCGGTTTTCGAGTGAAAAGGCTTCGAGCATGGCCCGCATCGGGGTCACGCCGATTCCACCGGCAACGAGAACCACGGATCGGCTTGACGCGAGATCGGCCTTGAAAGTGCCGCGCGGCGCCATCGCCTCGACCAGGTCGCCCACCCGCAGATGATCGTGAAGGTAACGGCTCACTTGGCCCGCGGCCTCCCGCTTGACGCTGATGCGATAGGCATCGTCGGCCGGCGCGTTAGAGACCGTATAGGTACGGATCAGGGGTTTGGCCTCGCCCTCGACCGACAGCCGGAGCGGCAGATGCTGGCCGGCCTCGAATTTTGCAATGCCGCCTTCGACAGGCTCCAGCCAAAAAGATCGGACGGAGCGGCTTTCATCGACGATCCGGCGGATGCGATGCGCCTTCCAGCGATTGCGGTCACGCTCCGCGGCGAGCCGCACCTCGGTTTCCGCCCAGGTGCCGGTCATCAGCGAATTCGGTGAAAACTCTCCGAACTCGAAGCGGGCCGGCAAGGCCGCGCGCAGCCTGACGACATGGTCGACGACGACATGGACCAACCGCTCGGCACCCCGGAAGTTGGCGATCTCCTCGGAATCGAATTCGATCCGGGCGATTCCCGCAACCGACAGGAGGTCGCCGGATTCAAAATCGATGAAGAGCAGACCCGTCCGCGGGTTGATCGCAAGATTTCCCAGCGTGTTGTAGTGCAGATTGCCTGCAAAGTCGGGAAAGGTGAGGTTTCCATCCCCATCGACACGTACGAACCCCGGCCTGCCACCGCGATGCGAGACATCGGCTCCCTGGCGGATCGGATCGCCCTCGTCGGAGGCAGCCGTCGCAATAAAAAAGGTATCCGCAACTTCGATCAGGGCCCGTGCCTCCCGGTCCAGTCCGTCGAGCCGCTCGGCGCCGGCAAGTCCGGCGTGGTCTTTGGGATCGCGCTTAAAGATCGGGGCGCGGGTCTGAATATATTGCGGGCAATTGCCGAAGCTTTGATCGAGGGCGATCACAAGGGCTTCGCCGATCTCGGTGAGATGGCCGGTAAAGCGGTTGCGCCGGCGCGAGCCGAAACCGATGCCGAGGCCGCCGACTGGTGCACCGGCGACCAAGGCAGAAGCGATCGGGTCGGCCGGCAGCGGTTCGGCCTCGATCCGCATGGTTCGCGCATCCGGGGTCGTGATGAAACCGGGCTGGCCGCTCAGGATCGAGGCCCTGGGCCAGCCCTCGCGATCGACCGCTCCCAGCAGCAGAAACGGCAGCGTTGCATAGAACTCGCGGTGCTGTTCAGGAAAATGATCACGCACCGCGATTGCGGCAAAGCCTTCGATTTTCTGGCGGACACCGAGGCGTTCCTGGATGGCCCGCTCGCCACGGTGAAACGGCGAGGGCGGCGCCTCACCCAAGGCACGATTGTTCATGCTCGAACTCCGGATCAGGGTGGGCTGGGGCGTTCAGGCGGCGAGCTCGGCCTGGGTCCGCTGCATCGGCTGAAAGCCCGAAAGCGCTTCGATGCGGGCCAGCCATGCGCGGATATGGGGATGGGGCTCAAGGCTCACGCCGCCTTCGGGCGCATGCGCGATATAGGTGTAATTGGCGATATCGGCGATCGTCGGCGCGTCGGCCGCGATGAAACGGCGTCCGGCAAGCTCATGCTCCAGGACCTCGAACAGGCCGGCGGCGATCGTCTTGGCGCGGTCATGGTCGAGCTCGGCACCGAAGACCGTGACGAGGCGCGCCGCGGCGGGACCGAAGGCGACCTGACCCGCCGCGACCGACAGCCAGCGCTCGACCATGGCGGCACCGATCGGATCTTCCGGCAGCCACCGGCCCTGGCCGTAGCGCTTGGCGAGATAGACCAGAATGGCATTGCTGTCGGCCAGCGTCACATCACCGTCGACCAGCACCGGCACCTGGCCGAAGCGATTGAGCTCGAGAAAATCCGGCTGCTTGTGGGCGCCGCCGGCGAGATCGACATCGATCAACTCATGCTCGAGGCTTAAAAGGACCAGAAACAATTGCGCCCGGTGGGAATGACCGGAGAGGGCATGGCGATAGAGCTTGATCATCGAGGCTTCCTAAAGATTTTCTGTCTGATGCCCGAAAGATGACAGGATTTTGGTTTGATGATAATCCTGGAAATCTGGATAATATTGTCAACGTCATATTGATAATCGCCATAGGAGCCTGCGATGGACATGTTGCAAGGCATGAAGGTTTTCGTCGATGTCGTCGACACCGGCAGCTTCTCGGCCGCTGCTGCCAGGCAGCGGATCTCGAAGGCGCTCGCCAGCAAATATGTCGGCCGGCTCGAAGCCAGACTGGCGGCGCAATTGCTGCACCGGACCACTCGCAAGGTCACACCGACCGCCACCGGCCACGCCTGCTACGAGCGTTGCGTCCGCATTCTGGACGATGTCGGCGACCTCATGGAGGCAGTCCAGAGCGAGCAGGGCGAGCTCCGCGGATCGCTCAAGATCGCCGGCCCGCGCGTGCTCGGCGAGGATCTCCTGGTCGAGGCGGCGCAGATATTTCTGCTGCGGCATCCGGCGGTGACAATCGACATGGCGCTTGAGGAACGGACGGTCGACATCATCGGCGAGGGCTTCGATCTCGCCATCCGGATCGGCGATCTCGCGGATTCGACATTGCTGGCGCGCAAGCTGATGGCCTATCGCTACATCCATTGCGCCGCACCCGCCTATCTCGCCGCGCGCGGCAACCCTGAATCCCCGGAAGCGCTCAAGGACCATGCCTGCATCGTCAACACCGCGATTTCGCCGACCGGCCAGTGGCGCTTCGAGCGTGGCGGCAAGGCCTTCGCTGTCGCCGTGCCGGCGCGGGTGCGCGTCAATTCCGGCCGCGCCGCTAGGGATTTGGCAGTGGCCGGTCTCGGCATCGGCCTCTGCCTCCTGCCGACCGTCGCCGAGGACCTCGAGGCGGGACGATTGACCCACCTCTTTTCCGACAATCAAGCCTATGACCGCACCGTCTACGCCGTCTATCCGCCCTCGCGCCATCTCTCCTTGAAGGTTCGAAGCTTCATCGATCATCTTGTGGAATCCTGGCGCCCCATTCACTCGGAGCCATGAACCGGGGTGGCGACGATCACCCCCGGCCCCCGCGGCAGGGTGATCCGACATGCGCCGCACCTTGGAGCTTTGGATCGGGTCAATGCTCGAGAGTCGCACCGTCGCGGCAACGTTCATAGGAAAACATACCGATTGCTGGCTTGCGCAGAGGCGACATGCAAGGCCACTTGGCGAGGCAGCGAACTCGACGATGTCATGGCGCTACACGACCTCGTCGCCGTGTGCTAGCGTGGTGCATCGAAATTGATGGGGAAGGTTGGTTCATGGCGCCGAACGACGATCCGCAATGGTTTGCCAATGGCCAGGCTTACGATCGCTATATGGGCAGGTGGAGTCGGCCGGTCGGGGTTCTTTTCGTCGAATGGCTGGCGCTACCGGACCGATTGCGCTGGATCGACATCGGCTGCGGAACGGGTGCGCTATGTGCGACGTTGATCGAGCGCGCCAGCCCCGGATCGGTGATCGGAATCGAGCCATCGGCAGGTTTCCTTGGCGTCGCCCGCTCGATGGTCGTCGATGATCGGGTGGATTTCAGGTCTGGCGATGCACAGGATCTGCCGCTGGAGGATGATTCGGCCGACGTCGCGGTGTCGGGTCTCGTCTTGAACTTCGTTCCTGACAAGGTCCGGGCAGTTCGGGAAATGCGCCGCACGGTAAGGCTGGGCGGTACGGTGGCGGCCTATGTCTGGGACTATGCGGGCGGGATGCAACTGATCCGGCATTTCTGGGACGGCGTCAGCGCCCTCTTTCCGCTCGCCGCAGCTAAGGACCAGGCGGAGTTGTTCCCGATCTGCGAGCCCCAAGCGCTGGCGGCATTATTCCGCGAGGCGGGTCTGCAGGACGTCGAGACCAGCACCATGGACACCCCTACTCTCTTCGCTGATTTCGACGATTTCTGGTCGCCCTTTCTCGGCGGCCAAGGACCCGCCGGCGCCTTCTGCGCCTCCCTGTCCGATACCGATCGTGAGCGCCTGCGCGGTCATCTCCAGGCATCGCTTCCCACCCGTCCGGACGGCAGCATTCACCTGACGGCACGAGCCTTAGCCGTCAGGGG
>JBGSYN010000191.1:0-18244 GCA_041750975.1 Geminicoccaceae bacterium | reverse complement strand
GCGGCGGCCGCGTTCAGCTGGTTCGAGGGCCGGCTGGACGCGCTGCGGCACGATATCGAAGACGCGCTCGGCCGGGCGTTGAGCTACCGAGGTCCGCCCCATGACCATCAAGCTCACGCCTGATCGAAGGCGGCGCCGCCGACTGGCGCTGACACCGCTGATCGACGTCGTCTTTCTGTTGCTGGTCTTCTTTATTCTGGGCGGGCGCTTCGAACAGCATAATCATCTGACGCTGGCGAGCGGGGCCGAGGACGAAAGCGCTGCGGCTTCCTTGCGGCCGCAAATTCTCCGCCTTTTCGCCGATGGCACCGTCCAGCTCGGCCGCGAGGCACTGACACCCGCGGGCGTGCGCGAACGGATATCGGCCGCCGGCAACGCAGCACTTATTTTGGCGCCGCAACAGGATGTCGACATTCAGACGATCGTGACCTGGGTCGACGACCTGCGCGTTATCGGAATCGACGATGTCAGCTTCCTCGCGCCCGCCGCAAGATGAGGCTTGCCGGATGAAGCTAGAAGGACGAGGCCATCGCAAACGGGGCGAGCCGGTGATCGCCCTGATCAACGTCGTCTTCCTGATTCTGATCTTCGTCATGGTGACGACCGTGATCGAACCGCTCGAGCCGCTCGTCATCGATCTGGCCGAGGGCACGGCCGATCTCGACGACGCGAAGACGATCGAACTCGTCATCGCCGCGGATGGCCGGATCGCCTTCGAGCAGGAGGTGACGGAACTCGACAGGCTCTTGGCACGGCTCGAGGAACGGGATATCCAGGCCGTGACATTGCGGGCCGACGCCGGGCTGACCGCGGGTGCGCTCTTCGGCATCGTCACGGCGTTGCAGACGCATGGGATCCAAGAGGTCGATTTGGCGACTTCCCGACCATGACAGACCCATCCAGGACCAACAGGATCGATCCTCCCATCTGGGCGACGGCTTTGCTTGCGGCCTTGCTGCTGCACGGATCGCTGCTCTTTGCGCTCAGCCTGCCAGAACCTCCAGACCCCGAACCGGCCCCGAACGAGCCAACGATCGAACTGCGGCTCGCCTCGGCAGCTGCCCGGGGCGAGGTTGTCGCGGCACCGCGCCAGAGCCTCGCCGAAGCCCCGCCCTCGGCATTAGCGGTGCAGGCATCGCCTGCAGGCGAGATCGCACTGTTCGAACCGGAACCGAGCCTGGCCCCGTCGAGCGCTCGCCTCGCGAGCGTCGCGTCCGACCGGCCGGAGGAGGCGACCCAATCGGCGGCAACCGAAACGATTGATTTGCCAAGCCCCGATCTCAGGCGTTTTGAGCCCGTGGCGCCGCCCGAGCCGAGTTTGCCGGTGGCGGACCGGCGGGACGTCGCAACAACCAGTCCCGAAACTCCGATCGAGGCCGCGCCGACGGCGCCGGCGCCAACGCCGAATGAGACGGCGCGAACGACCGCCGCAGCACCGTCGAAACGTCTCGCCACGACAGGCTCGACGCCATCATCGCAGTCACGATCCCGGGAGCTTTTCGTGACCGGTATCGCCGCCCCGAACGAGGTTCGGCAGGCCATCACAATACCGTCGAACGCGTCACGGTCGGAACTGATTCCTATCTCGCCTGGTGTTGTTCGAAACCCGATCGAGACCGCTGCGACGACACTCGAATCCATGCCGACGGACCAGTCACGACAGAAGGTGGCAACACGTCCTCAGCAGGCCCGAACCGCGGTGGCGCCCTCGATGCTGGCCCGGATCGACAGGGACGTAGCTCCGGCCGCTGTCTCGGCGCCTGTGGCCGTTGCCGACTGCCGACGTCCGGGTCAGGCCGAAACGGCAAAGGCTGAGACAGCGGCGATCGGTGCCACGGCGCGAGTTCAGACCGCGGGGATTCCAGCGCCGGCGGTACCGACGGCACATGCGGCGGGCCTTGCTTCGGCCGAATCCGCGCCGGCAGCAAAGGCGTCTCGACCTGCGGCAGCACCGCCCGCAGCCACCGCCCATGCCGACCGGCGACCTGCCGATCCGGGGGCGCAAGCGAGGCTCGAGACGGCCCCGATCGGCGCTCAGGCGCGGGTTGAGACAGGACGGACCGGTGCGTCGACGCCACCGGTCTCGACGACTACGGGGCAGGCCGCTACGAGCGTCGCTGCGGCACCACCGGTGGCTCCACCTTCGGCTGCTTCGCGCGCCAAGCCGGCCGCAACCGGTGAAACCGTTGAGGCGGGCGCGCCGATCGAGTTTGCGGCACTATCGACGCTGTCCGCACCGTGGCTCCAGGAGCAGATCGCCTCGACCCTCGAGGCCCGCGACTGCGGCCGGGTCGAAACCAGCCTCGTCGACGGCCGGGTTCGGGTCGAAGGCCATGTGCCAGGTGCAAAGAGCCGCGATGAAATCGCGACACGGCTGGAGGCGCTCACAGGTGCCCCGGCCGAGCTCTCCGCTCTCGAGATCATCGAAGAACCCTTTTGCGGCCTGCTCGAGGCATCGCTCGGCGACACCAGCGACGGCCGGCCGAGTATCCGGCTCAATCATCCGGACGGCGACTATCTGGATGGCGACTTTCTGGTGGTCCGTGCGGCAGCGCCACCCGACGAGAGCGGTTTTCTCTATGTCGACTATGTCGATATCGACGGCACGGTCGTCCACATGCTGCCCTCCCGGTTTCATGAACTCCGTCCGCTGAAGCCCGGAGAAGCCCTTCAACTGGGCGTGCAGGATCCAAGACTGCGTGGCGACCGCTACGAGCTCACGGCACCATTCGGGCGCGCCATGGTCATTGCCCATTGGAGCGAGGAACCTTTGTTCGACACCCCGCGGCCGGAGGTCGAACGCGCCTCGGACTATCTTCCCGACCTCACAGCTGCGCTATCAAGCAAAGCTGTAGATGTCCGCAAGAGCCACGCTTTTATTGTGATTAAACCCAGACAAGAATAATGATAGAATTTGAGATACCCCAAGGTTGCAAACGCGCCTGAAGCAAGGCAATTGCCGCGCACTAGTTCTGGTTTAGGGTTCGAGAACATGATAGGTGTAGAAGCAGTAGTTGAAGCGGACATTTTGATCCGCCTCCAATAATGGTACTCAGTCTTGAATGCCCCAAATTCTGCGGAGCTGGTTATCCGATCGGCTGTCGTCACGGCGGAGCTTCCTCACTAGCTCGGTGGCCCTCACGGCTGCTTCTGTCGTTGCATCGGGCCGCGCCAGCAGAACATCGGCAGCGTTTCAGATCGCCGAGGATTTCGCTGCGGCCGATATCGATTGGCAGCGTGCGGCCGGCAGCGCCATCGAAGTGATGAGCATGCATCATGCCTGGATGCACCAGATCCTGCCCCTGCTGCCGCAGTTCACCGAGTTGACGGGCATCGAGGTGCTGGTCCAGGTCCAGTCGAACGAACGCTATACGGCCGATCTGCAGTTGGCCCTGCAGGAACGGAAGTCGAAGCCCGACGCCTTCATGTGCTGGTCCTACCCGGAAGCCGTGCGCAATGGCTGGCTCGAGCCTTTGGACGGGTATCTGGATAATCCCGATCTCTGCGATCTCGCCTGGTACGATCTTGACGATCTGGTGCCCTCGGCGCGAACGATCGCCACCTGGAATGATCAGCAGTGCTATGGCTTCCCGGTGACGGCGGAAGCCGAGACGCTGTTCATGAACCGACAGCTAGCGAGCACCATCAAGGCGGGGCCGCCCTCGACCTTCGAGGACCTGCAAAAGCTTGCGGTATCGCTCAAATCCGGTCCCGTGGCCGGCATTGCGATGCGCGCCCGGCCCAGTGACAATGCCAGCCCCTGGCCGGCGGCCGGGTTCGTCTTTTCCTATGGCGGGAAGATCCTCAGCGACGAGGGTGTCGTTGTCCTCGACAGCCCCGAAGCGGTCGAGGCGATCGACATGTACGGCCGTCTTCTGCGCGACGCGGGCCCCCCCAATGTCGGCGATTACGACTGGCTCGAGTGTCTCAATGATTTTATGGCGGCGAGAACGGCGATCGGCTGCGACAGCAGCAATTTCGCGCCGGACATCGCCAATCCGGATCGCAGCCTGGTGGCGGGGCAGGTCTATTACGGCCTGATGCCGAGCGCCGGTCCGAACCCGCCGAAGGCCAATATCTGGCATTGGCTGGTCGGCATGAACGCCAATTCCGATCACAAGGAAGCGACCTGGCTGTTTCTGCAATGGGCCAACTCGAAACCGACCCTGATGCAGATGGCGCGGCACGGCATGTCGACCCCGCGCATTTCGGCGTGGCAATCCATGGGGTTCCAGAAGGCGTTCGGGGAGCAGGCGGCAACCGCGGCACTCGGCAACCTGATGTCCGCCGACGTCGCCCTGATGAAATCGGCCTGGTTCCATCCCAAGGCAGGCCAGATCCTCACCCCCTTCGCGGTCGGGATCAATGAAGTCGCCACCGGAAAAAAAGATGCGATGACCGCCATGGTCGAAGCGACGAGCAAGGCGAACGCTGCTATTCTCGTCTGAGCAGCAGCTTTTGAGGATGCCGTCGACATGCTTGAGCTTCGCGGCAAGCACGCCTTCGTTACCGCCGGTGCGTCCGGTATCGGCTACGCCATCGCCACGACCCTCGCCGATCACGGTGCGACAGTCGCCATTTGCGACATCGATCGGACAGCACTCGAGCGATGCGGCCGGGAGCGGCCCGATCTCGAGTGCCATCTCTGCGACGTTGCCGACGAGGCGCAGGTCGACAGCGTGTTCGCCACGATCGACCAGCGCTGGGGCCGCCTCGATATCCTGGTCAACAATGCCGGCATCGCCGGGCCGACCGGGCCGATCGACGAGATCGCCGCGGATGCCTGGCGGCAGACCGTCGATGTCAACCTGAACGGCGTTTTCTATGTCACGCGGCGGGCGGTTCCGCTGCTGCGCCGAAGCCAGGGCCAGATCATCAATCTTTCCTCGGTCGCCGGCAGGCTCGGATATGCCTTGCGCTCGCCCTACTCGGCAACCAAATGGGCGATTGTCGGTTTCACCAAGAGCCTTGCCAAGGAGCTTGGTCCGAGCGGCATCCGGGTCAATGCCATCCAGCCCGGCATCGTCGCCGGGCCGAGGATCGATGCCGTGATTCAAGCGCGGGCGGATGCCACCGGGAAAAGCTTCGAGGAGGTCGAGGCGGCCAATCTTGAGAAGGTCTCGTTGCGCCGCAAGGTGACGGCGGAGGATGTCGCCAACATGGCTCTCTTCCTGTGTGCGCCCGCGGGCCGCAACATCTCGGGCCAGGCGATCAGCGTCTGCGGCAATGTCGAGGAAATCTGAAACGCCCATGGCAGATAGCGTCGCCGCCGATCCGAAGCCTCAGGCGAAGTCCCGCGAGCCGATGCCATTCGGGGCGCGACGGCTGAGCGTCGAACAAATAGTCGGTTTCCTCGCGCTGTTTCTGCTGGCGATCGGCTGTTTTTTCGTCCTCCGGCCCTTCATCTCGGCCATTTTGTGGGCCATCATCCTGGTGTTCTCGACCTGGCCGGCCTTTCGCAGGCTGCAGGCCTGGCTGGGCGGTCGGTGGACCCTTGCCGCCGGTGTCATGACCTTGCTGATCGCGATCATGCTGCTGCTGCCTCTGATCATGATCGGCACCAGTCTGGCTGAAACCGGGCAAACGCTGTTGGAGGCGATCCGCGAAACCATCCGCGCCGGCCTTCCCGCATTGCCGGGCTGGGTCCTGGGCATCCCGATTGTCGGACCGGCATTCAGCGACATCTGGTCGGAGATCTCGGTCAACACCAGTGCCGTCGTCGACCTTGTTCAACCCTATTTCGGCGCTCTCCGTGACGTCGCGGTCGCGAGCGGCATCGCCGTCGGCAGCGGTATTCTCGAAATTTCGCTCAGTCTGCTGATCACATTCTTTCTCTTTCGCGATGGCGGCAAAGGCGCGGAACGAGCGACCAGGCTGATCGAGCGGGTGGTCGGCGGACGTGCCCGCAGTCTGGTTCAGATCGCCTTCGGGACGATCGAAGGGGTCGTTCATGGATTGATCGGCACAGCATTGGTCCAAGGGGTCCTTGCCGGCATCGGCTTTTTCATTGCCGGCATTCCAAGCGCCATGGTCCTGGGCTTTCTCTGTTTCGTGTTGTCCCTGTTTCCGGTCGGCGCCCCGCTGGTCTGGATTCCCGCCACGATCTGGCTGTTCCAGCAGGGCGAACTGGGCTGGGCGATTTTCATGGGGCTGTGGGGCGGCCTCATCGTCAGCAGTGTCGACAATTTCCTGAAACCCTATTTGATCAGCCGCGGCACTCGCATGCCGTTTCTCCTGATTTTCATGGGTGTCGTCGGCGGGGCGCTGACCTTCGGTTTCATCGGTATCTTCATCGGCCCGACATTGCTGGCGGTCGGTTACGCGCTGATCAAGGAGTGGTCCGCTACGGCCCCGGCCGAAACCGGCAATGCCCAACCGGAGCAGCGGCAGTCCGACGCCATCATTTGACGCTTGAAACCCTGATGGCTATCAAGCTCTAGCTCGCGTCGTGGCTCGACTCCCGCGAGCGCTCCATGCCGAACAAGACGGGTTGCCGATGAGCGCCGATTCCGCGCCGATGGTTGATGATGTGACCTCAAAGGACGATCCCTGGCCATTTTCGCGCCTTGATCCGGATCGGATCGTGCTCGGCGTGGGCCATGGAGTAACCCCGGCAAAGGCTCCGCCGGTCCGTATCTTTCTCGGGACCGAGGAGGCGCAGTACCGTGCCGAGCGGGTGTTCTTCCATTCGATCGAAAAGTTCAGGGATCCCGCCCGGGTCTATGAAATCTTCCTGATGAAGAATCTGGCAGGGTTCGACCGGCGGCGCTGGCGCACCGGTTTCACCAATTACCGTTACGCCATCCCCGATCTCGCAGGCGGTCACGGCCGGGCGATTTATAACGATGTCGATCAGATCTATCTGGCCGATCCGGCGGAACTGTTCGATCTCGACATGGACGGGCATGGCTATCTCGCGATCTCGGCCAAGGACACCTCGGTGATGCTGATCGACTGCGAGCGGATGCGGCCGATGTGGAACCGGGCGCGGGCCTCGACGGGCAACAAATATTCACTGTTGAACCGGCCCGCGAAAACGCCAGGCCTCTGGGGCGTTTTGGATTCCCACTGGAACGCCCGCGATCTCGAATATGTCGAGGGCCGGACCAAGTGCCTGCACTACACGGCCCTGCACCAGCAGCCCTGGGAGCCCTTTCCCGAGCACTATTCCTATCACCCGAACCCGCTCGGCTATCTCTGGCACGGTCTCGAGCGCGAGGCCGATGCCCAGGGCTACCAGATCTGCAGCGCAGAGACTCCCAGTCCCGGCTTCGAGCCCTGCGTCGAGCGGGTCCGTGCGCAGGAAACCCCACCGCGACATAGCGACCGATCGGGTTCGGTCTTATGGGTCACGCTCAAGGCCGGTGCGGCCGCGACCGATCTCGACGCGCAATGGACCCTCCTGGATCTGGCGTCGACCGATCGCCGCTGGCCCGAACAGCACTTCGATCATGTGCATGTCAGCCATATTCTGGACCAGGTGCCGCCCGCCGATCTGAGCTGGCTGCTCGATCGCTGTTTCGGCCTTGCCGAGAAGGAGGTTCGCTTCGAGGTCAAGGCCCAGTCCCCTAGCGGTCTCGGCAGCTGCCGCTGGTGGCAGGATCGCGTGGCGCTTGCCGCAAGGCGGCATCCGGAGGTCGGCTGGCTGCTCGATGTCAAGGATAACGATCCGCGCCGTGTCAGCGGGGCGGTGACCTCCAGTCGCCTGCGCCGGCTGCATCGCAAGCCGCGCGTCTGGATCCTCGGCAATGTCGGTTCGACCCATGCCGAGGTCGCTGCCGAACTCGCGACGGCGCTGGACTGGCCCTTCGAAGTCAAGCCGGCCGGCAGTTCCGGCACACCCGGCGAGCCGGGTCTCGTCATCAGCGCCGACCCGGCCACGGTCAAGGCGGCGCGGGCGGTCAAAGCCCGCTCGCCCGGGACCGTCCGGCACCTCCATATCGGCCAGCCGCGCAGTTCGCTCGAGGGGATCGATCTGGTCCTGGCGACCACGGCGGATCGTTTGCCGGCGCGTCCCAACATCGTCCAGCTCACCGGCCTGCCGATCGATCATGCGCGGCTGCCTGTCGACGAAGCGGCGCTGGCTTCCTGGCGTCAGCGCCTCGCCAACTTTCCCCAGCCGATGACGGCACTTTGGATCGATGGCGGCAGGGATGCGGCGGGAGCCCCTGGCGTGGGTTACGGCGAGCTCGCGGCCATCGCCCGAGCGGTGCGCCACGAGCTGGAAAGATCGGGCGGCTCATTGCTGATCCATCTGGGTCCAGGCATCGATCAGCAGAAACGCCGGGACTTCGAGGCCGCTCTCGATGGTCTGGTCTATCACCTGGAACATGACGACGAGGCGACGGCGTTGGTCTTTCTCGACCTTGCCGATCACGCGGTGCTGCGCGGTACGAGCCGGCTTTCGATGCTGCGGGCGGCGGGCCGGGGCAAGCCCTTGACCCTGGTCGACCCGCATTCCGCCCGGCGGGCGATGGCTTCGGCCAATCCTCTGCGGCAGCTCGGCCACCTCATCTTCGGCGGCGGGACGACCTCTCGCGGGACGCCGCACCAGCAGCATTGGCCGGCACGGCTGATCGACAGCGCCATCGTCAAGGGCTGGATCAAGCCGGATCCCGACGAGAGTGCGCTGATCAGGGGGCTCGCCGCACGCGGGCTCTGCCTAGAGGGCCTGGACGGTACCGCCACCGCCGCACCCAAGCCTCTCGACGATCTGGCGATCGCCAAGGAGGCCGTGGCGTGGATGATGCGACGCGTCGCCTCCGCCGCCTGAAGTCGGCTCGCCATGACAACGTTCCGGCTCGCCCATTTGAGCGATGTCCATTTGAGCCTCGAGGGACGTGTTCCGCTCGGCACACTCCTCGGCAAGCGGGCACTCGGCTACATGTCCTGGCGCCATCGCCGCCAGCACGTGCACCGGTCCGAGGTTCTGGATGCGCTGATCGAGGACCTGCACGCCCAAGCCGTCGACCACATCGTCGTCACCGGCGATCTCGTCAATCTGGCGCTGCCGGAGGAGTTCATCGCCGCCAGCCTCTGGCTCAAGAAGCTCGGTTCGCCGCGGGATGTCACGATCGTGCCGGGTAATCATGACGCTTATGTGCCCCGGGCCTGGCGCCGCGGCTGGGCCTTGTGGCAACCCTTCATGTCGGCCGACGACAGCCCGATGGGCGAGCCCGTGACCTTTCCCTTTATCCGCGAACGCGGGCCGGTCACCTTGATCGGCCTGTCGAGTGCCGTGCCGACCGCCCCGCTTCTGGCCTCGGGGCGCATCGGCGGACTCCAGCTCGATCGCCTGCGCGGCATGCTGCAATCCTGCCTCGAGCGCGATTGTTTTCGCGTCGTTCTGGTCCATCACCCACCGGCGCTGGGCGTGAGCAAACACCACAAGCGGTTGCGCGACGGCGCCGGGCTGCGGCGGCTGATCGAGGTGATGGGTGCGGAAATGCTGCTCTCCGGCCATGAGCATAAATTTTATTTTCACAATCTGGCCGGACCGATCGGCTCCGTCCCTGCGATCTGTGTGCCCTCAGCGTCCCTGTTCGGCCCGGAAGTCGGCTCCAGCGGCGGCTACGCCATCTATACGATCGAGCGCGGCGATGGCGCCGATGCCAGAGGCGATCGGGGCGACTGGCGGGTGGCGATCGAGCGACGCGGCTTCGATCCGCGCACGGCCCGGCTCAGCACCCATTTCACCGCTGATATCGTCCATACGAGCGATCGTCGGACACTGCTGCTTTCGCCGCGGGAAACAGTCTTGACATGATGTCACTTTGGCCGGGGGCCGACGCTGTATAGCGCCTACATCATCCGCTCGATCGTTCGCCCGATGATGCTGGTGATCGGTATAGCACTGCTGGCGCTGCTGGCGGAGCGGGCCCTCAGCGTCGTCAATCTCGTCCTCGGCTGGCAGGGCAGCCTGCTCATCGTCTTCGAAATGCTGAGCTATCTGGTTCCCCATTACATGGGGCTGGCGGTTCCGGCAGCATTCTTCCTTGGCGTTTTCATCGCCTTCTCCGGCCTCAGCCGGAATGGCGAGTTGGACGGGATGATGGCCGCCGGGCTCGGCCTGCATCAATTGGCTCGACCGACGTTCGTGACCGGCCTCGTCCTGGTCGTCTTCCATCTGGTGCTCTCGGGATACATCCAGCCATTCAGCCGTTTCGCCTACAGGGCCGCGGTTTATACCGTCACCAATGTGTCGTTTCAGACATTGTTGAGCGCCGACGTCTTCATAACCGTCGGCAAGACGACCTACCTCGTTTCCTCCTTGAGCGACGACAAGATGGAGTTCGGCGAGCTCTTCCTTTTTGCCGAGGACGAGGGCGGCGATGTGACCGTCACGGCGGAGAGCGGCGAAATCGTCCGTGACGAGCCGACGCAGCCCTGGCAGCTCGAGCTCGCGAACGGCATCCAGCAGATCCTCCCTTCGAGCGGACCGACCGAGGGCAATCCGCAAAGCCTCACGGTCCGGTTCCGCGATTTTCGAACCGATATCGATGGCGGCCAGGCGGCGGTCATCAGGCCGCGCGGCGAGGATGAGCGGGAGCTCACCATGCCGGAAATTCTGGCATTGATGGAAGATCCACCGCATCAGATCGACCGGGTCGAGCTCGAGGCGGAGTTCAGCGGCCGGCTGGCGCGCACGCTGTCGATCGCCTTTCTGCCGTTTCTGGCGATACCTCTCGCACTCGGGCGCAAGCGCAGCCAGCGCTCTTATGGCATGGTGATCGGAATCCTGTTGCTCGTCATCTATTACGAGATCATTCAAACCGGCGAAGCTTTGGTCGATGATGGTGCAATCGGCGCCTGGCTCGGGATCTGGGCGCCGTTCGCCTTGTTCGCCGTCGCTTCGAGCTCCTTGTTCTTCAACGCCGCGTTTCGAATGCCGGGCGATGACGCTTCGGGGCCGCTGCAACGATTGTTCGACCGGGTGCTGCGACAGCGGTCCGCACGATGACCGTTCTCAGCCGTTACCTTTGCGGTCATGCCTTACTCCGCACGGTCGGCGCCCTGATCGCACTTTCGGCACTGGCCTTGTTGTTCGATCTGCTCGATGCCGGGGACGACCTGCTCGACGACGGTGTCGAAGGCGTGCGTGATCTGCTCGTCTACATTGTGTTGCGGCTGCCGTCGTTGATGTCGCAGATGTTGCCGGTCGCCTGTCTGACCGGCGGCCTGATTTCGGTGACGGCGCTGCTTCGCTATCGCGAACTCGAGGCCCTCTGGGGTTTCGGCCACTCGCCCTACGCGTTGATGGCGCGGCTCATGCCGCTGATGCTGGTGATCTCGTTCAGCCAGTTGTTGCTCGACGATCAATTGGTGCCGCCGACCGTCGCCGAACTGCGCATGTGGCAGGTCGGTCCGTTCAAGGGCCAGCTCGGCGGCGTCGCCGGCAACTATCTCTGGATGCGTGACGGTCGCGACATTCTGCGGTTGCAGACCACGCCCGGCAATGACGACGAACTCGTCAACCTCACGATATTCCGCCGGGATGCGGAGGGCATGCTGGAAGAGCGCTGGCACGCCGACAAGGCCCGCAGAAGCGACGACGGCTGGATCCTCGAAAACGTAATTGTGGCACCGCTCGGCCGGACCAATGAGCATCTCGAGACATTGGCATGGCACGGCACCATCGACACCGGGCAGCTTGCCCTGCTGGCAACTCCGCCACGGGAGCTTTCGCTGCGATCGCTGCTGACCATCGTCGAGGCCGACGCGTTCAATCTACGGCCGCTGCAGAGCTATCTCGTCTGGCTCAATGCCCGCTTCGCGCTCGCCGTACTGGCGCCCCTGATGCTGCTCTTGCCCTTTGCCCTGGCTCGGGAGGCGCCGCGTCAACAAGCCTGGCTGGCCATCCACATACCGGCCGTCACGATCGGCTTCTGTTTCATCGTTTTCGGCGGCTTGACAACGGCCGTCGGCGAAACCGGGCTGGTCAATCCCGTGCTCGCCGCCTGGGGGCCGACGCTGCTCCTGGCGCTGATCATCCTGGCGCTGCCGTACCTGAGATCGGGCGCGGGCAGGGCGTTGGGGCACGTCGCAAGATGACGCCTGCCTGAAAGACGAGAGTCCCGGTCTTGGGGAACCAGTGGATTCAAACGGCGCGACCTAGCGAAGGCGCCGCTCGACGCATTGGATCCGGACCCCATCGACATTGGCCGTGTTGCGCAGACGGCAGGCGGCGACCTCACCCCGATCGCTGTCCAACGACCAAAGGGTGCGTCCGGCCCGGATCGTCGATGGCGCCGGCTGAGGCGCGGGCACAGCCCGACGGGTAGCACTCGAGCCGCGGAGGATCAGCGGTCGGTCCTGTCCGGCCGAGCTGTCGCCGAACGTCAACAGCCGGCCGCTCGAGCCTTGTTCCTGCGCCTGAAGCGGTGCCGTCATGCCCAGGACAAGGGCACATACTCCCACCATGAGTATTTTGTTCATGAGCCATGCCTCACATTGCGATGCCTAAAGATGCGCGGTTCTGACGACCGCCGCTTTCATCTCTTGTTGGTAGTGGAGGCATGAAGAAATGGCACCCGAAAGGCGCACAAGGTCATAGGATGATGCAGCCGTCGGCCATGAGGGCCGTCCGCGTTCCGCGAAGTTTTGGGTTTCTTAACCCGTTATCCGCAAAGGGTGGCGGTGCGGTCAGGCTGCCGTGCGGTAGTCGTTCTGGCGAAACCATTGATAGGTTTCGCGCAGACCCTCATCGAGCGGTATCTGCGCCTGCCAGCCGAGCGCCTTGAGGCGCGAGACATCGAGAAGCTTGCGCGGCGTGCCGTCGGGATAATCCGTATTGAAGCGAAGCCGTCCCTCGAAACCGACGACATGTTGGATCAACTCGGCGAGGTCGGCGATCATCAGATCGTCACCGCAACCGACATTGATAAGCTCGTCGCCGCTATAGTGACGCAACAGGAAAACGCACGCCTCGGCGAGGTCGTCGACATGGAGGAACTCGCGTCGCGGCGAACCGCTTCCCCAGATCTCGACCTCATCGGCCCCCTGTTCCTTGGCGTCATGCATCTTGCGGATCAGTGCCGGCATGACATGGCTGCCCGAAAGGTCGAAATTGTCGCCGCGCCCATAGAGGTTGGTCGGCATCGCGCTGATGTAATCGGCGCCATGCTGGCGGCGGTAGGCCTCGCAAAGCTTGATGCCGGCGATCTTGGCGATCGCGTACCATTGATTGGTCGGCTCGAGCGGTCCGGTCAGCAACGAATCCGGCGCCAAGGGCTGGGGCGCGAGCTTCGGGTAGATACAGGAAGAGCCCAGAAAGAGCAGTTTTTGAACGCCTGCGGCGAAACTCGCGCGGATGAGATGGGTCTGGATCAGGAGGTTCTGTTCGAGGAAGTCGACCGGTTTGCGGTCATTGGCGAGAATCCCGCCGACCCTGGCCGCAGCGATGACGACGATCTCGGGGTGCATCCGCTCCATCCAGGCCTCCACTTCGGCCTGACGGAGGAGGTCCAGTTCCTGGCGATCCGCCGTCAGAATGTCGACCGGCTCGTCAGCCAGCCGCCGGACCAGAGCCGAGCCCACCATGCCGCGATGACCGGCGATGAAAATCCGCTTCCGTTCGAGCTCGAAACACAGCGCCATGCTCGTTTCCCCTGGTATCGGTCCGGCGCTCGAGCGTCTCGAGATCGGCCGCGACCATTTCGGCGACCAGTCTATCGAATCCCGTCCGGTGGCGCCACCCAAGCTGCTCGTTCGCGAGGCGCGGATCGCCACAGAGCTCATTCACTTCGAGCGGGCGGAAATATCTGGGATCGATCTCGACCAGAACATCGCCCGAGACGGCATCGAACCCCTTCTCCTCGACACCGCTGCCCCGCCAGTGGACAACCCGACCGATTTCGCCGAAGGCGAGTTCGATGAACTCCCTGACCGAATGCGCCTCGCCGGTCGCGAGCACGTAATCCCGCGGAATGTCCATCTGCATCATGCGCCACATGCCCTCGACATAGTCGGCAGCGTGGCCCCAATCGCGCTTCGCATCGAGGTTGCCGATATAGAGCCGGTCGCTCAGCCCGTAGGCGATCGACGCCACACCCCGCGTGATCTTGCGAGTGACGAAAGTTTCGCCGCGCAACGGGCTTTCATGATTGAACAGGATGCCGTTCGACGCGTGGAAGCCATAGGCGTCACGATAATTCCGCGTGATCCAGTAGGCATAGAGCTTGGCCGTCGCATAGGGGCTTTGTGGCGCGAAGGGCGTGGTTTCCGATTGCGGCGGCGGCGATGTTCCGAAAAGTTCCGACGTGCTGGCCTGATAGAAGCGCACGCGATCCTGCATTTTGAGGCTGCGCAGCGCCTCCAGAATGCGCAGTGTGCCAACGCCGTCGGCCATGGCCGTGTATTCGGGAATTTCGAAGCTGACTTTGACGTGGCTTTGCGCAGCGAGGTTGTAGACTTCGTCGGGCCGGATTTCCTGGATCAACCGCATCAGGTTGGAGGCGTCGAGGAGGTCGCCGTAATGCAGGAAGAGCGGCAAGCCTGCTGCCTGCGGATTGCGGTAGAGATGATCGATCCTTTGGGTGTTCAGCAGCGAGCTTCGGCGCTTGACGCCGTGGACCTCATAGCCCTTGGCCAGCAGCAACGCCGCCAGATAGGCGCCGTCCTGCCCGGTGATACCCGTGATCAAGGCTTTCTTCATACCGCGGCCCTGGTAATTCCTCGCTTCGGGCCGAAGTTTGCGCAATCTTGGTTAACGAAGAATGAAGCCGGCCATTTCCAGCACTTCAGAAATCCGACGAGCGGCCTGGACATGCGCCAAGTGCTGCGGAATATAACCGCGTCGCCGCCGCCTCGGCGGCAGCGAGAAAGGATGAAGAGGTGGATGTATAGCGAAACCACCCAATCGATTCGGGTCTCGGTCGAGCCGTTCTTCGTCGACGAGCAATCCGCGCCTGAGCGCAACCGTTATGTGTTCGGCTACAAGGTGGTGATCGAGAACCACGGCAGCTCGACGGTGCAGTTGATCAGCCGCCATTGGCAGATCACCGACGGCCTGGGCCGCTCTTTCGAGGTCAGGGGCGAGGGGGTCGTCGGCGAACAGCCATCGCTGCAACCCGGCCAGTGTTTCGAATATACCAGCGGTACGCCTCTGCATACGCCGACCGGCTTCATGGCCGGGAGCTATGTCATGCAGGGCGAGGATGGATATTTCTTCGATGTGCGGATTCCAACGTTCTCGCTCGATGCGCCCGGTACGCCCGTCACCTTGAACTGACAGGTTCAGATGAGGCTGCGATTCCACGCTTGGTGACAACGGCGCGACGGGCACAGGCTCGGCCTCGTGGCATTGCAACGGTGCTCGACCCCAGACCGATCGCCATGGCGATCGGGTTCCTCCTGGTGATCCTCGCCCTCTTCATGACCCCGCCGCTGGTGGCCGATCTTGCGAGCGGCCATCCCGATTGGGAGGTGTTTCTGATCGCCGCCGGGTCCACTGCGTTCGCCGGCGTCAGTCTGATCTTGATGAATCGCCGGCGGGACGGCTTCGAGATCAATACCCGCCAGGGCTTCCTCCTGACCGCCCTGGCCTGGCTCGTCACCGCAATCTTCGCCGCGCTGCCGCTCGCCATGTCGGGGCTCGGCCTGACGACCGCCGAGGCCTTCTTCGAAGCGATGTCGGGCCTCACCACCACCGGCTCCACGGTGATCCGCGATCTCGATGCAGCACCGCCCGGGATCCTGCTCTGGAGGGGCATCCTGCAATGGCTGGGCGGCATCGGCATCATCGTCATGGGGGTGGCGATCCTGCCGCTTTTGAGTGTCGGCGGCATGCAACTCTTGCGCACGGAAAGCTCGGACCTGAGCGAGAAGATTCTGCCGCGCGCGGCGCAGATCGCGTCGGCCATCGGGGTCATCTATCTGGCCTTCACGATGGCCTGCGGCGCCCTCTACTGGAGTGCCGGCATGAGCGTGTTCGAGGCGACCGTCCATGCGATGACGACGATCGCGACCGGCGGTTTCTCGACCTCCGACGCCTCGCTCGGCTATTTCGGCAGTGCGGCCATCGAGTGGATCGCGATCGTCTTCATGATCGTCGGCGGGATTCCCTTCGTCCTCTATATTCAAGCCACCCAGGGCGATCTGCGTCCGCTCGCCCGCGACGTCCAGGTTCGCTGGTTTCTCTCGATCATCCTCGGGGCGACAGTAGCGCTGACCCTGTGGGTCAACTGGAACGACAAGTTCGAGGGCCATGACGCCATCCGCCATGCGCTGTTCACTACCGTCACTGTGGTCACCGGCACCGGCTATGCCTCGACCGATTACGGCATCTGGGGAGCCTTTCCGATCGCTCTGGTTTTCTTCCTGATGTGCGTCGGCGGCTGCACCGGATCGACCACGGGCGGCATCAAGGTCTTTCGCTTTACCGTCCTCTACGCCGTCGCCCGGGTCCAGGTGCACCGCCTGCTGCAGCCGAGCGGGGTGTTCCGGGCGTTCTACAATAATCGTCCGATCCCCGATGCGGCGGCGATCTCGGTGATGGCATTTTTTTTCATCTTCGCCCTGTCATTTACGTTTCTCACTCTAGTCTTGTCCTTGCTGGGTCTAGACTATCTGACTGCGATGTCGGCATCGATCACCTCGCTTGCCAATGTCGGCCCGGGTCTCGGCGAGGTCGTCGGGCCTGCGGCGAATTTCGCGGCCCTGCCGGAGCCGGCGAAATGGATGCTGGCGTTCGGCATGCTGCTCGGCCGGCTGGAGCTTTTCACCGTGCTGGTATTGCTCGCACCGGCCTTTTGGCGGGCCTGACTTCTCGACAAGGGAGCACGAAACCATGTTGGACTTCTTCAAGACCCTGCTCGACGGCCAGCGTCCGACCGAGTCGTCCGCGAGCGGCCAGGACGAAAGCGAACTCGCCGCCGCGTGTCTCCTAGTCGAGGCCGCCGCCATGGACGGCGACATCGATCCCGCGGAACGTCGCCGGATCCTGGAGTTGCTGCGCGAGCGATTCCAATTGCCCGCGGATGAGGCTGATGGGCTGCTCGATGCCGCCGAGGCCCAGGCCGCCGAGAGCGTCGAGTGGCATGGCTTCACCAACACGATCAAGAACACGTTCAGCGAAGAGGAGCGGATCAAGCTGATCGAGATGCTCTGGGAAGTCGCCTATGCCGACGGCGAGCTGCACGATTATGAAGCGAGCCTGCTGCGCCGCGTCGGCGGCCTGATCTATGTCAGCGATCGCGACCGCGGCGAGGCCCATAACCGGGTGCGCGCACGGCTCGGACTGGATTGATCCACGCCCGCCCGATCCTGCCGCCCGAACCTGCTGTCTTGTCCTTGCGACGAAATGTTTGTGACGCCGCGCCAACGGTTTGCGGGGTTGAAAGGGGCCAGCCGATAGGGTACTTCCATCCTGAGCGTATGTAGTAGACGTTGGTGTGACAGAGGACCATATGCTGAGCAGAGCAAGTCTCTTCGAACCTAGTACGACAGTATAATGGTCGGGTCGGAGATTGCCTTGCGTTCGCTCTCCGCCTTTCCGGCCCTCGTTCTTAACGCCGACTACCAGCCGTTGAGCTACTTTCCGCTATCCATCTGGAATTGGCAGGAAACGATCAAGGCGATCTTCCTCGATCGCGTCGCCGTCGTGTCCAATTACGACCGCGTGGTGCGTTCGCCGGGGTGCGAATTTCCGCTCCCCAGCGTCGTCGCCCTCAAGCAATACATTCCGCAGAACCGGCGCCCGCCCTTCACCAGGTTCAACGTCTTTCTGCGGGACAAGTTCATGTGCCAGTATTGCGACGACCATTTTCCGGCGCACGATCTCACCTTCGATCACCTCATTCCCCGCTCGCGCGGCGGCCGCACCAGCTGGAACAACATCGTCACGGCCTGCAACCGCTGCAACCTGACCAAGGGCAACCGCCTGCCCCAGGAATGCGGGATGCCGCCCCGCAACAAGCCGTTCATCCCGAACTCGCACCAGCTGCGGCAGAACGGCCGGAGCTTTCCCCCCAACTACCTGCACGAAAGCTGGCGCGACTATCTCTACTGGGATACCGAGCTCGAATCCTGAGGCTCAGCCGGTAAACGCAACGGCAACCGAGCCGATCGTCGAAAACTTCGCCTCGAAACCGTCCCCTGCGGCGGCCGGCGTCAGGCCGGTCATGGTCCCCGTGCTGACGAAATCGCCGGCCTTCAGTGCGATTCCCTGGCGGGTCAGCCAGACCAGGGAATTCCACGGATCGCCCATGACGATGCTGCCCTTGCCCTCGGCCGCCTGCTCCCCGTT
>JBGSYN010000190.1:0-16028 GCA_041750975.1 Geminicoccaceae bacterium | reverse complement strand
GCCGGGCAAGCTGCGCGTGGCGATGCGGGCGGCACGTGGTATCAGGCCAGAGGACATTGCCCGCGAGTCCCGGCTCGATCCGACACAGGTCGAGGTGTGGCTGGCCGAGGACGATCTGCAGGAGTTGATCACGTGCTGCCGCGAGATGATGGATCTACCGGCCGAACAGCGGCTCCAGGAACTCCAAAGTCTGGCGCTCGACCTGTTGCAGATTGCACTTGAGGAACGGGATGTTCGCGTGGCGCTCTTTGTCGGGGAGCAGATGTGCCGCGGCAAGAATCCGGCACGCGTTCTGGCCGATGCGGTCAATCGCAAGGTGGCGCAGGCGGCAACCCCGCTCGACATTCCGCTCTCGCCGTTGAAGCTCGCTGCCGAACCCAATGCGGCAAGCGCTGCGGCAAGAATGGCCTACAACGCGCGGCCCTGGGCACCAGCCGTCAGCGCTGCCCGCCTGCGTCTCACCGACGAGATGACCCCCGCCATGGTCTCGAACCCAGTTCCCAAGGCGGAACCAACCAAGCCTGCGCCAAAGCCCAACCCCATCCCGGTGATTTTCCGAACCGATCCGGCCCGACTGCCGCTCGTTTCGGACTTGATGCCGAAACCTTCAACCTCGACCAACGCACTTCTAATCAACCATCCGCGCGACGGCCCCTAACTCCATGGGGTCCTAGGGGCTTATGCAGGCCCCTAGATTCTTCCGGTCAATGGGACGAAGGCCACCGGAATGGTTGCCCGTTCTGATAGCTGTCCGGCAAGATCCTTTTCGATCAGCATCAAGTTCTGGAAGTCGTGATGCTTGCCCACGGGCATCAAGAGACGACCGCCCAGGCTCAACTGGTCCAGCCAGGCTGACGGAACGTCAGGCGCTGCAGCAGCCGCCATGATGCGATCGAAGGGTGCTTCGTTCGGCAGGCCCCGATGGCCGTCGCCATGGTGCAAAAAGAGGTTCTTGTAGCCGAATGGCTGCAGGTTGGCTTTTGCCTGCTCGACCAGTTCCTTGATGATCTCGACGCCGTGGACGGTGCCGGCCAACTCCGCCAAGACCGCCGCCTGATAGCCCGAGCCCGTGCCGATCTCCAGCACTTTATGGTGTGCTTCGAGACCGAGAAGATCGCTCATCAGGGCGACGATGAAGGGTTGCGAGATGGTCTGGCCATGACCGATCGAGAGCGGATGGTCGGCGAACGCGCGCTTGCGGATCTTTGGATCGACAAAGCGGTCGCGTGGCACCCGTCGCAAGGCTTCTAGCACCCGCGGATCGAGATGGTCGCGGCCGAGAACATCGGCGACCTCTCGGGCATGGATTGCCAGATCGGCCATCATCCGTTCAAGGTCGGCAGCCATCGATCCGCGGCCGGTTCAGCCCGTGATCGGCTAGATCCCGAAAATCGAGGCGAGGCCTGCTCTATCCTGAAATGCCGACATCGACGACTCGTCGCGCTCAGGCCGTTCTTCGGCTGCGACCTTGAGGACGGTCGGCAACAGGTCGACGTCGCCTACCGAATTCAGGAAAAGCCCGGGTTGCGCCAGAAGCCAGTGAACGGCGTCGCGGATATCGTCTTCGTCTTCGAGGGGCTGATACCAGGTCGTATGATTGCGATTGACGCCGGCAGCCCAGGGACCGCGGGCGATCGCCTTGATGGTCTGGACGGCGAGCTTCCGTTCCTGGCAAACCGCGAGGACCGCCTTGAAGTCCTCGGAATATTTGGGGTGCTTGGCGCAGAACCAGTTCCAGGGCAGCAACACCGCATCAAAGTCAAATTGCTCGAGTGAGCGTCGATGCATGGCCGCCACATTCCAGCCATGGCCAGTGACACCGATATTCTTGACCAGACCCGCCTCGCGCGCCTCGACCAATGCCTGGAGCGCGCCACCATCTCCGTAAACCTTGCTCCATTCGTCGGGATGGATCAGCGCGTGCAACTGAATAAGGTCGAGATGATCCGTCCGCAGACGCTCGAGCGAGCGATGAATGCTCTCGCGCGCCGACTGGTAGTCCCGGTCGCCGGTCTTGCTGGCCAGGAAGAAGCGGTCACGGTGCCGGTCCATCCAGGGGCCGATGCGAAGTTCGCTTTCGCCATAGGATGCGGCCGTGTCGATATGGTTGATGTCGTATTCGAATAGCAGCTCGAAGACGCGGTCGGCGGTCGCCTGATCGACCTTGCCGAGGGCGGCTGCACCGAAAATTACGGCTGAGCTTTGATGGCCGGTATTGCCGAACGGGCGTTTCTCGATGGGCATTTTCGCCTCCTCTGCAGGGATTGAGCTCAGGCGCTGCGCTGCCGGAAGCGCTGCACGGCGCCGATGCCGAAATTGATGCCCCAGCTGACACGGCTACGGAGGTGCACCAATGGCGCCAGAGTAAGCTCACTCGGGGGATCGGTAAAGACTACGCCGCGATGACCGAGTGCCTGGAGCGCCCGCTGTGCCACGCGCTGCGGGGCGACGGCTCCAGGCAAGGCACCACTGTCGAAGCCGGCCCGCTCGCCAAAAGGTGTTCGGACCGGTCCCGGGCATAACGCCAGGATATCGATCGGGTCGCGCTGCAGTTCACTCGTCAACGTCTCCGTCAGGCTCAGCACATAGGCCTTGCTCGCGGCATAGACCCCGAACCTTGGAACCGGTGTGAAGGCGGCTGTGCTGACGACATTGATGAGCCCGGCACGGGTGCCATGAAGGCGCGCCCGGGCCAACATTTCGGGCAAGAGCCGCGCGCAGAGCATCATCGGCGCCTCGGCATTGACCCGAAGAGTCGTGCGCTGGGCTTCGGGATCGATTTCAAGGAAGCGACCGAATTGTCCGGTGCCGGCATTGTTCACCAGGAGATCGATCGGCATGGCATTGGCCGCCTCCACGACCGCATTCAGACCCGCTTCGGTTGCCAGATCGGCAACGATGACCTCAATGCGTCGCTCCGGACCGGCCAACTCCAGCGCCATGCCCCGCAAGGCTTCCTCGTCCCGACCCGTCAGGATCAGGTCCGTACCCTGAGGCAATTCCCTGGCAAAAGCCTGACCGATGCCGCTACTGGCTCCCGTGACCAAGGCAACCTTGGGATCGGGACGATTACGATGTCGATGGCGTCTCATGCTGCATCCAATTCTCTGTAATCTTGCAGAGCCTACGAACTCATCCTCCCGAGCGACCACATTCTACCCCTCAATCTAGATTGACAAAGCAACTCTGCCGGGCAAGAGTCTAGGAAAATGTTCAGGGACGAAGAAATTGAACATCCTTTTGATCCTCCCGGACCAGCAAAGAGCCGACTTCGTCGGTTTTGCGGGCACACATCCGGTGCGCACACCGAACCTGGATCGACTTGCCGCCCGAGGTGTGTCCTTCTCACGAGCCTGGACCCCCTCACCGTTGTGCAGTCCCGCACGAGCGTGCCTTGCTCTCGGACGGGATTACGACCGCAGCCCGGTTCGAAACAACGCCGATAATCTTCCGATTGATGCTCCGAACTTTTATCGAAAGTTGCGCGACAGTGGCTATCGCGTAGGGTCATGCGGCAAAGTCGATCTCCTGAAGGGTGAAATGGATTGGGGGCTCGACGGCCAACATCGTCGAGGTGGCGTTGCCGCCTTCGCCCAACTCGGCTTTACCGATGGTCTGGATAGCGGCGGCAAACACGATGCCGTTCAGGCTTTCGAGAGGCATATCGACGAGCCCTACCTGGCATATCTCAAAACTCTCGGGCTCGCCGAGACGCATGTGAATGACTACAAACAGCGAGAACTTGGCAAATCGGCAGTTCCAATCGGCGAACTTCGCGCAGATGAAGACGAACTGCTGCCATGCTACACCAACCTCGAACCTACTCCACTGCCGGACGAAGCCTACGGCGACAACTGGATCGGCCGCAAGGCGCTCCAAACGCTCGAAACCATGGGCCGATCCGACCCTTGGTTCATGCAGGTCAATTTTTCGGGCCCGCATGAACCCATGGATATAACGCGCGGCATGGCCGAGAGGTGTTGGGACGTCGAATTTTCGCTGCCACGCGGACGGAAGAATGAGGATGCGCCACGGCAACGGCGTATTCGCCAACGCTATGCAGCGATGATCGAAGGGGTCGATACTTGGCTGGGGGCCATCGTCGAGTTCCTGGATCGAACCGGTCAGCTCGATGAGACGTTCATCGTCTACACGAGCGATCACGGCGAAATGCTAGGCGATTACAACCTCTGGCAAAAAACGGTGCCGTATGAGGCTTCGGTCCGCGTTCCGCTTGTCATAGCCGGCCCCGAAGTGGTTCCGGGCCGCATCGTCGATACACCTGCATCCCTTCTGGATCTCATTCCCACGTTCTTCGACATCGGCCGTACCAATCCGCTCGATAATCTCGACGGCGTTTCGCTAATGCCGCTATTGACCGGCGAGACCAGCCGCCATCGTGATCATACAACATCCGGTATCGGCTCTTGGCGCGCCATTACGGACGGCCGCTACAAGCTCGTCCTCGGTTATGACGAAGCCGAATCGATGGAGTCGATGCAAAAGGGCACTTTTGCAGACCGCGGAAACGTGCCGGCCCTCCTCTTTGACATGACCAGGGATCCGTTCGAGTCCACGAACATCGCGAATGCACACGCGGAAATTGCGGATTGTTTGCGAGCTCGACTGCTTGATGTTATCGACAACTCAAGAACGCGCTGAGGTTCAGTTGCGTCACCAATTGAGATCAAGGAGGCTTTTCAATGAGAACTTTCGGGCGCTTGTTAGCTTTTTTCGTGGCGATCGTTCTGACACCGGCAGTGGCACTCGGCGACTACCCGGAACGTCCGATCAAGGTAATTTTCCCTAATCAGGCCGGCAGCCCCTACCATCAAATCGTGCTGGGCGTCTTGAACCTGGTTGAGGACGAGATCCCGCAGCCCGTGGGCGTGCAGGCCATGCCGGGCGCGGGCACATCGGCAGGAACTCGGTTCGTGCTCTCTCAACCTGCCGACGGCTATACACTGCTCTTCATCCATGATGCCGTTCTGCAAACGGCTAAGTTCGGCATGCTTGGCGCGGATATCGAGGCTCTCGAGGCGTTGGCGCAAGTGAACCGAAGCTCACCCGGCCTTTATGCGCGAGGCGATGCCCCATACGACAATCTCGAAGAGTTGGTCGAATACGCCAACGCGCACCCAGGCGAGGTTAAAGCGGGAATCAACACTGGTGCGGCCTCTCATCTCGAAATGGTTGGTCTCAAGGATGCACTCGGAGCCGATCTCAGGTTCGTCCATGTCGGCGGCGGCGGTACCGGTTTCAGGCAAGCATTGCTCGCGGGCGATGTGGATATCATGCACACGAACCCGGGTGGGGCCATTGAGGAACTCGAGCGACAGGGCATGGTCAAAACCTTGGCCTATTATGGCGAGGAACGGCATCCTCAGCTTCCCGACACGCCCACGATGGATGAGCAGGGCTATGAAACCCCGATCGTCATGCAGCTCTACGGCTACTTTTGGATTCGCTCGGATACTCCGGAGGACATCAAGCAATACTGGCGCGAGGTTCTCGAAGCGGCTTTGACCGACCCTGAGAATATCGCCAATCTCCAGGAGATGTTCGGCGTCGATATTGTCCATGTGACCGGCGACGAACTTCAAGAACTTGTCGCCGAGCGCTACAACGCCCGAGCTGGCTTCATCGACGAGTACAAGATCGAGGTGCAGTAGAAAGCGTTTACAACTGGCTCGATTTCAACCTGCCCAGTTTCTCCGGACAGATCACGATGCAGAACGTTCTGACGGGGGGCATCACGCTTGCGCTGGCGGTTTTTTTCTATGCCGCAACCTATCTGATCAACGATCCTGATTTCGATCCATTGGGCCCACGCTTCCTGCCGCGGCTGATGCTGGTACCCATAGCGGTTATGGCATCCTGGATCATGTTCCAGGGTATCCGAGAACTGCGTGCGCAAAATTCACCGCGCGATGACGGAAGCGACCCGGCGCGCACGGTCTCCTGGAACCCGACGTTGCGGGCGATCGCGACAGTAGTCCTTCTCGCCCTCTATATCGGCGGCCTCAATACCCGCGCCGTGCCGTTCGAGTATCTCACGGGTGTCTATCTGGTCGGCGCCGGTCTTGTCCTGGTAGCTCCCGATTGGCGGCGCATCCCATGGCTGCTTGGTCTCGCCATCCTCGCACCACCGATCCTCGCTTATGTCTTCAGACGCTTCCTATTTGTGAACCTGCCATGAGCCTAGGCGAACGATGAGCGCGCAACTTTGGGAAGCGTTTCAGTATCTGGTCCTGCCTTCGAGCCTTGGCTGGTGCTTCCTCGGGGTCATTTTGGGTGTCACCGTCGGCGCCATACCAGGGTTGGGTGGCGGCCTCCTCATGGCGCTTTTGTTGCCCATGACCTTTACCATGGAGAATCTCGACGCCCAAATTCTACTTATCGGGATCTATGTCGGCGGCGTCAGCGGCTCGATGATCTCGGCTATCTTGCTCGGTGTGCCTGGCGCGCCCTCCGCCGTCATGACGACGATCGACGGCCACGCCATGTGCCGCAAGGGTTTGGCCGGGCGGGCGTTAGCTCTGGGTATCACCGGCTCATTTATCGGCGGCAGCATCTCCGGTGTCATTCTTCTTTTTCTCGCCGTGCCGCTTGCGTCGATCGCCATCAGATTCCAGAGCTTCGATTATTTCGCCTTCGTTGTCATGGGCCTCGTGCTGATCGCCTTCACCGGCGAGCAGGCGCCATTGCGTGGACTTATTGCAGGATTGTTCGGGGTCTTCGTCTCCACGGTCGGGTTCGACAATGTCGCGGCCTCGAGCCGATTCACGTTCGGCATCCCGGCACTGGCCAACGGTTTCGACATCCTCCCTGTCCTGATCGGCGCCTTCGCGATCCGACAGATCCTCGAGGACATTCAGTCGCCTCCTTCGCATCAGTCCGTTGGAGTTCGCCCCAAGTTGACGGACATCATGCGCGATATTGGCTCGATCTTCCGCTATCCCGTCAACCTCGTACGATCATCAATTTTGGGCACCTGGATCGGCATTCTGCCAGGCATCGGCGCCAATATCGGCGCCATCATGTCCTACACCGTGGCTCAACTTACCTCCCGCAACAAAGAGCAGTTCGGCAAGGGTGCTGAAGAAGGCGTTGTCGCGGCTGAAACCGGCAATAACGCGACCATCGGCGGCGCGCTCGTACCGATGCTGGCCATGGGAATCCCCGGGAGCGGCCAGGACGTGCTCTTGATGGCGGCGCTGATCCTGCATGCCGTCGAGCCGGGGCCGTTGCTGGTGATCGACCACCCCGAGATTTTCTATGGGATCATCGGTGCCTATTTTTTCGCCAACATCGCGATGCTGATCATCATGATCCTGGCCATCTCCTGGCTCACCAGGATTATTTCGGTACCGCTCTTTCTCTTGCTCCCACTCGTCCTTGTATTCTGCGTGATCGGCGTCGTGGCCGCCAATAATCGCCTCGAGGACGCCTGGGTCATGCTCGGGTTCGGTTTCATCGGCATCTTGATGTCCTGGGCCCGAATGCCGCTTGCACCCTTTGTAATCGGATTCATCCTTGGGCCCATGGCGGAAGAGCGGCTGCGCTCCGCCCTTATGAGCACCGACGGCGCAATCATGCCGCTCCTGCAAAGGCCGATCGCAACGACGGTGCTCGCTATATGCTTGCTGGTCGCCCTCTGGCCCTTGATTTGGCGGGCAGTCACTGCTCTTGGTTGGAGGCGGTCGAAACATGTGGACGTCTAGGCGGTTCACCGGCGGCGTGTTGGGGCTGGCTGGGGGACCTGGATTCGAACCAGGACTGTTCGGTCCAGAGCCGAAAGTTCTACCGTTAAACTATCCCCCAAACGGGTGGCGCAGAGGTATGGGCCGCCATCGACGATGTCAAGGACACAACCGCGCAGACGGCAGGCATCACGCCTTTTTCAATCTCGTCGTCGCTGCAGTTCGACAAGCATTGCCTCGTGGTCCGGCGCGAAGTCATGCTCAATCCACCAGTCCTCCAACTCACGCAAGAGTTGGCCGAGTTCGGGTCCGGGCTCGATCCCTCGTGCAACCAAATCGTCGCCGTTCAGCGGCAATCGCGGCGGCTGCCACGCGCCTGCGATGGCTTTTGCGGCTTCAAAATCAGCCGCCGCAACCGGTGCCGACGCTTGGCCAATCAGCAGCAAATCCCCATAGAGGTCGGCACCATAACGATAAATTGCACTCCGATGCGCAGTGTTCGGCGCCGCCAACTCAGGCAACCTTTCGAGGCAGAGCCTCTCGATCTTGCGAAGTTCGGCGTTTGCCAGGCGCCAGCGCGTTGCAATGCGCTCGAGATCAGCCGAGGTGGCGTTGCTGCTCCTCAGCCAGAGGGCAAGTCGCCGCTGCCAGGAAGCTTGGGGCTCGATTTGCGCCAGACGTCGAAGCTCAGTGATACCCGAGGCTGGCAGCAGGATCGCCTGCGCCACCTTGGCCTCAATCGTTAGCTGAAGCGCCTCGATGGCGTTTGCCGCTTCGAGCAGTTTCCGCATCTCGGTCTGAATGCGCTCGCCGGCGATATGCGAAAGCATGTGCGCCTCTTCCCGGCACGCATCGAAACTGGGCAGATCGAGCGGTCTTTGCCCAAAGCGGGCAAAAAAGCGAAAGTAGCGCAGGATACGGAGATAGTCCTCGGCGACTCGACGCACCGGATCGCCGACGAACCGGATTCTACCACACGCAAGATCCTCGACCCCGTCGAACGGATCGACGACCTTGCCATGGCGATCGGCGCGGAGGGCATTGATCGTGAAGTCCCTTCTCGCCGCGTCGACATCGAAGTCTTCGGTGAATTCGACCTCGGCATGGCGTCCGTCAGTCTGGACATCCTGACGAAGCGTCGTGATCTCGAATTGACGGTCGTTCAGGATCGCTGTGACGGTACCATGCGAAAGCCCCGTCGGAACGACTTTGATTTTCTGCCGGTCAAGCCGGGCTATAACCGATTGGGGAAGCTCGGTTGTGGCGATATCGATATCGATGTCGTCCAGTCCGGCACGAAGCAGACTATCGCGCACGCAGCCGCCGACAAATCTCGCCTGATGACCATCGGCGTCGAGAAGATGGATAATGCGCTGGGTTGCCTCGGCCTGAAGCCAGGGTTGGTCATCGAGCTTCGCTCGACTAATTGAGCCGGCCGTCATCGGCGGCTGCTCCGTCGTCGACAAATCTACCGGGGACGATTTCGCCATCTTGATAGGACGGCGGCAGATAAGTACCCCCGGGCGGCGAGCCGTCGTTCAGCGCCCAATAAACCAGGCTACCGCCACATAACATTAATCCCGCAATGGTAAGTGTAAAGACTGGCCAACTCGTAAGTTCACGCTCATGACGCATCAATAAAAGATAGATTCCGTAGGCAACGAAAGGCAGAAGAAATGGTAGCAAATAAGTAAGCAAGATACGAAGCATTAAACTTGTGTTTCATCGCCGTAAAGTTCGATTGCGCGAGCCAGATTGACCAGCATCGCGGCGGTGGCCCCCCAGATATAGCGTTGTTCGAACCGTAACACATAGAAATCCCGCCGCCGGCCGTCGCGAACGCCGCTGTCGCGCTGGTGGTTGGCGCGGTCCAGAACGAAATCGAGGGGCACCTCGAAGACATCTTCGACTTCGAAAGGATCCGTTCGGAATGGTTCTGAAGGCCTGACCCAGGCAACGATGGGATGGACCGTGAAACCCGTCACCGTCTGATAAGGCTTGAGTTCACCGAGGATCTCGGCATCCGCCGGCGCAAGCCCGATCTCCTCTTCCGCTTCCCTCAGTGCTGCATCATGTGCGCCGGCATCTTCGGGTTCGATGCGACCGCCCGGAAAACTGATTTGGCCTGCATGGGCGCGCAGATGCGCCGTCCGCTGGGTCAGAACTATAGTGGGTCCGGCCGGCCGATCCACGAGCGCTATCAGAACCGCAGCGGCGACCGTGCTCACCCGATTGATCGGCTCATGACCCTCGTCCCCGTGTAAATGATCAGCTTCCTGGCCGCATGCCGCCGCGCGAACGAGGATCTGTCGCAGCGATGTGGCCGACAATGTTTTGCGGTCGCGCGGCCATGAACTCACTCGGGCGGGCCTAGTACATGAAACCAGCCATGGCTCCAGATGCCGTATTGCCCGTTGGAATCGACCTCGGTCAGCTCGACGAGTTGATAATAGACGTTCGTTGCAAGCCTCGCCTCCAAGCCGCGGTCGACCATGACGTAGGGGACGGGACCCTGGACTTCTTCTGATGACCCGAAACGCAGCGGGTGGCTACCGTCGAAGGCAAACCAACGATCGACATTGGTGCGTAGATCGAGCGATTGCTCGCGGCCCGATTCTTGCTGGTTGAGTTCGACGATAAGGAACGGGACGTCTTCGACCTCGATCCGGCCGGTTTCTACCGGTGTTTCGAGCCAGTAGCTGCCGTCGTCATGGCGCTGCAAAACGGAAGCAAACAGCTTGACGAGATCAGGACGCGCGATCCGAACGCCTTCATGGAACCAGTCGCCATTGCGGCCGATTTTGATATCGAGTTGTTCGATTATCCGGCGGTCGGTTACAGCCACGTGATCTCGGCCCCCTGCCTTTTCGAAGATGTGATCTATTTAACTGGACACCGCTCAAGGTTCCAGGCACCAACTTTAAGCTTTAAAAGGAGGATATGCGTGTCCGACGACCCAGGCGCCGAGGTGGTGGCTCAAACGGAGCGCGCGATCGCGCTGTTGGATCGTGCCCGCGAAACCATCGGCACGGTCATCTTCGGTCAAGAGCAAGTCGTCAGCGAGAGCCTGATAACGATTTTGGCGGGCGGCCACGCGCTTCTGGTCGGTGTGCCTGGTCTCGCAAAAACGCGGCTGGTCGAAACGCTGGGTGTAGTGCTGGGGCTTTCCCAAAAGCGCGTGCAGTTTACCCCCGATCTCATGCCTGCCGATATCTTGGGTTCTGAAATCCTCGACGAAGCGCCGAGCGGTCAGCAGAGCTTTCGATTCATTCCAGGGCCCATCTTCGCACAACTTCTGATGGCGGACGAAATCAACCGCGCAAGCCCGCGAACGCAGGCGGCACTGCTTCAGGCGATGCAGGAGCGACGCGTTACCGTCGCCGGGCACGATCATTTGTTGCCGGCACCGTTTCACGTGCTGGCCACGCAAAACCCGATCGAGCAAGAGGGCACCTATCCGTTACCAGAAGCCCAGCTCGACCGTTTCATGCTGCAAATCGATGTCGACTATCCCGACGAGGCGGCCGAGCGGAAAATGATGATCGCAACGACGACAGGCAACGAAGCCAAGCCCGAGGCCGTGCTCACGCCGGCCCAGTTACAGGAAATGCAGGCCCTGGTTCGTAAGCTCCCCGTCAGCGATCGGATCGTCGATACGATCCTGAAGTTGGTCCGGGCGGGCAGGCCCGATGCCGGCGCCATCGGCGACATGACCCGATATATTGCCTGGGGTCCCGGACCTCGCGCCAGCCAGACGCTAATGCTGACGGCGCGTGTTAGAGCGATGCTCGACGGCAGGCTAGCACCCTCCGTCGAGGACGTTACCGCCCTCGCCGGCCCCGTGCTTCGTCATCGGATGGCCGTGACCTTTTCGGCCCGGGCCGAGGGCATCAGCGTCGACGACATTATCAAACGATTGATCGCTCATGTCGGCTGAGACGCGAGCCGAGACCATCGACACGTCATCGCACGGTATCCATCATCTCCGCCAGGAGGCGGAACGCGCCGCCAGTCGGCTTCCGGGTCTTTTGGTCGAAGCCGACCGGGTGGCGATGACAGTGGCGCAAGGCGTCCATGGCCGGCGGCGCACCGGTGTCGGCGAAACCTTCTGGCAGTTTCGCGGTTACCAGGCGGGCGATGCCGCAACCGATATCGATTGGCGCCAGTCCGCGAGATCCCGGCAGCTCTTTGTTCGGGAGCAGGAATGGGAAGCTGCCGAAAGCGTTTGGATTTGGTGTGATCTTTCCCGGTCCATGACCTACTCGTCGGCGAAACACCAAACCTCCAAACGCGAACGTGCGATGATCCTGGCATTGGGCCTCGCCAGTCTGCTCATTCGCGGCGGCGAACGAATCGCCTTTCTCGGCTCTGGCGAAAGGGCTCGTGGCGGCCGCAATGGATTGAATATCTTTACCGAACACTTGGTAGCGCAGATCAATTCCGAGGCATCGCTGCCACCCGATCAGGCCCTGCCGCGTTCGGCGCGGGTGGTGCTTCTCTCGGATTTCCTGATCGAGCCGGAAGAACTGGGCAAGAAGCTCCAGATGTTCGCCGCCCGGGACGCTCTGGGCGGTCTCCTGCAAATCGTCGATCCTGCCGAAGAGAGTTTCCCGTTTGACGGCCGTGTCCTGTTCCAGGGTCTTGAGGCGGAGCCCAATTTTCTCGTCAACCGCAGCCGATCCATCCGCGACGGTTATCGCTCGATCTATAAAGCGCACCGGCAAGCCTTGATCGATCTTGCCAGGCGCGGTGGTTGGCGCATCTCCCATCATCGGACGGACGTTTCGGCAGGACAGGGTTTGTTGACGCTGTATCAGATGCTTGCTCCCAAGGCTGCTGGCTGACCGATGCTCAGTCTTGGTTTTCTGGGCTTCGCCCAACCTTGGCTGCTCGGCGCTCTGCTGGCGCTCCCCGGCCTCTGGCTCTTGCTTCGTGTCACGCCACCGGCGCCCCGTCGTATTGCTTTTCCGCCCGTCGATTTGTTGCGCCGGCTTCTCGTCAAGGAAGAAACCCCCGCCAGAACCCCGTGGTGGCTGCTTGCTTTGCGAATGGCTATCGCCTGCCTGCTGATTCTGGCATTTGCGAGGCCGATCATCGATCCCGCACCAGCATTGGACGGCAGGGGACCGGTAGTCATCGTCCTTGATGATGGATGGGCCGCAGCCGCCGAATGGCGTGAGCGCCAGGAAGCGCTCACCGGAGTTCTGGAGCAGGCTGACCGCGAACTTCGATCGGTCATTCTTGTCCATACGGCCCGCGCCGCGGCGTCAGCGCCGCTGGTTGAACGTGCGCCCGCGCGAGTACTGCTTGCGTCGATACAGAGCCTCGAGCCGCAACCCTGGCCGGTCGATCGCGCGGCAGTCATTGACTTGATCGGTGAACTCGGCCCCGAACTCGAAGGGGCCACACCAAGCATCGTCTGGCTCAGTGATGGAGTGGCCTCGGGCCCGGAAGGCGATACGGAGGCTCGACAACTCGCTTTGGCGCTACGCCAGCTTGGCCCTCTCGACATTCGGGCACCGACGCCGAACGAGTTGCCGCTTTTGCTTGAACAACCGATCCAAACTCCCGAGGGCCTTAACCTCCGCGTCCTGCGTGCCGCCGCAGGACCGCCGCGAGCTTTGTCGCTGATCGCACTCAACGAAGAGAATGAGATCCTGGCGCGCGTGCCGATGCAGTTCGGTGACGACTCCGGCGAGGCCGATGCCGAATTGAACCTTCCGATCGACCTTCGCAACCGCATCGCCCGCGTCGAAATCGAGACGACAACCGGACAAACGTCAACCTTGGGTGGCACAGTGCTGTTCGATGAGCGATGGCGTCGGCACAGTGTCGGGCTTGTTGGTGATCCGAACGAGGCCCGCGCCCAACCTTTGCTGGCGGAGCTCTACTTCATCGAGCGCGCGTTGGCTCCTTACGCCGAAATACGGATGGCGACGATCGACGCCCTTCTGGAGACTCCGCTCTCGATGATCGTAATGCCAGATACGGGAACACTGGATGCGGCGGACCGCGTGCGCCTTCAGGAGTGGATCGAGGCAGGCGGGGTCGTTCTTCGTTTCGCCGGTCCCAAGCTCGCTGCCGGGTCCGGCGAATTGCTGCCGGTGCCGCTTCGTGCCGGCGACCGAAGGTTGGGCGGCGCACTCTCCTGGTCGGAGCCCCTAGGCCTCGCAGCATTCCCCGAGAATGGTCCCTATGCCGATCTCGTGCCGACCGATGACATTCTCGTCTACCGCCAGGTTCTGGCCCAACCTGATCCGAACCTGACAGAGGCAACGATGGCTAGGTTGAGCGACGGGACGCCACTTATCACCGGGAAACAGGAAGGCTCCGGATGGCTCATCCTGGTTCATACCACCGCCAATACTGGCTGGACCTCGCTGCCGCTGTCCGGCATTTTCGTGGACATCCTGCGGGACACGCTGCACCTCGCCCAAGGCGCGGGTTCGCTGCCGAGCGGGCGTCTGGAGCTTGATTTGATGCTTGACGCGTCCGGCCGTCTGGTCGCACCGTCGCGACTGGTAACGCCGGTGGAAGCGGAAAACTTCAGTGACCTCGAACCGGGGCCCAACACACCGCCCGGTCTCTGGGCGCCGGTGGCGGGACCGGACGAAACCGAGACCGAACTGCCCCGATTGGCCCTGAACCTGCAGAGCGAGGTCCGCGACATCATTCCGATCGAGAGGTCCGGTTATGGGACCGACGTCGAGGATTACGGTGTGGCGCGGGAATTCGAGCTTACACCCTGGCTACTCGCCGTCGCCTTGGCGCTCGTTACTCTCGATCTCATGATCGCCCTTGTCATGCGAGGCTTGCTGCCCGAGTTGCGGCGGGCCGCCGGCCCGGCGGCGGTCATCGTTTTGCTGCAAGCGTTCGCGTCGTTCGATGCCTCGGCGCAGGATATCAATTCGCAAGATCAGATGCTTGGCGCAACCGACGCCACGCATCTGGCCTATGTGATAACCGGCAATAATGAAACCGATGCGCTCAGTGAGGCGGGGCTCACCGGCCTGACGCGAACAATCCTGAGGCGTACCTCTATCGAGGCTGACGAGCCCGTGGGGGTTAATATCACCTCGGACGAACTCGCGGCGTTTCCACTGATCTACTGGCCGATCCCGGCCGATCATCCGGACGTCGATGAGTCAGTACTGGACCGGGTGGAAACCTACCTGTCGCATGGCGGCATGATCCTTTTCGATACGGGCGATGCCGGCGAACTGTTGCCAGGTCAACTGGGTGCCGGCGGCGGCGAGCAACGGCTCGCGGAAATACTTGGAACGCTGGATATTCCGCCCCTCATTCCCGTACCCCAGGATCACGTCTTGACCCGTTCCTTCTATCTTCTGCAGGAGTTTCCGGGACGTTGGACTGGTGGAGCGGTATGGGTCGACGATGCTCCGGAAGGTATTAATGACGGTGTGGCAAGCGTGATCATCGGCTCGCATGATTGGGCCGGGGCGTGGGCCGAGGATGAATATGGCAGGAGCCTTCTACCGGTCATGCCCGGTGGCGAAGAGCAGCGCGAATGGGCGCGGCGCTTCGGTGTCAATCTCGTGATGTACGCGCTGACCGGCAATTATAAGACGGATCAGGTGCACGTTCCGGCGTTGCTGGAGCGTTTGGGCCAATGACCGCCTACTCGCTATCCATTTCGCCCTATCTGTCGTTTTGGTTTTTGGCCCCCCTGCTCGTATTGGCCGCGATTGCGCTAGGGGTCGGAATCTGGCGGCGCGCCCAGGGAATCGGCTGGCGGCTTCTCTTCGTTTTGGTACTGATTGGAGCCTTGCTCAATCCGGTGTTGGAACGCGAGCAACGCGAACCGCTCGACGACATCGCCGTTCTGGTCCGCGATGCCTCGCCCAGTCAGAACCTTCATGACCGTGCCGCCCGGCGTGACGCTGCCGCGCAATCGCTGCTGAGCCAGATGGAAGGGGAAGATCATCTCGAAGTACGGCAAATCACGATCGGCGAGAACGATACGTCCGGCACCAATATGTTCGACGAACTCGATAATGCCCTGGCCGAGATCGACAGCGATCGCCTCGCCGGCATCGTAGCACTCACCGACGGCCGGGTTCACGACGTCCCCGAGAATGTCGCGGATGCGGGATTGAGCGCCCCCTTTCACGCCCTGATCACCGGTCGCGAGGGCGAGTTCGACCGTCAGGTGACGATCGAGCGGGCGCCTAGCTTCTCCATGGTAAGCGAGCCGGTAACGCTCGAGGTACTGCTGGAGGAATTGCCGCAAGCCGCCGACGCGCCGGTCGGGACGGCTACCATTCCAGCAGAGCTGCGTGTCGATGGTGTGCTCGTGCGCGAACT
>JBGSYN010000189.1:0-4025 GCA_041750975.1 Geminicoccaceae bacterium | reverse complement strand
CCTGCCTGAGACGGGTCTGGTGATGCTAGAAATTGCCGGCGTGCGGCGGCGCTATCATGCGCCCTTGACACGCACCTTCCATCTGGGCGCGCCTCCCGATGAGGTGGCGGATCTCGCCAAGATCTGCGTCGAGGCGGGCGATGCCGCCATGGGCAGGGCCGCACCGGGTATGACCTGCGAGGCCGTGGAGGCGATCTGGCAGGGCGTGCTGCAGCGGCACGGGATCGAGAAGAAGAGCCGGGTCGGCTATCCGATCGGCGTCGGCTATCCGCCGGATTGGGGCGAGCGCACCTGCAGCCTGCGGCCCGGCGACAAGACCGAGCTTACGCCCGGCATGTGTTTTCACTTCCAGGCCGGGCTCTGGCTCGACGCCTTCGGTGTCGCCATTTCAGAGGGCTTCGTGGTCACAGAAACCGGCATCGAGCGCTTCGCGGATGCGCCTCGGGAATTGATCGTGATCGACTAAGGCTTGACGATGGGCTTGGGCGGCCGTCCCGGCAGCAGGCCTTCGGGCCGGGCGATCAGGATGATCTGCAGCAGGAGCCCGATCAACAGCACGCGCATCGCCCCTGCCTGCGTGACGATTTCATCCGGCAGGCGACCGATGACGATCTCGGTGCCGGACCAGACGCCCCAGATGACGACAGCACCCAATATGGCGCCGTAATTATTGCCGCTGCCGCCGGCGATCAGCATCACCCAGACGATGAAGGTGGCGAAGACCGGATCGAACGCCTCGGGGCTGATGAAACCGACGAAATGGGCGTAGACGGCGCCGGCGAGGCCCATCACCGCACAGCCGAAGACGAAGGCCTGCAAGCGAAACAGGAAACTGTTCTTGCCCATGGCACGGGCCGCCGTCTCGTTGTCGCGGATGGCGCGCAGCACGCGGCCCCAGGGGGCTCGATAGCTGCGCTGATTGGCGAGCAGGCAGAGCATGACGAGGGCGACGATCATGCCCAGCATCAAGAGCGCGTCGTAACCCGGAATGATGCCGTCGAGCGGCCGCGGAATGCCGACGACACCGCGTACGCCGTGGGTCAGCCAGTCCTCGTTTTTCAGGATCAGGCGAATGATCTCGGCCATGCCGATGCTGGCGATCGCCAGATAGTCGGAGCGGAGGCGCAGCGTGATCAGCCCGACCGCAGCGCCGACCAGGCCGGCAACCACCATCGCCCCGAGAAAACCAACGGCGATCGGCATGCCGAACCCGCCCAGATGGTTCGGGCTGGCGGGCGTCGTCAGCAGGGCGCTGGCATAGGCCCCCACCGCGAAATAGGCGGCGATGCCGACATTGAGCATGCCGGTGTAGCCCCACTGCACATTCAGGCCGAGTGCCAGGATCGCGTAGATGCCGGCGAACGACAGAAAGAAGATCAGGTAACCGTAGAGCCCAGCGAGATCCATCAGGTACTCCTGCCGGCGAAAAGCCCTGTCGGGCGGACGATCAGCATGCCGACCATGATGGCGAAGGGAACCACCGGCGCATATTCGGTGGGCAGCACCAGCGTCGACAATTCCATGACGATGCCGATGACGAAACCCCCGGCAATGGCGCCATAGGGCTTGCCGATGCCGCCGAGGATGGCGGCTGCAAAAATCGCGAGCAGCAGGAACCAGCCCATATCGGGCTGCAGCCGCGTATCCATGCCGAGAAACACGCCTGCCGCCGCCGCCAGACCGCCGCCGATCACCCAGGTCCACATGATGACCCGTTCCGTGTCGATCCCCGAAAGCCGCGCCAGATCGGCATTGTCGGCAACGGCCCGCATCGCCTTGCCGATCTTGGTGTAGCTGAGGAACCCATGGAGCAGCGCTACCAATAGCAGCGCCAAGACGATGATCAGGAGCTGATCATCCTTGATGCGAATGCCCCAATAGCGCTCCGCGATGGTGATGCCGGTTTCGTAGAGACGGGTGTCCGGTCCCCAGATCATCTGGATCAGGGACCGAAGAATGAGCGCCACGCCGAACGAGGAAATCAGGAGCACGATGCTCTGGCGTTGGCGGAACCGCCGATAGAGCACGCGATCGATGGCCACTGCGACGATTGCGGTGGCGACAATGGCTGCCGCAAGGGCGAGCCAGAACGGCAGCGCCAGCTGGGTGTAGATCAAAAAGCCGATATAGGCGCCGAAGGTCATGAGATCGCCATGGCTGAAATTGGCGAACCCCAAAATACCGAAAGTGAGGGAGACACCGACGGCACCCAGGGCGATGATCGAGCCCAGCAGCACGCCATAGACGAAAAGCTGTACGATCTCCATCGCCGCTAGCCGCCCAGAAACATCTCGGCGACGTGCCGATCGGCCAGGAGTTCGGCCCCGGTGCCGGCGTGGCGGGTCTCGCCCATCGCCAGAACGTAGCCGCGATCGGCGATCGCCAGGGCCTGCTTCGCGTTCTGCTCGACCATCAAGATCGCCACGCCGAGCCGGTTGATCTGGCGGACGATCGCGAAGATCTGGTCCATGAATTTCGGCGAGAGACCGGCCGTCGGCTCGTCCAGCAGCATCAGCTTCGGCTCGAGCATCAGGGCCCGGCTCATCGCCACCATCTGCCGTTGGCCGCCGGAAAGTGTGCCGGCCGACTGCCGCCGTTTCTCCCGGAGCGGCGGGAACAGTTCGAACACGCGCTCGAGCTGCGGGCGGATGTCGTCGCTGCGGATGAAGGCCCCCATTTCGAGGTTCTCCTGCACGCTCAAGGTCGGAAAGACGTTGTCGCTCTGCGGCACGAAACAGATGCCGAGCCGGACGATCTGGTCCGACCGCAAACGCGTGATGTCCGCATCGTCGAAGCGGATCCGGCCGGACCGGAGCTGGACCAGCCCGAACACGGCCTTCATCGCGGTGGATTTGCCGGCGCCGTTCGGGCCGACCACGGCGACGATCTCGCCGGGGGCGACGGTCATCGAAAGCCCGTGCAGGATATCCGCCTCGCCATAGCCGCCGCACACATTCTCGAGCGCCAGAAGTGTCATCCGGCGGCGGCTCCGCCCGGGGTCAGAACGCCGCGGTCGAAGCCGGAAACGGCGCGCTCGCCAACCTCGGCAGCGGCGTCATCGGCTGCCTCGGGATGGCCGAGATAGGCCTCGAGCACGCGCGGATCGCGGCGCACCTCGGCCATCGTCCCCTGGGTCAGGACGGTGCCTTCGGCCATGCAGATCACCGGGTCGCAGAGCTCGGCGATGAAGCCCATATCGTGCTCGATGATGCAGAAGGTGTAGCCTCGCTCGCGATTGAGGGTGCGGATCAATTCCGCAATGTCGCCGAGCAAGGTTCGGTTGACCCCGGCGCCGGGCTCGTCGAGCAACACCAGCCGCGCATCCGTCATCATGGTGCGGCCGATTTCCAGGAGCTTTTTCTGGCCGCCCGAAACATTGGCCGCCAGCGTATCGCGCAGATGGCTCATCTTCAGAAAGTCGAGCACCTCGAGCGCGCGTCTGGTCGAGGTCCGTTCCTGATCGCGCACGCGGCCCCAGCCGAACCAAGCCTGCAGCAAATTTTCGCCATGCTGCGCGCCGGGCACCAGCAGCAGGTTTTCGAGGCAGGTCATGTGGCCGAATTCGTGGGGGATCTGAAAGGTCCGGACCAGGCCGCGGTGGAATAGCTGGTGGGCGGCAAGGCCCGTGACGTCGTCGCCGGCAAAGCCGATCCGGCCCGATGTCGCCGGAAACGCTCCCGCCACCATGTTGAAGAGCGTCGTCTTGCCGGCGCCGTTGGGTCCGATCAGCCCGGTGATCGTGCCCTCATGGACTGAGAACGAACAGGTCCTGACCGCGCGCAGACCGCCGAATTGCTTGGTGACTTTGTCGATGACGAGGAGCGGTTCGCCGCGCACTGTGTTCACGATCGCTTGTTCTTGAAATGACCGGCCCGGAACCGGAATTCAGATTTCGACGGAGTGCGAACTTGGAGGCGCTTCCGGAAACCTGTCAATCATGTACGCATGAAATGGGCCATCTACCCACGAAATGGGCCGTGTACGCGCAAAAGAGTGCGTTGGCTGCAGTGGCCACCATGGTCACG
>JBGSYN010000188.1:0-3537 GCA_041750975.1 Geminicoccaceae bacterium | reverse complement strand
ACCATTGCCTAGTGCCGATAACGGAACCTTTCTTCCTTTTGACCATTAGCGCCATCACTAGCAGCCTTCAGGTGCCATGGCGCTGATTCAGGGGCTTGCCACGAATGGAGATCGGTGATGGCGGATCGGTATGATGAGCGGCACGAAACCGTGCGGATCGGCGAAGAGAGCATGACCAGGGGCGCCGGCGGCGAGTTGCATCAGGTGGCGAGCGGCGGCCAAGCTGTATTGACCACCAATCAAGGTATCCCGGTGGCGGACGATCAGAGTTCGCTCAAGGCGGGACCCCTGGGGCCGACACTGCTCGAGGATTTTCATCTTCGCGAGAAGATTTTTCACTTCGATCATGAACGCATTCCGGAACGGGTCGTTCATGCCCGTGGCATGGGTGCGCACGGTTATTTCGAAACCTACGAATCGCTTAGCGAGATAACACGCGCCGACGTGTTCCAGCGAGCGGGCGAGAAGACCGAGGTGTTCGTTCGCTTCTCGACGGTAGCGGGAAACCAAGGGTCCGCCGACCTGGCGCGCGACGTCAGGGGATTTGCAGTCAAATTCTATACGAAGGAAGGCAATTGGGATCTCGTCGGCAACAATATCCCGGTTTTTTTCATTCAGGACGCCATCAAGTTTCCGGACCTCATCCATGCGGCCAAGCAAGAGCCGGACCGTGGCTTTCCCCAGGCACAGACCGCGCATGATACGTTCTGGGACTTCATCTCACTGACGCCCGAAAGCATGAACATGGTGATGTGGATCATGTCCGATCGGACGATACCGCGGTCGCTTCGTTTCATGGAAGGATTCGGCGTTCACACGTTCCGCCTGGTCAATGCGGACGGCCAGTCGACCTTCGTTAAGTTTCATTGGAAGCCGAAACAGGGCATGCAGTCCGTTGTCTGGAACGAAGCTGTCAAAATCAATGGGGCCGACCCGGATTTTCACCGCCGCGATTTGTGGGATGCCATTCAATCCGGGGACTATCCCGAATGGGAACTGGGGCTTCAGTTATTCGATCAGGACTTTGCCGACAGATTCGATTTCGACGTGCTCGACGCAACCAAGATCATTCCGGAAGAAATTCTACCGGTAAAGCGCGTCGGCAAAATGGTCCTCGATCGCGTGGTCGATAACTTCTTCGCCGAAACCGAGCAGGTCGCATTCTGTACGCAGAATATAGTTCCGGGAATCGATTTTACCGACGATCCGTTGCTTCAAGGAAGAAACTTTTCCTATCTTGACACTCAGCTTAAACGCCTCGGCAGCCCGAACTTTCACGAAATACCGGTGAACTCATCCAAAGGGTGCCCATTCCAAAACTTCCAGCAGGACGGGCATATGCGCATGAACGTTCCCAAGGGCCGGGCCATGTATCAGCCGAATTCGTTCGACGAGGGTCCTCGCGAATCACCGGAGCGGGGTTTCGTCAGTCACCGCGCCGAAGTCAGCGGCCCCAAACTGCGAGCGCGCGCCGAGAGCTTTGCCGACCACTACAGCCAAGCTCGGCAGTTCTATCTCAGCCAGTCTAAAATCGAACAGGGCCACATACGTAAGGCACTGACATTCGAGCTCAGCAAGGTCGAGATGCCGGCAATCCGCTCCCGCGTTGTCTCGCATCTTTTGAATATCGACAAAAATCTCGGCAATATGGTGGCGCAAGGTCTGCGCTTGAAACAAATGCCCTCACCTGCCGATGCGGCTCGGCCCACTCGCCAGGATTTGGAAAAATCGCCGGCTCTGAGCATTATCCTCAATGGTCCAGACACACTCAAGGGGCGGAAGTTCGGCGCCCTCCTCACGGATGGCGTCGAGGTGGATATGGTGAAAGCCCTCAAATCGCGTCTGGATGCCGAGGGTGCCATCCTTGAAATCATCGCCCCGATGGTTGGCGGAGTTGAAGCAAGTGACGGTACCTGGATCGACGCTCACCAGAAAATCGATGGGGGGCCATCTGTTCTCTATGATGCAGTTGTTGTGCTCGCTTCCGATTCAAACGCGCAAATGCTTGCATCCGAACCAACCGCTCGTGACTTCGTCGCCGACGGATTCGCCCATATGAAATTCATTGGTTATAACGAGGCGGCTACGCCCCTGCTTAAGAAAGCTGGCATTTGGGAGGAGAGGGACGAAGGTATCGTGTCGTTGGCAAATGCCCACGACTTCGAAGCCTTTATCGCCGCGTGTCGCAAACTGCGCTTCTGGCAACGGGAAGAGCGTGCCGAGCAAGGCTAGTCAGGCGCGATCAGAAATCCGATATGATTTTATGCGCGGCCTTACTAATGGTCCGGGCTGATACCGGGTAGTCAGCCCAGGCGTTGTGTTCTGCCAAAGCGCTATCCGCTGCCGCGGGAAGGTCGAAAATGTTGGCAGCGTCAATCGTCGTCAATTGCTGCCAGTCCACCGGCACGGCGACGGGGCCGCCACTGCGAGCGCGCGGCGAGAATGGTGCTATTGCCGTGGCCCCGCGCCGATTGCGCATCCAGTCGATAAAAATCCTGCCGCTGCGGCGCGCAATCGTTGAAGTCGCGACAAACCGGCTGGGATAGATGCGCGTAAGCGAGGTCGCCACAGCCTTCGCGAAGTCCGTAACGACCTCCCAACCATGCCGCCGGCGCAATGGCACGACGACATGAACGCCTTTGCCACCCGTTACCATCGGGAATGACACCAGGCCCGCAGCACTCAATATATCCCGCAGTTCGAAAGCCGACTTGCGCACTTCGGCGAAGCCGACACCAATGCCCGGATCGAGATCGAACACCAAGCGGTCAGGTCTTTCAATCATGTCATTGCGAACGCCCCAGAGATGAAATTCGAGAACCCCGAATTGAGCGGCCGCGACCAGGCCCTCTGGACTGTCAATTGTGATATGCGCTTTGGTATGCGCCCGTTTGTCGGCGATTTGGACGACCCCTAGATGTTTGTCCATCCCCGCGGAATGATGCTTCTGGAAGAAGCAATCGCCACCCCGGCCATCCGGACACCGTACCAAGCTGAGCGGACGATCGGCCAGAAATGCCAGCATGGGCTCAGCTACCGTAGTGTAGTAATCTGCAAGATGTCGCTTGGTGAAACCGGCATTAGGAAATAGCAGCTTATCGGGATGGGAGAGCTTGACTGCCCGATCCTTTATCGGTCTGGCTTTTTTTGTTTGGCCGGACAGTTGGTCCTCACGAATTCCCAAAAAGCGGGCATGGCGGAGAACACCCGAGGTAGTGGTCTCGGCATAGGCGATCTCGGCGATCAGCTCCGGCTTTACCCAAACCGCATCTCGCAGCACCTCGCCCGGCACATTGTTCAGCCGCGTTCGAGCGACGCGCCTGGCGCTGAGCATCGTCTCAAGTTCGCTCATGCTGCGAGTGTCGAAGCCGGTCCCGACACGGCCGCGGTAGACAAGTGGGCAGCTCGAACTACCGCGGTTTTCGGACGCTGGACACGCGTTGATGGGCGACAAGCGCTAACAGGTGATCCGGTCCGCCGTTCCCGCACTCGGTCAGACTTCAGAGGCTGCTCGATTTCTGCGTCGTGGCGGCTTCT
>JBGSYN010000187.1:0-1835 GCA_041750975.1 Geminicoccaceae bacterium | reverse complement strand
AGCCGGCCCTCGAACCAGCTGAACGCGGCCGCCGCCGGAATGGCGACGGCGAGGCCCGCTGCGGTCGTAATCAGGGCCGTCGAAATGCCGCCCGCCAGCATGCCGGGCTCGATCCGCCCGCCGGCGGCCTGCATCGCCTGAAAGGCTTCGATCATGCCCAGAACCGTGCCGAAGAGCCCGAGCAGGGGGCTCAGCGTGGCAATCGAATCGAGCAGCCCCAGATGGCGGTCGAGCCCCGCGATCGTGCTTCTGGCCTGACGTTCCAGATCGGCATCCCGTTGCTGCGGTGCGATGTCGGCGGGCGGGTCGATGACCTGCTGCAGCATCGACGCCAACGGATTTTTCCGGCCTTTCAAGGCTGCGGTCGCTCGCGCCCGGTCACCCTGGCGCCAGGCCTGGAGCATCGGCTCGACGAAGCTCCGATCGCCGATCCGCAGACGCCTGAACTGAATGATCTTGGCGATGATGATGGTGACCGCAAGAAGCGAAAGCGCCGCCAGGACGATGATGACGACCCCTCCCTGACGCAGCAGCGCCAGCAGGCCCAGGGCATCGGCGCCGAGCGCTTCCTGCAGCATGGACGACCTATTTCCAGAAATCGCTCGTCAGCGAGGAGACCTCGATGATCTCGATGCAGTTGGCGGGCGAGACCCCGGCACCGCTGCAGTTCGGCACATCGTTCAGGAGCACGCTACTGATCGAGGCGCAGTCGACGGCCCGGAGCTCGAACGGCTTGACCACGGTCTTTTCCGCCGGCAGCGGTGCCAGCTCGATCAGGAACTGGCTGCCGATCACCCCGTCCGGCTGGAAAGTCACGAGATCGAGCTCGAAATTGTCGAATCGCTCGGCACGCGGGTTCTCGATCTTGAGATAGGCCCGGCAGCCATCGTCGATCGCCTCGAGCTTGTTCAGCTCGATCGTGATCGGCGCAGCTGCGGCTTCCTCCTGGGCCTCGGCGAAGCCCCAGCCCGGGACGATCAGGCTCAAAGACAAACAGGCTATGGCGTACTTATGCATGTCACTCTCTTACTTACCGTTATCGGGTCGGTTTTGTCATTGTCATCGGGTGCCTGCATTGCCGGATGATTGCGAGGGGTCATGGAACGATCTCGAGGGTCTGCCAATTGGTGACGATATTGCTTTCTGCGAGCGTGTCCAAGGCGGCGCGCAGATCCTCGAGATAGTCGCCGGCGGGTTCCGCCTCCGGACGCGGATCGGCGAATAGCGGCTGGTCCGTGGCCATGACGATCACGGTCGCCTGGCCGTAGGGGGCCCCGAGCCGGTAGTGGCGGACATTGGGGCTCATTTCTGCGGGCTCGACCCCGATCCGGGCCACCGCGTCAGCGGGCAGAAGCGTTTCCAGCTGCAGCGGATTGGGACGAAGATGATAGACGTCGCCGCTCGGGTCGTAGAAATCCACCTGGAAATGCCGCTCTTCGGCGGTGTTGTTGCTGACCAGGATGACCAGATAATCGCCTTCCCGATAGGTCCGGTCCGCCTTGTTGAACTGCAGCGGAATCCCTGCCGGCTGGGTCACCGGATTGACCAGGGCGACCGCCTCGCAAGCGGGTTGCGGCATGACGATCACTTCGTCCTGGAAGCCCGCTATCCCTTCGATGCTTTGGAACTGACGGGCCAGCGCCATTTGGGTCTCGGCCGAGGCGACCTTGCCACGCAGCGTGACGACACCGCTTTCGTCCATCGACACATTGAGCGCAGCGCAGGGAACCGAATCGACCAGCGCCTGTAATTGCGCCGTATCGATCCCATCGGTTCGCGCCGGTTCGACCGGCTCGGAAGCCAGGGGGGAGTCGTCGGTCGTGGGCGTTTCGGCC
>JBGSYN010000186.1:0-25208 GCA_041750975.1 Geminicoccaceae bacterium | reverse complement strand
GCGACGCCGGTATCCATGGCGGCCTTGGCGACCCTGGGCGCGATCTCTTCCATCAATCGCGGATCGAACGGTTTGGGCAGCAGATAATCCCGCCCGAAGGTCAGGGACTGGCCGCCATAGGCCCTGGAAACGACGTCGGAGGGTGCTTTCCGGGTCAATTCGGCAATGGCGACCACGCACGCCTTCTTCATTTCCTCGTTGATCGCGGTCGCCCCGACATCGAGGGCGCCCCGAAAGATGAAGGGAAAACATAGGACGTTGTTGACCTGATTGGGATAATCCGACCGGCCGGTCGCCAGCAGCGCATCGGGCCGCACCGCGCGCGCGTCTTCGGGCCGGATTTCGGGGTCGGGATTGGCCATGGCCAGGATCATCGGATTGGGCGCCATGCGCTCGACCATGTCGGGCTTCAGGATGTTGGGCGCCGATAGACCCAGAAAGAGATCGGCGCCGCCGATCACATCACCAAGGGTGCGCGCGTCCGAGTCGACCGCGTAGCGCGCTTTATAGTCGTCCCATTGCTCGGTGCGGCCCCGGTAGACAACGCCCGCGATGTCCGTGACCGTGATGTTTTCCTTCCTGGCGCCGAGACTGACCAGGAGATCGAGACAGGCAATGGCTGCGGCACCGGCGCCCGAGGTCACGATCTTGATCTCGCCGATCTTCTTGTCGACCAGTGTGAGGGCGTTGGTCACGGCAGCCGCACAGACGATCGCCGTGCCGTGCTGGTCGTCATGGAACACCGGAATACGCATGCGCTCGCGCAGTGCTTTCTCGATGATAAAGCATTCGGGTGCCTTGATATCCTCGAGATTGATCGCCCCGAAGGTCGGCTCGAGCCGTGCTACCGTGTCGATGAAGGCCTGCGGATCGCGTTCCTCGATCTCGATGTCGAACACGTCGATGCCGGCGAATTTCTTGAAGAGGACCGCCTTCCCTTCCATCACCGGCTTGCCGGCGAGCGCCCCGATCGCACCCAGACCCAGGACCGCCGTGCCATTGCTGATGACCGCGACCAGATTGGCCCTCGAGGTGTAGTCCGCTGCGGTCAGCGGATCTCTGACGATCTCGCGGCAGGCGGCGGCGACGCCGGGCGAATAGGCCAGCGCCAGATCGCGCTGTGTCGTCAGCGGTTTGGTCGCTTCGATCCGCAGCTTACCGGGCGGATCGGCCCGATGATATTCGAGTGCAGCTTCATCCAGCGGGTCGCGATCCGTCATGGCTTCAGTCCCCCATATCGGCACGCATTCGACTCGCGCGGCTGCCGATCGTGTCGAAGCTGCTTAGGACCGATTCGCGACGACGGCGTGACAATTCTGCGAAAGGCTGGCGATAAGGTCCTTCGGCGCCAGCGAATTCCGGCCTGAGACGCTACTCGGCAGCGATCTGCGCCTGGGCTGCGAAGCCGATCGGATCTTTGTGCATCACGCCATCCTTCATGATCATCGCAAAGCGCTCACCGCCGACGAGTATGCTCAGATCCTTCAGGGGATCGCCGTCGACCAGCAGCAGATCCGCGAGATAGCCGGCGCGGACTTGGCCGAGCTCATCTGCCATATCCATGATCTCGCCACCGATCTTGGTCGCTGCGAGCAAGGCCTCCATCGGCGAATAGCCGAAGAACTTGACGAGATGGCCGATATCCCGGGCATTGGTGCCTTGCGGCGTGAAACAGAAGCCGTAATCACCACCGATCACGGCACGGATGCCGCGTTTGCGGATCTGCTCGTAAGTTCGACAATAGTTCTCGAAGCCGCGCTTGAAGCCCATGAACTCGACGACATCGTCGCTCATGCCGTGCTCCCTGCCTTCGAACACGATATTGTGCACGAGCCCGACGGCGGGGCCGACGAAAATCTTGTCCTTCCTCGCCTCGAGCATGTCGAGCGCTTCCTCATCGGCGGATTCGCAATGATAGATGACGTCGACACCGTTGCGGGCGGCGCGTTTGACCGATTCCGCGGAGCGGCAATGGGCGGCGATCTGGCGGTTGAAATCGTGCGCCGTCTCGCAGGCGACCGCGACCTCGGCATCGGTCATCGTCGTGATCTCGCCCTTGGCGTGCGGGATGAAATCGTCGCCCGAGATGTTGATCTTGAGATTGTCCACACCTTCGCGGATGCACATCCGGCAGACCCGGCGGATCTCGTCGACGCCATCGGCGATGAGCGCGAAGCTGTCGCGATATTGATGCATCCGGCGCTCGTCGCCAAGCCCCGCCGTAACGGTGATCTCGGGGCTGGCGGCGCGAATTCTCGGGCCCTTCAGGCGGCCGGCATTGACCTCGTTGCGGACGACGACATCGAGGCGGACCTTACAGGCGGCAGCCGCATAGACCGAGGTGAAGCCGCAATCGAACAGGAGTTCCGCGTTGCGGGCGGTCGCCAGGACATGCTCCTCGGGCGGGATATCGCCGAGTTCGGTCGTCGTCGCAGCGTTGGTAAAGCTCATATGGCAATGGCCCTCGACCATGCCGGGCATCAGGGTCATGCCCCGGGCGTCGATTTCGCGTGACGCCCGGTCGCCGGCCATCCGGCCCTCGCCCCGAGCCACTTCCTGAATGCGATTGCCCTGGATCAGAACCTCGCCCAAAAACGGCTCGGCACCGCTCGCATCGATGATCCTGGCGTTGCGAATAAGTGTAGCGCTCATGGTTCAGCCTCCGAAATTCTGACACAGCGATGCTTTCCCCCCGCCGGTTTGCTTCAATCTAACGGGAAATGCCGGTATCGTCGATCAGGATTTGAGGCGCCGACCGTGCCGGCTTCGCTCGAAAAAGGGAAAGAGGATGAATGCATTCATCACCAACGACATCCAACAAATGCGGATCGATCTCGCAGCAGCCTTCCGCTGGGCGGCACGCATGGGCCTCAACGAAGGGGTCTGCAACCATTACAGCCTCGCGGTCGACGACACCGGCGAGCGTTTCCTGATCAACCCCTACCGCCTGCACTGGAGCGAGATCCGTGCCTCCGACCTCCTCCTGATCGATGTCGAGGGCAATGTCATCGAGCCCGAAGGTGCCCCTGCCCCCGAGCCCACTGCCTATTTCATCCATGCCTGGCTGCACCGCAAAGTGCCCCATGCCCGCTGCATCCTGCACTCGCACATGCCCTACGCCACGGCCCTCACCACGATCGAGAACGGCCGGCTCGAGCCCTGCAACCAGGTGGGGCTCCGCTTCTTCGACCGCATCGCCTATGACGACGACTATGGCGGCGTGGCGCTCGACGACGCCGAGGGCGAGCGTATCGCCAATGCCATGGGCAACCGCGACATCATGTTCATGGCTCATCATGGCGTCACGATCATCGGCAACAATGTCGGCGTGGCGTTCGACCGGCTCTATTATCTCGAGCGCGCCTGCCAGAACCAGGTGCTGGCGATGAGCACCGGCCGGCCGTTGCGCCTGGTCGATGACGAGATGGCGCGCAAGGCCGCCCAACAGATCGCCGGCGAGGAAGCCGAGTCCGCCGAAGCGCATTTCTCGGCATTGAAACGCATTCTGGACCGCGAAGCCCCCGAATACCGGCATTGATCCAGGGAATTGGACCCCGGCGCACGGCAGGGGACCGCCGGCGCTGACATCATCGTGAAACCCTGGCGGGGTATTGTCGCGGCGATCGCGACCATGGCCGCCTACGCCTTCGCGCTCAGCCTCTCCCATACGCTCCTGGCCCTGATCCTCGAGCGGCAGGGCTACTCGCCGGCGGTGATCGGCGTCAACGCCGCGATGGGGCCGCTTGGCACCATTCTCTTTGCCCCCTTCACCCCGCTCATCGCCCGGAAAATCGGCGCCACCCCCTTGATGGCGGCCTCGCTCCTGGTCTGTGCGGCGATTTTCGCAGGCTTGGCGCTGGGCACCAACATAGTGGTTTGGTTCTTGCTCCGGTTCGTCTTCGGGGCCGCCGCCAACGCCGTTTTCGTGGTCAGCGAAACCTGGATCAACCAACTTGCCCCGCGCCATTTGCGCGGACGGATCATCGCCGTTTACGCCGTCGCCGCCTCGATCGGCTACGCCGGCGGGCCGAGCATCATCGCCGTCGTCGGCAGCGCAGGTTTGTTGCCGTTCGCCATCGCGATTGCAGCGGTGCTTTTAGGTCTCGCTGTCGTCATCGCCGCGCGCGACCAATTGCCGGCCATCACCGGCGGCTCGGTCGGGTCATTCCTGCGCTTCCTGCCGCTGGCGCCATCGCTCCTCGTCGGCGTCGGCATGATCGGCCTGTTCGATCAGACCATCATGTCGCTCCTGCCGATTTACGCGCTCGAAAACGGCATGACCGAGGCCCGCGCCGCCCTCGCCGTGGGCGTTCTGATCGGCGGCAACATCGCCCTCCAATACCCCATCGGCTGGATTGCCGACCGGCTGCCACGGCGCGCCGTCCGCCTCGGTTTGGCGATCCTCACCGCCATTGGCGCGATCAGCCTGCCCTTTCTGATCGACGGCCCCGGTCTCTGGCCGATGCTGGTGCTCTGGGGCTCGGTCGCCTTCGGTATCTACACGGTCTCGCTGGCCGAGCTCGGCGACCGGTTCGACGGCGAAGCCCTCTTTGCGGGCAATGCGGCATTCTCGATGATGTGGGGTCTGGGCGGCCTTTTGGGCCCGATGCTCAGCGGCCCGCTCATGACGGTCGCCGGCCCCAACGGCCTGCCTCTGAGCCTCGCCTTCTGGTTCCTCGTGCTTGCCCTCCTGATCCTCCGCGGCTGGCAGCGGGCAAACTGAACGCTCCCTGATCGACCGAACGCCATGATGAAGGATTACGCGGCAACCTCCGGTCATCGTCGATGACGACGACCTTTTTGGGCGCCTCGGGGCCCCAGTCCCAAAAGACAAGATTGCTGGCGCCTTCAGGTGCACCCGGTGCGAAGCTTGGTACACGTAATCCGCGATAGCCCTGGGCGATCAGTCTGTCCGCAAGGGCCTGCGATAAGGGGACATGCCCATCGTTCATCTGACGCTCCCATTCCGGGCAGTTCAACTCCCCTGCTGCAATGCTCAACGCGTCACGCACTGACGGGCCCGTCGCATCAACGAGCCCATCGCAGTCGACTTCATACTCACAGAGTGTCAGAGGCTGAAGCGGCAGGCCCACCGGCATGGCTTCCAGGATCACCGTCATCGGTTCCACTGAGGCGTAGAGTGCGGCGACACCGCGCCGGTTGAACCTTCCCCCATGTATACTCGCGCCCTCTCCCGATACCGGCATCCAGGACCATTCAGGGCTATGCGCCCGAAACAGGGCGCCCCGAAAACGCATGCTATTCGAGGCTCCGTCAGGCGTATCCCCCGGCCATCACCCGGTCCAGATAATGATGCACGTAATCGGCATTCCCTTGGCGCACCAATTGGTCGGGCGTCATCCCGCCGAACCCCGGCAGGGGTTGCGAGCGGAACCAGGCATAGGCACCCAGCATCGAGCCGGTATGGGCCTCGACCCGGTTGAGGATCTCCATCATCTGCCGCAGCCGTGTCTGGGTCTTGCGTGAGTGAATACGATTGGCCCGCATCAACGCATCGCGGCTGAGCCCCAAAGTGTCCGCGATCTCGCCCTTCGTCGTCCGCAGCCGCTCGGCAATCCGGCCCGGCGAGAACGTATCGTCTTCAATGAAACTCGCGACGTCCATATCAACCTCACATTTCATGACGTAATATGGCGTCGAAATAAGCGTGATCCAAGTGGGTTCCTATCGACTATAGAGACTTAAATTGTATATACATTTGCGTATTATTTATGATAATGGGTAGTGTGGCGCTATTCGAATGGGACGGTGGCAACTGGCCGAAATGCGGCAAGCATGGGGTCTCGCAAGCCGAGATCGAGTATGTCTTAAGCAACAATCCTCTCGTGCTTGCAGACCGCTATCCGGAAGACATGGAGACCCGGTTTGACGCAGTCGGCAAAAACCGGAGACGTCGATACGTCTTTGTGGTCTTCACGCTTGGGGACAGGAATGGCGGACGCGTCATCAGACCCATCAGCGCCCGCTACATGCACGGCGAAGAGATCGAAAACTATGAGCGACAACAAAGGAAAAGTACTTAAGCCGTTTCCACGCTTCGTCACGGACGAAGAGGCAAAGCGTTTTGTCGAAACGGCGGATCTATCGGAGTATGATTTTTCGGGCTTCAAACCGATGAGCTTCGAGTTCGAACCGAAGACCGCGCAAATCAATATGCGTGTACCCATGCCTCTGCTTGACGCACTGAAAGAGCGCGCAAAACACCGAGGCATCCCCTACACACGGTTCATCCGCGAGTTGATAGAACGCGAAGTTTCTCGGCCGGAAATCTAACAATGTGGCTGATCAAGGTATTTTTTCCTTGATTTTTGCATTGTTTTCATTATAGTCCTTGCATGCAAAGCGCCCTGCCCTCATCGCCAATGGCCGACCGGATGCAGTTTGTGCGGCGGCAGCGGCCCGAGCTGTTGCGTGTCGCCATGCGGACGGCCCGGGGCCTCACGCCGGCGCAAATCGCAGGGGAGTCCAGGACGGCGCCCGAAATGATCGAGGCTCTTGCCGCCGAGCCCGATTTCAGGGCTTTGGTCGAGGCCTGCAAGGCGTCGATCGATTTGCCGGCGGAAGAGCGGCTTAAAGAGATCGAATCGCTGGCCCTCGATTTTATCGAGATCGCCATCGCCGAGCGCGATGTCCGGGTGGTGCTCTTTTTCTGCGACCAGATCGTCCAGGGCTGCAATCCGGCCAAGGTGCTGGCGGCCGGGATCAACCGGCGGATCGAGCAATCGACGCGGCCGCTCCCTCCGCCGAAGCCCAGGCGCTCCACGCCCCACCCCGGGCGGCCCTCGATCGAGCGCGAGTCCGTCACCTGGCCATGGGCACGCGCAATGCGCGCCGGTGCGGCGCGGTTGCGTTCGGAAATCCTTGAAGCGCTCGCGATCAATGCCGCCAAGACGACAACGAAACAGGGCGGTCGCCCGGTGCTTTCTGGCAATGAAATCTTTAGTCCATCATCGTACCAAATCTCATTGCCGAAATCCTATACCTCCACTCTCGCCATTCTGATCAACCACTGCCGCGACGGGCCGGGCTGATCATCCTCCCTCGCGGCCGTTCTGCAGCCCCTCGAACCATACAAGCGCAATCTCACTCCAGCTCTGGAGCACGCCGTGGCGGCCTTGATGGAGAGGCAAAGCTCCAGTTCCGTGCCGCCGTCGCACTCGATCCGGGCCTTGCACCAGAACGTCGCGCTCATCGCGCAGGCATCGGCATGATCGCCGGCGCATTGATTGGTCCGGCGGCGCAGGCCCTGGCCCTCTAAGACGTCGCCCGGCGCGCGGTCGCTTCGAAGCGGCCTGCCTTCGAGCGGCGTACTGGTAACCGTGGATGTGCCGTCGATCGATCGGGGCGCAATGCGTAACCAATGAAATGTTTACCGTCCAATCGGCGGATCGGTCTGGCGGAGCCTGGACGATCGCCGGGGGCCTGCCTATGCTTGCGCCACACCATTCGAACCCAAATCATCCGCCCGATCAGATCGACCAACTTCTTGATGAGGATCTTGATGCGTTCTCTCAATCGGCCTGGGCGTTTATCGCTCCGTTTATTGATGCTACTGAGTTTCCCGATGCTCATTTGCGGGCTTATGGGCGGGACCGCAGCAGCTCAGTCGGGCGCCGGCATGGGATCGCTCGATGCCTTTCTCCCGGGCGGTGGCGATGAGGGGCCGTGGCGGTATGAACGGGACGGCCCGGCCTTTCGAATGACCAATGGCAGCGATCCGAACGCGCTGCAGTACTTCTATGTGAATCCGGCGCCTGGCAGCGAGGGCAGCCGGCGTATCACCGTCGACGTCACCTTGGAACCGGACGGTAACGGCAATCCGCTCGCCGGCCTGCTCTACGGCTTCGATGCGGACACACGTTCGTATTTTCTGTTCGTCCTTGAGCCCGGCGGCATGATCGGCCTTTATCGGCGCAACAGCAGCGGCTTCAGTCCGGTCATGCAAAGCGAGGTCGACGCGATCCGGCCGGGTTCCAACCGCCTCACACTGGTCGAGCGTGGCAATAACGTGTCTTTGAACGTCAATGGTTCCCGGGTTGGCGAAATCCGCATGGATGACATCGGTTTCGGCGCCGCCGGCATTGCCGCTGCCGGCCTCGGACGCTTCACCTTCGACGGCTTCATGATCGATGCGGCCGAAGATCGGACCGACACCGGTCCGGAGACGATGATCGCCCGCAACGCCGAGCCCGTGGCGGCCGTCGGCCGAACCGGTCAACCAACAGCCGAAACGCTCCGACTCAAGCCGGTCGAGATCATGGACGACACCGCACCGTTCGGCGCGATGCCGGCGTTCACCGCGGTTGTGCCGGCGGATTGGAAAACGGAGGGCGGCGTGATTTGGAATCCGGCATCCGGCTGTCACAAGGGTGAACGGCTGATCTGGCGCGCGGCGGCGCCCGACGAGCGCTACGCGGTTGCGTTCCTGCCGCCGATCAGCTGGAGCGTTAACAATTATGGCGGTTCCACTCAGGGCTGTCTGGCGATGGACATCACCGAACCCGAGGCCGCATTTCGGACCTACATCGACCGTTTCGCGCAATCACCGATCGAAATTCTAGCTGTGGAGCGCCCGCCCGAAGTCGAGCAACTCGTGCGCCAATTGGCCCAGGCTGCTCCGCCGCCGGTGCTTCCCAATATTCGCCAATGGTACGACGGTATCATGGTGCGGGTCCGAGCGACGATCGAGGGTGTCGAGACCCACACGGCCTTTGTCGTTCTCACCTCCCACTACGAAGTCGCGACGCCCGACGGTTGGGGCCAGGGCGGCATGAACCAAGGCCGCGGCGGCGCGATAGAGTTGCTGCTCGCCATCACGACGCCGGCAGGCGAACTCGATGCCGGACACCCCTCCTTCCCCATCATTCTCAATAATCTGCGCGCAAATCCCGCTTGGACGCATGCGGTGCAGCAATGGTGGCGCAATCAGAACAAGCCGGCCCCGGCAATGGCTGCAACCAGCCCGACCGATAGAGGCTCGGTCTCGGACATGATGTTCGAGAGCTGGAAACGCCGCCAGGGCATGTCGGATGCCGGCCAAGCCAAGAGCGTCGAGAATATCTGGGAGACCACCCGCTACAACACCGCCGAAGGCCCCGTGGCGCTATCCCAGAACTACAACAATGCCTGGCAGCTGAATGACGGCAGCTTCGTTTTGACCGACGACAATTTTTTCAATCCCGACCAAACCTTCGGTCAGTCGGGCCAACAGCTCGAGCCGACACACTGATAGCGACCGTCGCCTGAGCAGCAGGTCCGAGGATCAATCCCCAGCAGTAAACTCAACCGAGGCAATCCGGACCGGTCAGCCTCCCGCACCACCGGTCTGCAACCCCTCGAACCAAGCAACTGCCATCTCGCTCCAGCCCTGGGGCACGCCGTGGCCGGCTTGATGGAGGCAAAGCTCCAGTTCCGTGCCGCCGTCGCACTCGGTCCAGGCCTTGCACCAGAAGGTCTCGCTCATCGCGTAGGTATCGGCGCGATCGCTGCCGCATTGATTGGTCCGGCGGAGCAGGGCCAGGCCCTCGAAGACATCGCCCTGCGCGCGTTCGCTTCTGAGCGGCCTACCCTCAAGGGGCACCGTGCCGTCCTGAAAACCGTGGGTGTGCAGCAGATCGATCGGGCCGCTCTCGCAGGTCTCGGGGTGCGGCCGCCAGAAGGCGCCGGCAACCGGGGCGAATGCGGTGAAGTGCTCGGCGTCATGGCAGGCGAGGTCCCAGACCAGCGAGGCCCCGCGCGAAAAGCCCGCAACCAGGACACGGTCGCGGTCGATTCCATAGCGCCGGTCGACATCGTCCAGAATCTGCAATGCGAACGCCAGTTCGTCGCGCCATGGTTCCCGGCCGTCGCGCAGCGCCCAATTGGTCCAATCGCGCCCGGGCATCAGCAGGCCGTCGGCGGCGACAAAGGCATAGCCTCGATCGAGGAAGGGCTGGGTCATGGCGGCATTCCGCAGAGCACCGGTGCCAGAGCCATTGGCCCCGTGGAACCAAAGCACCACAGGCATCGGCTCCCCGGCCCCTGCTGATTCCGGCCCTTCCCCGGTGCTCGGGAGTGCGACGCGGTAGCTTCCGGTTGCGACCTCGCAAGCCGATTCCAGCCCGCAGGCGTTTGCTGTTGTCAGTGATGAAGCCGCCACAAACGCGAGCCAGGCGGTGGTCAGTACACGAAAAATCAAAGGCCCAACCCCATTCGGATACCGTAAGCGATGACACCGAGAACGGCGATGCCGCCGATCCATAGCGCGACGAACCAGAGGCCTTTACGCAGGCCGGGACGAAGCTTGTCAAATGACATCAGTGATAGCTCGCCTCGGGGTCGATCTTGCCGCGGAAAACCCAATAGGCATAGGCTGTGTAAGCAATGATCAGGGGCAGCAGGACGACGACGCCGACGAGCATGAATTTCAGGCTGCTGTCCGGGGCGGCGGCCTCGGCGATCGTCACCGTATGCGGTACGACATGGGGAAAAATGCTAATGCCGAGGCCGATATAGGAAAGTACGAACAGCCCCAGCGCCAAGGGAAATGGCCAGCGTTCCTTTTTGTTGACCAGCGCCCAATAGAGCCCGTAGCCGCCGGCCGCGACTAAAAGCGGCACAGGTGCATAGAGGACGATGCCGGGCCAGGAGAACCAACGGGTCTGCACATCCGAATCGAGGAACGGCGTCCAGATGCTGACCAGGACGATCATCACCAGAAGCGCGATGCCGAGAACCCGCGCTTGTTGAAAAAAGCGGTCCTGGATCGGCGGGGAGGTCTTCAGGATGAGCCAGCAGGCGCCCAGCAGGCCGTAGCCGATGACCAGGGCGATTCCGGTAAGGACGGTGAAGGGCGAAAGCCAGTCATACCAACCGCCGGCATAGGCGCGATCGGCAACGGTGACCCCCTGGACGAAGGTGCCGAGAGCCAGTCCCTGACAGAATGTCGCGATGATGGAACCGGCGACGAAGCCGAAATCCCAGTAGCGCCGATGGCCCGAGTCGCGAAAGCGGAATTCGAAGGCGACGCCCCTGAAGATCAGGCCGAGCAGCATCGCGATCAGGGGCGCATAGAGCGCCGGCATCAAGATGCTGTAGGCCAGTGGGAAGGCAGCGAACAGGCCGCCTCCCCCGAGGATCAGCCAGGTTTCGTTGCCATCCCAAACCGGGGCGATGGCGTTGATCATCGTGCCCCGCTCCTGTTCCGTTTTCGCCCACGGGAACAGGATGCCGATGCCGAGATCGAAACCGTCGAGGATGACATAGGCGAGCACCGCGAAAGCGATGATGAAGGCCCAGACCATCGGCAGATCGAATGCCATGTCCCGTCTCCTGTTCCGCCGGTCCTATTCCGCCGGCAATGGTTCCGAACCTTTGACCACACGCTGCGCCTGGGCGGACCCTCCAGTCCGCGTCGGACGATCGGGATCGACGTCCGGTTCGTGCAGCACCGGCGGACGCCGCATCAAGCGCAGCAGGTAAAGCACGCCGAATCCGAAGACGATGAAGTAGACGATAACGAAGGCGAGGAGCGATCCGGCGACCGCAGGTGCCGCGATCGGCGAGATCGAATCGCTGGTTCGCAACAGGCCGTAGACGGTGAAGGGCTGCCTGCCGACTTCCGTAGTGACCCAGCCTGCCAGCACAGCGATGATGCCGATCGGCCCGCAGGCCACGGCTACCCTGTGGAACAGGGGCACATCGTAGAGCCGTCCCTTCCAGCGTAGATAGAGACTGATGAAGCCCATGGTCGCCATGAGGATGCCGATGCCGACCATGATGCGGAAGCTAAAGAAAACGATCGTGGCGTTGGGCCGGTCTTCGGGCGGAAACTCGTTGAGCCCCGGCACCCGGCCGTCCAGGGAATGAGTGAGGATCAAGCTCCCGAGATAGGGAATGCCGATTTTGTACCTGGTTTCGCCGGCTTCCATGTCGGGGATCCCGAATAGCAGCAAAGGTGCCGAGGTTTCGGGCTCGAAATGGCCTTCCATGGCGGCGATCTTGGCCGGCTGGTGCTCGAGCGTGTTGATCCCGTGGAAATCGCCAACGACCATCTGGATGGGGGCGACGATGGCTGCCATCCACATCGCCATCGAGAACATGAGACGTGCGGCTTCATTGCCGCGCTCGCGCAACAGATGGAAGGCGCCGACGCCGCCGACGATGAAGGCCGTGGTCAGGTAGGCGGCGAGCAACATGTGCACGAGCCTGTAGGGAAAGGAGGGATTGAAGACGATCGCCCACCAATCCTCGGGCACGAACTGACCCATTTCATTGATCGAGTAGCCGGCGGGTGTCTGCATCCAGGAATTTACCGAGAGGATCCAGAACGCCGAGAACGCGGTGCCGAAGGCGACCATCAAGGTCGCGAGAAAGTGCAGGCGCTTGCCGACCTTGTTCATGCCGAACAGCATGACACCGAGAAATCCAGCCTCGAGAAAGAAGGCCGAGAGCACCTCATAGCCCATCAACGGGCCGAGTATAGGCCCGGTCTTGTCGGCGTACACGCTCCAATTCGTGCCGAATTGATAGCTCATGACCAGACCGGAGACGACGCCCATGCCGAAGGTCACGGCAAAGATCTTGATCCAATAGCGGTAGAGCCGCATGAAGATGTCGCGTCCGGTCATAAGCGACAGGCCTTCGAGGACCGCCAGATAGCTCGCAAGCCCGATGGAGATGGCCGGGAAGATAATGTGAAACGCCACGGTGAACGCAAATTGCATCCGCGCCAGATCGACAGCCCCAATATTTTCCAGCATCGTCACACCTGTTCAAATTTCGACTTTGGCGCCTCGGCACCGCTCCCGCCGCACCATTCTAGATAGCGCTGGAGTGGAGCGGTTCAGCCACGTGTGACGAACCGTACCGCCAACCCGGAAGCGCGCCGTTGAAGGGTCTTTATGTGTGGTCCGGGACACAGTCTGGCAGAAACCACACAACCATCGACAGAACGGCCTAGAGTTGCCGCACGGCTCTGGTATGGCCACAGCGGTAGACAGAGGGACAGATCGAAGGCGGAGGAGGCTTTCGAGACGGCCACACGTTATTGAATCGAGCCGAGCAACCAGCTCGTTCCTTTTGGAGGAAAAGAAGAGATGAGAATTGGATCATCAGCCATTACGGTGGTCGCACTCGCCGCCCTGACCGCAAGCTGTGGCGGATATCGTGCAGAGCAGGCGTTCAGTCGCGCCAGCAGCACACAGCCGGGAGGCCCCGCCTACAACCAGGCGCTCTACGATCAGTGCATGCAATACGCCGATTTCGAGTTCAACGAGATGCAGGACTGGCAGTCCACCCAGTTCCATTCCGCGAACGCCATCAGCGGCGCGACCCAGGGTACGGTCGAGCCTGAGCCGATCAACACACCCGACCTGCAGCCGCGCAATTTGCCCGAAGACAAGGTCGCTGAGCTGACCGCCGCGCGGCAGCGCTATCTGAATGCCGTGTCGGAAAACAAGCAGGACGAGTTCCCGCAGGAAATGGCCGCGGCCGTTTGTTCCTACAATTGCTGGATCGAGCAGCAGGCGGAAAACCGGCAGCCGCTGGATATCGCCGCCTGCCGCGGCACCTTCATGTCGGCGATGGAGACGATCGAGGGACAGCCTGAGGTCATCGTTGCCGAAACCATCGTGCTGAGCTCGGACGTTCTGTTCGACTTCGATCGGTCCAACATCAAGCCAGAGTTCGAGGCGGAACTGAACGAGATCGCTCAATTGCTGGTCGAAAATAGCAACGAGCGCGCTCTAGTTTGGGGCTTCACCGACAGCGTCGGCACGGAAGAGTACAATCAGGGCCTCTCCGAGCGGCGGGCTCAGTCCGTCGCCGACTATCTCGAAGGCCAAGGCGTGACCACGGATCGCATGGTCGTCCAGGGCTTCGGCGAGACCAGGCCGGTTGCCTCCAACGACACCGCGGAAGGACGCGCACTCAATCGGCGGGTGGAAATCCGCAAGCGCTAATCTCTTCGCCAAGGCGAGACGTTCGGGGTCCTCAGGGGCCCCGAACTTTTTTCAGGGTCGTGTTCCATCCGTGGCCGGGACCTGTTGCGTGATGCAGTGTATATTGCCGCCGCCCAGCAGGATCTCCCGGCTCTCGATACCGACCACGGTGCGCTCCGGGAACGCGGCCTCAAGGATGCGCCTGGCGTCGTCGTCGGTGCGGGGATCGAGCAGCGGCATGATCACACGATCATTGGCGATGTAGAAATTGGCGTAGGAGGCCGCCAGGCGAGCACCTTCATGCCGCGCATAGCCAGCGCCGTCCCACACCTCGAGCTCCCCGAAATCCGAGGGAGACCGGTAGAGCGGTCCCGGCACCGGCAGTCTCGTGATCTCGAGGGATCGCCCTCGCGCATCCTTTGACTTCTTTAGGCCCTCCAATGCCGCCTTCGAGACCGCGTGATGCGGGTCGTTAGGATCGTCGCACCAGCTCATCAGGACATGGCCCGGTGCCGCGAATGCCAGAAGATTGTCGATATGCCCGCCGGTCTCATCTTCCGGGATCCCTGCGTCGAGCCAGATCACGGTTTCGGCACCGAGGATAGCGGCGAACTCGGCCTCGATTTCGGCCCGTGTAATGCCGGGATTGCGGTTGGGATCGAGCAGACAGGAGGCGGTCGTCACCAGGGTCCCCTCCCCGTCCACGACGATTGCACCGCCTTCCATGACGAAGGACGCCCGCAGCGCCTCACAGCCCTCCTGGGCCGCCATGAGGGCCGCGATGCGATCATCGTCGCCGTATTCCGCGTACAGCCCGCCCCAGGCGTTGAAGGGCCAGTCCACAGCCTGCAACCGGCCGTACTCGTCGATCAGGAAGGTGGCACCGACATCCCGCGCCCAGGAGTCATTGCTGGGCGCGGTGACGAGGCGGATGGTCGGGCCGAGCGTGCTCTGGGCCGCGGCCCGCCCCTGCTCGCTCACGATCATGGTGACGGGTTCGGCTTGAGCGATTGCCTGGGCGACGGCCGCGAAGGCCCGTTGCGCCGGCAATGCATCCTGCCGCCAATTATCCTTGCGCTCCGGCCAGATCATCCAGGTCCCGGCATGGGGCTCGAACTCGGCCGGCATCCGCAGTCTTTTGCCGGTTCGGCATCTGTTCGGTGACATGATTGCGTAAGCCAGTCTAGATAGCGTCCTAAGCCATTCTCTGGAGGATTGATCCATGCCCGCCAAGCGGTTCCTCGATCTTGTTTTCGTCCTGATGTTCGGGTTGTTCTTGCTGGCTGGCCCGGCCCTCGCCCACACCGAAGGGGCTGCAGGGTTTGGCGGCGGTTTCCTTTCGGGCTTCACCCATCCGATCTTCGGCTGGGACCATGTCGTGGCGATGGTCGCCGTCGGCCTGTGGGGAGCCTTTCTGGGCTCGCCCGCGATCTGGATCCTGCCGGTTGTCTTTCCGGTCATCATGGCATTCGGCGGGGCTCTGGGCGTGCTCGGATTTCCCCTGCCGGCGGTCGAAATGGGGATCGCCGCCTCCTCGATCGTGCTCGGGCTGCTGATCGCCCTTGCGGTCCGGGCGCCCCTTTGGATCGCGGCGATCATCGTCGGCGCCTTCGCCATCCTACACGGTCACGCCCATGGCACCGAACTGCCGGATGCGACGAGCCCGATTGCCTATTCGCTCGGCTTCGTCATCGCCACGGGTCTGCTGCATCTTTCAGGCATTGCGCTCGGGCTGCTGATCGGCCGGCCCGGCGGTGCTTTGGCGATTCGTACCGGCGGCGCGGCCATTGCGGTTGCCGGAGTGGCGTTCCTGTTCGGGTTTGTCTGACTGCCCCGTCTAGCCGATCGGGCGCGATCAGTTGTGGCGATGTCTCGCGCTGGGCGGCTTCCTGGCGCTGGTGCCTTCGGCCGCCTCGGCGCACAGCCCCTTTCCCGGCATCGGCTCGTTCTATCAGGGGCTGCTGCATCCGTTGATCGATGTCGGTCAGGCCCTCGCTCTGGCCGGTTTCGGCATGGTGCTGGGTCAGAATGCCGCAAGGATCAGAGGACCCGCCTGGATCGGCTTCTCATTGGCGATGATCATCGGATTGTCCGCTGCCTGGCTCCAGCCCATGCTTTATGCGCCGGAATGGTGGATCATCGTCTTCGCCCTCATTGCCGGTGCGGCAGTGGCCGCGGCACAGCCCTTGCCGGCTTCCGCCGTCTGGCCGTTCGGTGCGGCGATGGGGCTCGTCGTCGGCATCATCACCATGCCCGCACCGGCAGCGCTGCCGGTGATGCTGCTGTTTATCCTCGGCAGCTTCATCGGCGTTCAGCTGATCATGTTCTACGCCCTGAGCGCCGCCCGATGGGCCGGCCGCCAGGCCGATCACCGCTGGCTTCCGATCGGCGTTCGCATTCTCGGCTCATGGGTGCTCGCCGTCTCCGCCTTGATGCTGGCCCTTGCCTGGCGCGTCGAGACCGGATCTTAGGTATTGGTACCTAGCTGCTCATGCCTGGCCGCAGAGCGTCGATAGCCCGGCGGTAATCGGAGCTTTTGAAGATTGCCGTGCCGGCGACCAGGACGTCGGCGCCGGCATCGCAAACGCGCCCGGCCGTCTCGGCCCCGATCCCGCCATCGACCTCGATATGCATCGCCTGGTTCGTCGCTTTGGCCCTGATCCGGCGGATCTTGTCGAGACAGGACGGAATGAAGCGCTGCCCGCCGAAACCCGGATTGACGGTCATGACAAGAACGAGATCGAGCTTGTCCCAGACGTAGTCCAGAGCGGTCTCCGGCGTTGCCGGGTTCAGCGCGACCCCTGCCCTTTTGCCCAGACCTTGAATCGCCGCAAGTGTGCGGTCGAGATGACGGCAGGCTTCCGCATGAACAGTAATGCGATCCACCCCTGCCGCCGCGAAATCGCCGAGATAGCGATCCGGGTTCTCGATCATCAGATGACAGTCGAACGGCTTGTCCGTCATGCCGCGGACCGCCCCGATCACGGCCGACCCGTAGCTGATATTGGGTACGAACGAGCCGTCCATCACGTCGAGGTGAATCCAGTCGGCACCGGCCGTCGAGACCGCCCTCACCTCTTCACCGAGCCTGGAAAAATCGGCGGCGAGGATCGAGGGCGCGATGAGCACCTTGCGGTCAAGGTTCACGACGATTCCTCCCTGACGCGCTAATGATCTGTATCGATCCAGACACATCGGTCATCATCAAACCATGTGTCTTGTGTGGACTTCGTCAGCGAGCAGCGCATCGATTTGACCGCGCAAACTCTCGAGCACACCTCGAAGATCGCGGTCGATCGTCACCTTGCGCTTCTCGATATCATCGAGCCGACGTATCAACTGCCTGCCGGCGGTGACGGCCGCCCTGCCCTGGTCGAAGACTCCGGTGGTGGCCGGTTTCGGCTCCGCCGGCGGGCGCTTGGCAGCCCGAACCGCACGGACCGTAATATGATCGAGACCGCCCAGGCGCTCCCATAACTGAAGCTGCGCTTTCTCGTCATCGAGGCGCGCAATCTCGATCAGCAGCGATTTCGATATGGGCTGCGGCCGGGCCCTGATTTCAGCCTTCAATAACTCCGGCAACGAATTCAACGAAAGCAATTCCGAGATGGTGCTTTTTGCCTTGGCCAGTGCCGAGGCCAGTTCTTCCTGCGTGTAGCCATAGCGTTCCTTCAGTGCCGCCAAGGCCTCGGCCTCGTCCAAGGGCGGCAGATCCTGCCGCTGCAGGTTCTCGATCAGGGCCAACTCATCAGGCCGGCCCGTCGTCAGGAGCGCAATGATGCGCTCGCGATCGAGATGCTGATGCGCCAGCAATCGTCTCTGGCCGGCGACCAGGATGTAGCCCCCGTCCTCTTCCTTGACGATGATCGGCTGCAACAAACCATGCTGTGCGATGGATTGGGCCAACTCCTCGATGCCGGCGGTATCGACCTGACGCCGCGGCTGATCGGGATTGGGCCGGATCTGCGCAATGTCGATTTCGACTACCCGCGGCAAATCGGTGGTGAGATCGAATAACGGGTCCCGAGCCCGATCGGCCAGCAGCCGATGGACATGTGCGTTGGCGTTTTTGCGTCGCGTGGTCATGCGGCATCCTTAATCAGGTTTTTCGCCAGATCTTGATAGGCCTTGGCACCCGGCATTTCGGGATTGAGCCGCACGCTGGCATCACCGGTTCCGGCGGCGCGGTCGAAGGCTGTACTCCGCCGGATCGCATCGAACACACGGATCGTCTTGCCGAATGTCGCGGAGATTTCGTGCAGAACTTCGCTATCGTGACCATAGGTTGGGTTATACATGGTCGGCAGGATACCGAGCACGCTCAGCCGCGGATTGGCCCGGCGCTGCACCTTGGCGATGGTGTCCAGCAGTTGCGGGATCCCGAGCGTCGACAGCATGTCGGTTTTCACCGGAATCAGCACACGATCGACGGCAGCCAACGCATTCACCGTGAGAATGGTCAATGTCGGCGGGCAATCGACCAGAACGAAGTCATAATTGCCGACGATTGAGGCCAGCGCCTCCTTCAGGACCCAGGAGCCGCCGGGCTCGGTAATCAATTCCGCATCGGCCTTGGCCAGGGAAATTCCAGCGGCCACCAATGCCGGATTGTCGCCCTGAACGATTTCGGCGACCCCGCGGCCGCCCATCATCGTGTGATAGAGGGTCTCCTGACGCCGTTCGAGATCTCGCTCGTCGTAGCCCATGTAGAAGGTCAGGCTGGCCTGCGGATCGGTATCGATGGCCAGCACGCGTTGATCTTGTCCGGCAAGCGCATAGGCCAGATTGACCGTGGTCGTCGTCTTGCCGACGCCGCCTTTCTGATTGACGATCGCTATGGTGTTGACCATTCGCGTTCAGGTTTCACCTCGGCTATACAAACTCCGTGAGGTGAAGATCACGCGACTGGGCCAGCGTCAAGAATTGCGAGCGGGTTCGGACGTCCGAACTTCAGTTTTCTGACGGACGCGATCCGAAAGACACGTTCGGACGTCCGAACATTGTCGGCCTAGCTGGCCGGGAGACGTGAACGCGTAAGGCCAATCGCCCGGAGCGCCGCACAGGCGGCTCCATAGCCATTGTCGATATTCGTTACCAGCAGGCCAGGCGCGCAGGACGCGAGTGCTGCATGCAACGCCGTTTCGCCATTTCGCGCGGCGCCATAGCCAACCGAGGTCGGCACGGCGATGACAAGACCGGGCAGCAAGCCGGCGACCACGCTCGGCAATGCGCCGTCCATGCCGGCAACCACGATCACGACGGAGAAGCCACGCAATGTGTCGACATTGCGCATCAGCCGCCAGAGACCTGCGACACCCACATCGAACACGTGCTCGGCGGCGACACCATAATAGGTGAGGGTGCGGATTGCTTCCCTGGCCACCGGCACGTCGGAACTGCCGGCCGTCACCACCGCAACACCTGAAAGCGTCGTCTCAGGCGAATTCCAGGCATAAAATCCTGTACGGGAGACCGGATCGTAGTCCAGTTGGTCATCACCACAGGTCGTCAACGCCTGAAACTGGTCCTCGGTCAGTCGGGTCAGCAGCAGACTCCGCGAATCCTGGCCAGCGGCATCGATAATGGCCTGGATCTGCTCCACCCGCTTGGCCTCGCAGAAGATCGCTTCGTCGAAACCCAGCCGGCCGGCCCGATGCAGATCGAGCGTGATTTCTTCCTCGATCATGGAATCGTCGGCGACGTTTTGCCGGCTGCCCCCGACTCGATCCGGAGGAAGGCGCTGCCACGTCGATAGATCGCAAACGACACATCACGGACCGGAACAGCCATCAGGCTCGCGATTTCCCGGCTCAATGAGGCAGCCGTCGCATGGTCGAGCCTATCATGGGTATCGCGGTCCAGTTCGAGCACCACGCCGCTTCGCCGCACACGGCAGCGCACGGTTCTAGTCTTCAAAGAAGCCCCGACATGGCGCTCGACCGCATCGATCCGCGGCAATTGCGCCGGATCGATCGGGATTCCGGTTTCCACCCGGCTGGAAAGGCAGGGTGCGGCCGGAAGCTCCGCGAGGTCGGCGAGCCCAAGTTCCGAGGCGAGCATGCGCACGCCCGATTTGTCGATACCGGCCTCGACGAAGGGATGGCGCACCCCGTGCGCTGCAGCGGCTTCCAGACCGGGACGAAAGTCCCCAAGATCGTCGATATTGGTGCCCGAGACGATCTGGCGGTCGGTCTCGGCAGCGAGCGTGCCATAGAGATTGGTTTTGCAGAACAGGCAGCGGTTCACCGGATTGGCGAGATAGGTTTCGTCGTCGAACTCACCGGCATCAAGCACGACCAGCGACCAGCCTTGCCGTACCGCATAGTCCCGAACGCGGGCGGTGGCACTCGGCGGCACGGCGGGGGAGGCGGCATGAAACATCAGGGCTTCTCCGCCCAACAGGGCGTGAGCGTGGTAGGCGAGGGTCATGCTGTCGACACCGCCCGAGACCGCGACCGCAAGCGGCGCGCAGGACCCGAGTGCCGCGTCCAGCGACCGGTAATGCTCGACAGTCTGCGGCGAGCTGTTCATTGCGGGCGTTTTCCCTCCGGGTTAATCGGCCGGGAGCCGAGGTTTTCACATGCGAACAGGTCATAGAATAGGGCAGGGTTGGCCGCTCTGCCAGCATCCTGCAACAACCAACCACAAACCGCTGCGTTGCATACGCTTTCCGACCCGGCGCCGAACCGAGTAACGTCACTTCGCGGACCATTTTTTGCGTGACAACCTCAGGTCGAATGTGCCACTAGTCCAATCAATGAACGTCACTTCGCGGACCATTTTGCAATGCCATGCCGCCGAGAGCCGGTTCGAGCAGACAATGCGCGGGTTTGCGGCGCAGGTCCGGCCCGCGTTCGACTGGGGTTTGTGCTGATGGAAGATATGCAGGCGTCCCGTTTTTTCTGCGGCAGCCGCTTTGTCCGTCGCGACAGCGTCGCGTCGCGACAAGGCCGGTTGGTGCTGGAGCAGGGGAGGGGACGTCGCCGGGCCGAAGGTTTCGCCTCATGAGCGAGGCGCAGGTCGATATCTTTCTCGATTCGATCCTCGATGCGCCGGTCAAGGACGAGCGGGCGCTCATGGAGTTTCCTTTCTTCGCGCTGACCAAGCGGCCGAGAACCACGCCCTTCGTCTATGACGATGGCGCCGTGCGGATCGAGATCCAGCCGGGTCACAAGGGCATCGCCTCGATCTGGGACAAGGATGTTCTGATCTATTGCGCCTCGATCATCAATGACCGGATCGAGCGCGGCCTGCATGTCGAGCCGAAGCTCCGCTTTTCGGCCTATGAGTTCCTCAAGCTCACCAGCCGCAGCACAAGTGCCAGGGGCTACGATCTCTTCCTGGATGCGCTCGACCGCCTGCAATCGACGGCGGTGAAGACGACAATCTCCAGCGGCCACGAGGAGATCCAGGAGCGCCGCGGTTTCTCCTGGATCGACAAATACCGGGTCATCACTCGCAAGACCAAGACCGGGCGGCGGATCATGATCGCGGTCGAGCTTACCATCAATGAATGGCTGTGGCGGGCGCTGGTCGAGAACCGCCGGGTGCTGACGATCAATCGCGATTATTTCCACCTGTCGATGGGGCTCGAGCGCAGGCTCTATGAGCTCGCGCGAAAACATTGCGGTTATCAGGAGGCATGGCGCATCGGCATGGCGCGCCTCGCCGAGAAATGCGGCAGCTCGCGCGGCCTGAAGCAGTTCAAGAGCGAGATCTCCAAGATCATCGCGCGCGACAGCCTGCCGGACTACCGCTTGATGTTCGAGACCGACCGCCCGGCGCGCGAGGGTCTGGCCGGCCTCATCACGGTGGTGGTGCCGAGGACCGGTCTCTCCAAGCGGGCCGAGGATGCGGCGTTGATACCGCCTTCGATGGAGAATATCGAAAGCCGGCTGGCGCTGCGCCCGAAGACCATGGCGAAGGCCCGCGAATTCTATCCGGGCTACGATATCGACGCCCTGGTCCGGGCCTGGCGCGACTGGACGGTCGGCACCGGCGAGAAGCTGCATGATGTCGACAAGGCGTTTCTCGCCTTCTGCCAGACTTACACCGCCAATCATCCGCTGTTCGCCTGATCGGCATCGCTCGGGCTTCATCACATCGCGGACTGGAGCGATCGTGCGGGCGATGGCGCTTCGAGCGGGCAGGGAAGGGGAATGCCGGGCATCGTCACATCGCGGACGCAACCGCATCGTGTTTCGTCATGTCACGGACCGCGGTATCCGGCTTTCGTCATATCGCGGACCCGAAGAGGCGCGATAGGCCCAGCGCCGTGTCGCCGGGGCTGTGGGTTTCGTCATATCGCGGACCGGGCGCTTCAGGCGATCGTCACATCGCGGACTTTCTGCCCTCCGATGAGTGTCCAGACGGAAATTCGAGATCATTTCTTTCGTCACATCGCGGACTTTGCTGTCCGATTGGGCTTCATCACATCGCGGACCGGCGCCTGTTGATGGATTCGTCACATCGCGGTCCGCAACGTGGAAAGACTCGTCACTACGCGGACTTACCGTCGTCACTTCACGGACTTCGTCTCGTCACTTCACGGACTTGAGTTCGTCACATCGCGGACCAGCATTCGCCGCTATGTTCTTGATTGGCAACGCAAAAACAGGCTCAGAAAATCGCTTAACGATTCCTAACATTATTTAACCAAACTCTAACGGTCCGGTCCCTCGAAATCGCCGCGTCGCACTCGGGACGGGAAGGGTCCTTAGAAGCGTTCGACCCAGGGCCGGAGCTCGAGTTCCCAGCTCCAGGCGCTGCGATGCTGCTGCAGGACCGCCAGATAGCTCTGGGCGATGGCGTCCGGATCGAGGAATTTATCGGCCTCGGATTCGCTCGAGACAAGACCGCGCCGTTCGTTTCGAACCGCGCCGTCGATCACGAAATGCGCCACATGAATATTCTGCGGCGCCAGTTCCCGGGCGATGCTTTGCGCCAGACCGCGAAGGGCGAACTTACCCATCGCAAACGGTGCCGAGCGCGGATAGCCCTTGATGCTGGCCGAGGCTCCGGTGAAGAAGATGGCACCTTGGCCGCGAGGCAGCATCCGCCGTGCCGCCTGCTGCGCTACCAGGAAACCGCCGAACGCGGTCACCGCCAGGGCGTTCCGGACATCCGCAGGGTCGAGGTCGATTAACGAACCCTGGGAACGGGCGCTCGGATTGTAGTGCACGAGATCCAGATCGCCGAGCCGCCGATCGGTATCGCTGAACATCGTCTCGACACTGCCTTGATCGACCGCGTCGCAGGCAAAGGTAGGGGCCTCGATCGAGCCTGCGAGATCTTCGAGCTTCGCGACATTGCGCGCGGCCAGACCAACCCGCCAGCCATTCGCCGCCAGTAACCGGGCGAACGAGGCGCTGATACCGTCGCCGGCACCGACGATCAGTGCATTCTTTGTCATTCGGGACCTCCATCCTGGATGCTGCAACCGTATTGGTTCGCCATAAAGACCTTGAGGCGATACCGATCAAGGCGCACTGCCCGACCACACCGGATTGTGCGTGCCGGTTCGTACGGGATCTACAGGCCGCCTTGTCGCGGCAGGCATTGAGGCCTATCCAGACGGTTGAGACGATAATGCGTCATTGTGGATTGGGATCTTGCCGAAGCAGCGGCTCCTCTATCGCCGGGTGATCTTCTGGCTCTGGGTGACGCCGGCCTTGCCCTGGATCATACTGGCTTGCGTCGAAGTCCTGGGCGGGCTGGGTTTCGAGGGCGGCGTCGACGTCATCGCCATCGGCCTTCCCATCGTCGCAACGATCCTCGTCTCCCTGCTGTTCCTGCTGCCGAGTGCGCTCATCTGCCGCCGCTGGGTTCACCCGGAGAGCCTTGCGACATTCAGCGATACCCAGCAGCGCAAGGCGTCTCTGACCTTCGTTCTGCATACATTCTTCGTCGCGGGCGTTCTTCAACTGCCCTTGATCGCGACGGTCCGATCCGGCCAGATGGATACCCAGAGCGACGATTTCACCACCGCCATCGTCTGGGCCACGGGCAGTTTTCTGATGAGCCTGATCATCGCCGCGGCGGTCGGCTGGCATGCGATCCGCCTGGTCCGCGTCGACTAGGTTGGAATTCTGATATCATCCATCGGCGTGACTTGACTGCGCAGGCCTCCAATCATTAGTAACCAGACAGTGATTTAAGGCGGGGCTTCGAGATGGACGGCGAGCGCTTGGGCATCATCATGAATGGTGTCACAGGTCGGATGGGCACCAACCAGCATCTGATCCGCTCGGTGGCGGCGATCCGGGAGCAGGGTGGCGTGACGCTGTCGGACGGCACCCAGGTCCAGCTCGATCCCATTCTGGTCGGGCGCAATGCGCGCAAGGTCGAGGCTCTGGCGGATCGGCATGGCATCGAGCGCTGGACCACCGACCTCGAGGCGGCGCTGCGGGAGGAGACCGATCGTCTCTACTTCGACAGCGCCAGCACCACGCACCGGGCGGCCAACGTCAAGCGGGCGATCGCTCATGGAAAACACATCTATTGCGAGAAGCCCACGGCGATCACCACCGACGAAGCGCTTGAGCTTCACGCGCTGGCAGAGGCCGCAGGTGTCCGTCATGGGGTGGTGCAGGACAAATTGTGGCTGCCGGGCCTGCGCAAGCTCAAAAGGTTGATCGATTCCGGTTTCTTCGGCCGCATCCTCAGCGTCAAGGGCGATTTCGGCTATTGGGTTTTCGAGGGCGACTGGCAGCCGGCGCAGCGGCCCTCATGGAATTATCGCAAGGCCGATGGCGGCGGCATCATCGTCGATATGCTGTGCCACTGGCGTTACGTGCTGGATAATCTGTTCGGCGAGACCCGCGCCGTCTCCTGTCTCGGCGCCACCCATATTCCGCAACGGGTCGACGAAGCGGGCAGCCGCTACGATTGCGACACCGACGATGCCGCCTATGCGATGTTCGAACTCGAGGGCGGGATCATCGCCCAGATCAACAGCTCCTGGTGCACACGGGTGCGGCGCGACGATCTCGTCACCTTCCAGGTCGACGGCACCCAAGGCTCGGCCGTCTGCGGCCTTCGCCGGTGCTTCATCCAGCCGCGAGGCGCTACGCCCAAGCCCGTCTGGAATCCCGATATCGAGCAGCCGATCGATTTCTTCGACACCTGGCAGGAAGTCCCGGACAATCAGGACTTCGACAACGCGTTCAAGGCCGAATGGGAATTGTTCATTCGCCATATATACGAGGGCGGGGCCTTTCCCTGGAACCTGCTCGCAGGGGCCAAGGGCGTGCAGCTTGCGGAGCTGGG
>JBGSYN010000185.1:0-35659 GCA_041750975.1 Geminicoccaceae bacterium | reverse complement strand
GCCAATTGCTTGGCGATCTCCATCACCTGTTCCTGGTAGATGATGACGCCGTTGGTTTCCTCGAGGATCGGCTTCAGCAAGGGATGCAGATAGGCGGGCTGCTCCCGGCCATGCTTGACAGCGATATAGCGAGGGATGTTGTCCATCGGTCCCGGTCTGTAGAGCGAGACCATGGCGATGATATCTTCAAAGCAGTCAGCCTTGAGCTTTTTCAGGGCATCGCGCATGCCGCCCGATTCAAGCTGGAAGACGCCTGCCGTATCGGCCTTGCTCAAGAGCCTGTAGACGGCGGGATCATCCAGTTCGAGCTTGTCGAGTGCCAGGGGCGTCCCCCGCGCCTTGACGAGATCCTCGGCCATCCGGAGCAGGGTGAGCGTGGTCAGCCCCAGAAAGTCGAACTTGACGAGCCCCGCCTTCTCGACGTCCTTCATGTTGAACTGCGTCACCGGCATCATCGCTCGCGGATCGCGATAAAGCGGGATCAGTTCGTCGAGGGTACGGTCACCGATGACGACACCCGCCGCATGGGTCGAGGCGTGGCGCGGCAACCCTTCGAGCTTGAGGGCGACTTCGATCATCTGGCCGACTGCTTCGTCATCTTGGCGCCAGGCCTGCAGGCGCGGCTCCAGTTCGAGAGCCTGGTCGAGCGTCGGCGGATGGGCCGGATTGAAGGGCACGAGCTTGCAGATCTTGTCGACAAGTCCGAATGGAAGGCCCATGACCCGGCCGACGTCACGCAACACCGCCCGTGCCTGGAGCTTGCCGAAGGTGATGATCGCCGCGACGTTATCCGCGCCGAAGCGGGTCTGGACGTGGCGGATCACCTCGTCCCGGCGATCCTGGCAGAAATCGATGTCGAAATCCGGCATCGAGACGCGTTCGGGATTGAGAAACCGTTCGAACAGAAGTCCGAACCGGATCGGATCAAGATCGGTGATCTTCAGCGACCAGGCGACTACCGAGCCGGCGCCGGAGCCACGGCCCGGTCCGACCGGAATATCTCGCGCCTTCGCCCATTTGATGAAGTCCGAGACGATCAGGAAATACCCCGGAAACTGCATCTGGACGATGACGTCGAGCTCGAACTCGAGCCTGTCCCGATACTGCGCACAAGCCGCATCTCGCTCAGCCTTATCCATCTCCGGTTTGAGGACATGGGCCGCCAGCCGCTCCTCGAGCCCTTCCCTCGCCTGTGCTCGGAGTTCATCGCTCTCGTCGCGGCCCGCCTCCGTCTCGTATCGGGGCAGGATCGGTGCGCGCTCCGGCGTTGCGAAGGCGCAGCGTCTGGCGATTTCGATCGTGTTCGAGATCGCTTCGGGGAGTTCAGCAAAAAGGACCGTCATCTCATCGGCGGATTTGAAGCGATGCTCGGGCGTCAGTCGCCTACGATCGTCCACCGAGATCTGCGTCCCTTCGGCAATGCAGATCAATGCATCATGCGCGCGATGCATGTCCTCGTCCATGAAATGGACATCGTTGGTGGCAACCAGGGGAATGCCCCGGGCGAAGGCAAGATCCACTCGTTCCATCTCGCAGGCGTCTTCCTCGGCCAATCCATGCCGTTGCAGTTCGACATAGAATCGATCGCCAAATGCCTGCAGCAGTAATTCGACCAATTCCCCAGCAACCGGCCGGTCGCCACGGCGGATCGCCGCACCCAGCGGGCCGAAGGCCCCACCGTCAAGCAGCACCAGGCCTTCGCTTCGCTCCGCAAGGATTTCGGGAGCGATTTCGACACGACCCAGGTTTGGGGCCGCCTCGAGGTAAGCGTGGCTCATCAGCGCCAGGAGATTGCGGAATCCAACCTCATCCTGGACCAACAGAGTGACCAGTTCCTCCGGCTGCGGCTTGCCGTTGCCGCCATTGAATGTCTTGGTATCGTCGCTCCGGCCAAGCGGCATCAGGGCGCCGACGATCGGCTGAACCCCGCTATCCTTTGCTGCCGCACAGAACTGCATTGCACCGAATAGATTTGCGTGATCGGTGACCGCCACAGCAGGCATGGACCAGGCAGGATCGGCGCAGCGCTCGACCAAGGCCTCATACCTGACGGCACCTTCAAGGAGCGAATAAGCTGAGCGAACCCGTAGATGCACGAACGGAGCGTGAGCCATCAATCTTCCAGCTTCAGTTCTTGCCATCAAATTCCCTCGATTCGGGACTCGAACGCAAGACCCGAGACCTACATGTCCACAATATTTTGTGGTTGTCGGCTAAATCTCATCCGAATGTTGCGTTTTCGACAATCCGATCGAAAGGGACCAGACGGCCTTCCGCGAGCCTCAGTCGCCGGTCCATGCGGGCCGCGAGGGCAAGATTGTGCGTGGCAATGAGTGCCCCTGCCGATTCTTCGCGCACGATGTCCAGGAATACATCGAACACTTCGTTCGACGTTTCAGGATCGAGATTGCCGGTCGGCTCATCGGCCAGGATCAGTTTGGGGCGATTGGCGAGAGCACGGGCGATCGCGACGCGTTGTTGTTCGCCGCCGGAAAGTCGGCCGGGCCGGTGTCTCAGCCGATCTCCAAGCCCGAGACGCTCAAGCAATTCCCGACCACGCCGCGAGGCGGCCCCTGGTCCCATCTTTGCGAAGAGCTGCGGCAACGCGACGTTTTCGAGAGCGGTAAAATCAGGGAGCAGATGATGGAATTGATAGACGAAGCCGATCCGCTCACGCCGCAAGCGGGTACGTTCTCGATCCGTCAGGCGACTGCAGCTTCGTCCATCAACGGTGATTTCACCGGTGCTGCCCCGCTCCAAAAGCCCTGCCAGATGGAGCAATGTCGATTTTCCGGCACCCGAGGGGCCGACCAAGGCCACAAGTTCACCGGGAACGATCTCGAGATCGATGCCCTTGAGGATTTCGAGGGTCACCGCTCCCTGGCGGTAGGATCGATGAACGTCCTCGAGTTGTAGGATCGATGCGGCCTTCTGGGTCATCGAAACCTTCGGCTATTCATAGCGTAGTGCTTCGACCGGATCCAAGCGCGCCGCGCGCCAGGCCGGATAGATCGTCGCCAGAAACGACAGCCCCAGCCCCATCGCAACGACTCGAACCACATCGTCGACCCTGACCTCTGCCGGAAGCCCGGAAAGGAAGCGGATTTCGGCGGACCAGAGCTCTGCCCCGGTCCATCCTTCGAGCCAGAGACGGATCGTGTCGATATTGAGAGCGAAGGCTAGTCCCAGGGCGAAACCGGAGAGCGTACCGAGAACGCCTATCGTTGCCCCGCTCATGAAAAAGATGCGCATGACGGCACCGCGTGTGGCACCGATCGTCCTCAGCACCGCGATATCTCGGCTTTTGCTGCGGACCAGCATGGTGAGACCCGTAATGATATTGAATGCGGCGACCAGAATGATCAGCGTCAGAATCAAGAACATGACGTTGCGCTCGACCTCGAGCGCGTTGAAGAAATGCGCGTTGAGCTGCTGCCAATCGACGATGCGGCCGGTGTTGCCGACGCGCTCTCTGATCGAGTCCCGGTAGCGGCCGACGGCTTCGGGTTGATCGACCAGCACTTCGACGGCATTGACCCGATCCGGCAGCTGGAAATAGGCCTGGGCATCGCTCAGCGGGATATAGACGAAGCTGTTGTCGTACTCGTACATCCCGACTTCGAAGACCGCGCCGATTTCGTATTTCTGGATTCGGGGGATGGTACCGAATGCCGTGGCGGCACCTTGTGGCGAGATTAGCGAAATACTGTCGCCCAGGCGCAGACCCATGCGCTGCGCCATGCGGCTGCCGATGGCGATATGCCCCGGCTCGGCGACCGAATCGAGCGAACCGGCCCTGACATTGTCTCGAAACACCTCTCGACGGAGCAGATCTTCGGCTTTCACCCCCCGGACCAGGGCACCCGAATTGACGCCGTTGGCCGATGCCATCACCTGGCCCTCGAGATAGGGCATGGTGTCGACCAGACCCTTCATGCCCTGCAGTCTGGCGACGATCCCTTCGTATTCCTCAATGCCTTCCGGTCCGGAAGTGATCGTCACATGACCGTTGACGCCCAGCACGCGACCCAGAAGCTCGGACCGAAACCCGTTCATGACGGCGAGCACGACAATGAGCGTGCCGACCCCCAGTGCTATTCCCAGAAGCGCAAAGGCGGCGATCAGCGAGACGAAGCCCTCCTGCCGCGTCGGTCGGAGATAGCGCCAGGCAACCTGGCGCTCGGCTTTATTGAACATCAAGCGGCGAAGCGCTCGATGAGCTGATCCGGAGACAATTCTTCACTTTGCCCGGTAGCACGCGATTTAAGCTCGACCACGCCGGCCTTGACGCCACGCGGACCGATGGTGACCTGCCAGGGTATACCGATGAGCTCCATCGTCGCGAACTTGGCTCCGGCACGGCCTTCGGTGTCATCGAGCAGCACTTCGACCCGGGCCGACCGCAGCCGGCTATAGAGTTCGTCGGCCATCGCCACACAGGTCTCGTCGTCGACCCGAAGATTGATCAGGGCGACAAGGAAGGGTGCGACGCTTTCAGGCCAGATGATGCCCTTTTCGTCATGAAACGCCTCGATCAGGGCGCCGACCAGCCGCGAGACGCCGACCCCATAGGAGCCCATCAGCACATCAAACTCATTGCCTTCGGCATCGGTGACGCTCGCGCCCATAGGCTTGGAATACTCGGTGCCGAAATGGAAGATATGGCCGACCTCTATGCCCCGGCCCTGGCGCAGCTTCTCCGCTGGCACCGAGCAGGTTTGGGGGTCGTGCTTGTCGTCGGCCGCGGCGTAAAGGTTCTTCAATTCCTCGATATCGATTTCATCCGAGGTAAAATCGATCGCCTCGAAGGCGGCATCGAAGAACACTTCGCTCTCGCCGGTCGAGGCGAGGATCTGGAATTCATGGCTCATGTCGCCACCGATCGGTCCCGTCTCCGCCTCCATCGGAATTGCGGTGAGCCCCATACGCCGAAAGATCCGCAGATAGGCCAGGAACATCCTGTCGTAGGACGCTTTTGACGACTGGAAATCGACATCGAAGCTATAGGCATCCTTCATCAGGAATTCGCGGCCGCGCATGACGCCGAAGCGTGGGCGGACCTCGTCCCGGAATTTCCATTGGATATGATACAGATTGAGTGGCAAATCGCGGTAGCTCTTGACATGCCTGCGAAAGATATCGGTGACGATCTCCTCGTTAGTCGGGCCGTACAGCATCTTCCGATCATGCCGGTCGAGGATGCGCAACATCTCCCGGCCATAGGAGTCGTAGCGGCCGCTTTCGATCCAAAGATCGGCGGGTTGCACCGTCGGCATGAGAATTTCGAGCGCCCCTGCCCGGTTCATTTCCTCCCGGACGATCGTCTCCACTTTCCGCAGCACAGCATAACCTAGTGGCAGCCAGCTATAAATCCCGGCCGAAAGCTGTTGGATCATGCCCGCTCTCAGCATCAGCTTATGGGACACGATTTCAGCTTCCGCGGGGGATTCCTTGAGGACAGGGAGAAAGAAACCGGAGAGACGCATGAAAGTCCTGTGGAATTAGGGATATGGAGCGACGGCGCGGTCGACAGCGACAGGCCGAACCATAGTGATCGCAGTATTCACTGACAATGCACGGTTTTAACGCTGCTCACCGGATCGGTCCGATCAGATCCTTCTGCCACAAGGCCTCGCCTACTCATACAACCTGGGCGCAACGGAATGTATTCCGTCGAAAGGATCGAGCAAAAACCTGCGACCGCATTATCGCCTTTTAGTTGCGTGAATTCACGCGGTTTTGCCCATGAAATGGCCGGAATGCCAAAAAAAGTGCCGCGGCTTTCGCCGCGGCAGCAATAGGGAGGAAACGCCTCAAGTCGGGTGTCACAGGGAAAACTCCTATGAACACATCGATAATATGCCTCCGGAGTTTCGAAGATGCAAGAGAAATTTTCTAAAAAATTGTTAAGGTTGCAGCAAAAAGGTATGTCGAATTCTTAACTAATTTTCCTCAAATTTTATCTATTTATCGGAGCCTCGCCACGTCGACAAAACCCACTAGTTGCATCCAGTCCTAAATTTGGCGCGCACAATCTATAGGTTAGTTCCCCCATGAGTGAAACCAAGCCTTTTCAACCATGTCGCGAAGTTTCAGATAACGACCCGACCACCGCTTTCATAGCGGTCGTTCATATGGCGCCCCCTCACGATCCGAATCTCAAGTGGATTACATCCGGCAGCCAACAAAATCCACCACCGGACATACCCAGTTGTTGAGTTTAGCTCAAATAACGGGGGATAAGAAGGGAATTCGTCCGCCCAATCTTTACAGCGCCTGTCACAAATCCTTGAGATCAGCTATTGCCGGGGCGTAGGGAGATGAACCCTTGATCGATCACCCAGGCGATGAGGGCGGTCAAGGCAATCGCCAGGACGGTGGTTGCAGCCACCTTGATCCGAAGATTCGGTCGTTCGGGCGCGCCGAGGTCGGAACCCGGCACGGGATCCGATTGCGGTCTGACGCCGATCGGCAGGGCCATGAAGAAAATGAGCCACCAGACGATGACGAAGGTGACGACGGCACTGACGATGCTCATGTCTCTTCGAGCTCGACCAATGTCCCGAGCATATCCTTTGGATGGACGAAGAGTACGGGTTTGCCATGAGCACCGGCACGTGGCTGCCCGTCGCCCAGTATCCGAGCACCCTCCTGGACGAGCCGTTGCCGCGCCGCCTCGATATCGGCCACTTCGTAGCAGATATGGTGCAGTCCGCCTTCCGGGTTGCGGGCAAGGAACGCATCGATCGGAGAGTTTGCGCCCAATGTTCCCAGGAGCTCGATCCGGGTGTTAGCGAGATCGACGAACACGGTCCGCACGCCATGCTCGGCAAGCTCTTGAATCTCCGAAAGTCTGGCGCCCAGTCTGGACCGGTAGATCGAACATGCCGCATCGAGGTCCGGCACCGCGATGGCGACATGGTTGAGACGGCCGATCATCAGGCGACCTGGGCTTTGGCCTGCGTCCCCGCCAGGGCCTCGGAGGATAATCTCAGGATCTGGATCTCCACCAGCGGTCGTCGAAAGCGTGGAAGATCCAGAGCCTGACGCAGCGCAAACCGCGTCGCCTCGCGCACCCGCTCATCCTCCTCGACCTCGTCGTCGCCGAGTTCCTCGACGGCATCCATGATCTGCTCGACGACGCGCGAACGGAATTGTCCGAAGCGCTCCGATTCGACCAGACCGTGCGCCGCAATACGCGGCTCGCTTAACAATGAGCCGAGATCGTCGAACACCAACGACACCAGGATGGTCCCATGGTTCATCAATCGCCGCCGGGTTCGGTAGAGTTCGTCCCCAGCTTCGATGATTTCCTCGCTCTCGACCACCATGCGTCCGACCGGAACCTCGTCGATGACTTCCGGTATGCCGGGCGCCAGGCGCAGGAGATCGCCATTTTCGATCAGGAGCGGTGTCGGCACGCCGAGCTTCATGGCGAAACGTTGATGTGCATGGAGGTGGCGCGCCTCACCATGGATTGGTACCGCTATCTCGGGCCGGACCCAGCGATAGAGCTGCTCGATCTCGTCGCGACAAGGATGACCCGACACATGAACGAAATGGTCCTCTTCGGTGATGACTTCGATGTCGCGCGTCACCAGTAGATTGTGAAGATTGTAAAGCGTGCGCTCGTTGCCTGGAATGATCTTCGAGGAAAAGATCACAGTGTCGCCGGCATCGAGCTTGATCCTCGGATGCTGGTTGATGGCGATCCGGGTCAGCGCCGCCCGGGCCTCGCCTTGCGAGCCTGTCACCAGCAACATCACCTTGTCACGCGGCGGCCGATCGGCGTCGCGTATATCCTGGATCGGCGGCAGATTCTTGAGGTAACCGACCTCGCGAGCCGCCTCGATCATCTTGTTCATCGAGCGGCCGACGACGAAAATCTGACGGCCGGCTTCGTGACCCGCTTGGATCGCTGTCTGCAGCCTCGCAAGGTTCGAGGCGAAGGTCGTCAGCGCCACGCGGTGAGGTTGCTCGGCAATCAGTTTGCGTAGACTGTCACGAACCTCGGATTCAGAGCCCGATGTACCTGGGGTCAGAACATTGGTGCTGTCGCATAGGAGGGCGAGCACGCCCTGATCGCCGAATGACTCGAGGGCGCCAGCCTGGGTCCGCTCACCCAACAGGGGTGCCGGATCCAGCTTCCAGTCACCGGAATGCAGGAGGCGGCCATGCGGCGTTTCGATTGCGAGTGCATTGGCCTCGGGGATGGAATGTGTCATGCCGATGAAATAACAGGCAAACGGGCCAATCTCGAAATTCGTCCCGGGTTTGACGACACGCAGCCTGTTACCTGGACGGACTCCATGATCGTCAAGCTTGCGCTTGAGCACTTCCGCGGCAAACGGGGAGCAGTAAATCGGACAGTTCAGCCGCGGCCAGAGATAGGGCACCGCGCCCAGATGATCCTCATGGGCATGGGTCAGAACCAGACCCTTGAGACGATCCTTTTTCTGCTCGATGAAGGTCAGATCAGGCAGGACGATTTCCGCCCCCGGCAGGCGGTCGTCGGCGAAAGTGATCCCGAGATCGACCATCATCCATTGATCGTCATACCCATAGAGATAGACGTTCAAGCCAATCTCGCCGAGACCGCCGAGAGCTGCGAACTGGAGTTCCTTCTCAGCGGCCATCAGCTGACCTTTCCTTGCATAAGTTCCATGTTTTGATCGTAGATTTCCAAGAGTCCATCCATCGTCAGGTCATTATCCACACGGCTCATTCGCGGGCAGCCTTCAGCGAACAAGGTCGCAAGGCCGCCCGTTCCAATGACGTTCATCGTCTTACCGTATTCGCGCTCGATCCGCTCGATCAGGCCCTCGATCAAGCCGACATAACCCCAATATATGCCGGTTCGCATCGCATCCACGGTCGTACGCCCGATCACCTTGTCGGGTGCCTCGACGGCAATACGCGGCAATGAGGCGGCGGCCTGGGTCAGGGCCTCAAGCGAAAGATTGATGCCCGGGGCAATGGCCCCGCCGCAATAAGCACCCTCCTCATCGACGACATCGAAGGTCGTTGCCGTCCCGAAATCGATAATGATCAGGGGAAGCGCATAACGACGGACCGCAGCGATCGCATTGACGACGCGATCGGAGCCCACCTCATGAGGATTGTTCAGCTTGATCTGGATCGGCGGTGCGATGTCCTCGCGGACCACGAATGCCCGGCAGTGAAAGAAATCCCGGCTCATCCAGCGAAGCGGGGTCACCGCGAGTGGCACGACGCTCGAGATGATAATCGAGTCGACGCCGAGATAATCGATCTGCTTCAGGCCCATCAACTGGCTGAGGGCTGCCGCATATTCGTCGGCCGTTCGATCGTGACGTGTCGACATCCGCCATTGCCCGAGCCGCTCGCGGTCTTTGAACACCGCGAATACAGTATTGGTGTTGCCGACGTCGATAGCGAGGAGCATTCGAGAATTCCCCCGTTTCAGCTCTGTCCGGCCAACGGTACAGAGACGATCTCTCCTGCAAGAAATCGTCTTAAGCCAAGTTCTGTCTGCAAGATCAATGCACCGTCCTCGTCAACTTCCGAAAAAACCCCGCGAACCTGGTTGCTGCCGTTCATCAATTGCAATTCCTCGCGATGTCGCCAGGCGCGCCGAAGCCACTCTAAACGCAATGGAGAGAAGCCGACGGCCAGCCATTGGGCGTAGTACCGTTCGAATGAGCCCAAGAAAGCTATGGTCACCGTCCTTCGATCCGTCCTGATGCCATGGGCCCGGAGCGATGTCGCGGGATAGGATGGCAGTTCCGGATGATGCTCGAGATTCACGCCGCAGCCGAGAACAATATAGGGTGCGCTTGAACCGACTGTTTCATGCTCCAAAAGAATTCCCGCCAGTTTGGCACCGCCCAATAACAAATCGTTGGGCCATTTGAGGGCCAAATCAAGCTTCGAGGCGCTGCTTTGCTCGAGGGCCTCGAGCAGCGCCAGGCCCACAACCAGCGCCAGGCTGCCTAGTTCCGATGCCGGACGTTGCGGCCGCAACAGGATGGACAGATAGAGATTGCCTGCGGGCGAGTGCCAGGCCCGGCCCAGACGGCCGCGTCCGTGGCTCTGCCTCGCGGCTATGACCACGACACCCTCAGGCTCGCCCGCCTCGCCTCTCAGTCTCGCAAGATCGCTCGTGCTGGCAAGTTCGTCATGCCATTCGATGCGCCATCGCGGGCCGACTTCCGGCGCGCTTTCGGCCGGTGGCGCCCTCAATGCATCACGGCTGCGGCAGCGCTATCGGCGGCATCGAGCAAAGGGCCGGGCACGACGATGAAAAAGGCGATCATAAGGGCGGCAATGGCAGCGATTGCCCCAAGTTCCGGCCGCGCTGAAGGCTCGAGGGGATCGGTCGTCTCATCGAAATAGATCAGCTTCACAATGCGCAGATAGTAATAGGCACTGACGACGCTCGCCAGCACGCCGATCACGGCGACAATGATCAGACCGGCATCGACCGCCGCCATGAACAGATAGAGTTTGCCGAAGAAGCCGGCCAGAGGCGGGATTCCCGCCAGCGAGAACATAAAGATCGCCAGCGCCAGCGCCATCATCGGCTGGGTCTTCGAGAGCCCGGCGAGATCGCTGATCGCTTCCACCGGGCGCCCCTGACGCCGCATCATCAAGATGCAGGCAAAGGTGCCGAGGGTCATGACGAGATAAATCGCGATATAGACCAGAACGCCATAGACGCCCCTTTCCGTGCCCGATGCGAGCCCGACCAGGGCGTAACCGACATTGCCGATGCTGCTATAGGCCATCAGGCGTTTGAAATTGGTCTGGCCGATGGCGGCGAAGGCGCCGAGCAGCATCGAGCAGATGGCGATGAAGACGATCACCTGCTGCCAAGCTTCCACCCACTCACCGAAGGGCTGCATCAACACCCGAACAATGAGACCGAGTGCGGCTACCTTGGGGGCTGCCGCGAAGAAGGCCGTCACCGGCGTTGGCGCACCTTCATAGACATCGGGCGTCCACATGTGGAACGGCACCGCCGAAAGCTTGAAGGCGAGCCCGGCGATGACGAAAATCACGCCGACCAAGGCGCCTGTGGAAAGCGGCACGCCCTCGGGCGCATTGGTGAAATGCAGCGACAATTCGGCGAATGAGAGTGTTCCGGTAAAGCCGTACACCAGGGAACATCCATACAGCAGCAGACCCGAGGCCAGAGCACCGAGTATGAAATATTTGAGGCCGGCCTCGGATGACCGCAGCGTATCCCGATGATAAGCGGCCATGACGTAGAGCGGCAAGCTCAGCAGCTCCAGCCCCATATAGAGCGCAAGGAGGCTGTTCGCCGAAACCATCATGCACATACCGAGGCTCGCGAAGATCGCGAGGATCGGATATTCGAAATGATGCAGCCGGAAATCGTCGAAGTAACCCTGGGCGAGGACGATGCTCGCGGCCGCACCCCAGAGAATGAGTACCTTCAGAAACGCGGCAAAAGCGTCGAAGACGAAATGGCCACCAAAGGTCTCTACCGGTCCGCTATCGACCCCGAGTAGCAGCAATGAGGCGACGATAAGGGCCAATACGGCAAGCGGGGTTACGGCGCGACCACCTTCTTTCTCGCCCAACGATCCGACCAAGAGCAGCACGAGCCCGGCGATGAAGAGAAACACCTCGATCAGTGCCGGCTCGAAATTCAAGTTGTCGCCTGGGTTCATATCCCCGCCTTCAAGTACCCGCTATCGGCCGAGAGCGGCCTGAGCCGCCGGCGAGCCCGCGTCAGCCAGTCGCGCCAGTATCGTATCCACGGCCGGTATCATCGGATCGAGAAAGATCGAGGGATAAACTCCCATCAGGACCACCAGCACGACCAGCGGCGCAAAGGCGATCATCTCGTTAGGCCGCATGTCGCCAATACTCTTCAGATCATCGCGGCTCAGACCGCCAAAGATTACCCGTCGATAGAGCCAAAGCATATAACAGGCACCCAGGATCAGACTGGTCGCGGCGAACAGCGCCACCCAGGTGTTGGTCTGGAAGACCCCGACGATCACCAGCATCTCGCCGATGAAGCCGCTGGTTCCGGGTAGCCCGACGGAAGCCAACATGAACAGCATGAAGACGGCGGCATAAACCGGCATCCGCTGCACCAGTCCGCCGTAACGAGCAATCTCGCGGGTGTGCATGCGGTCATAGATGACGCCGACGATCATGAAGAGGGCTGCGGAGACGATGCCGTGGCTCAACATCTGGATTACACTGCCCTGCACGCCAAGCGCGTTGGGCGTGAAGATACCGATCGTGACGATGCCCATATGCGCCACGGAACTATAGGCGATCAACTTCTTCATGTCCGTCTGCATCAGCGCGACGAGCGAGGTATAGACGATCGCGACCGTGCTCAAGACATAGATCAGCGGCGTAAAATAGACGGACGCGTCGGGCAGCATCGGCAGTGAGAACCGCAGAAAGCCGTAGCCGCCAAGTTTCAACAGCACGCCCGCCAGCAATACCGAGCCCGCGGTCGGAGCTTCGACGTGAGCGTCCGGCAACCAGGTATGGAATGGCCACATCGGCACCTTGACCGCGAACGACGCGAACAGCGCCAGCCACAGCCACCGCTGGGCACCCTCGGCAAACTCGAACGTCATCAAGGTCGGGATGTCTGTGGTCCCCGCCTGCAGATACATGTAGAGGATAGCCACCAGGAACAGGACCGAGCCGAGGAGCGTGTATAGAAAGAACTTGAAGGACGCGTAGATCCGCCTCGGCCCACCCCAAATCCCGATGATGAGATACATCGGGATCAGAATGCCCTCGAAGAAGACATAGAAGAGCACCACGTCGAGGGCGCAGAACACGCCGACCATTAGCGTGTCCATGACCAGGAATGCGATCATGTATTCCTTGACGCGAACCTTGACCGAATACCATGAGCTGATCACGCAAAGCACGGTCAGCAATGTCGACAACAGCACGAACCACAAGGAGATGCCGTCGACCCCCATGTGGTAGCTGATGCCGAGGATCGGCATCCAATCAGCCTGCTCCACCAACTGGAAGCCGTCCAGACCGGGGTCGAAATTGCCGAGCACCATCAGCGACAATAGGAATGTGACGAGGCTCGTCCAGAGCGCCACGCTGCGCGCGTTTCGCGCGGCAATCTCCGCCTCACCGCGTATGAAGAAAATGAACGCCGCACCTACCAGCGGCAGGAACGTGACGAGCGAGAGCAGCGGCCAGTCACCCATGGCGCTATCCCTGCGACCAATAGAGGAAGACACTGACCAGTGCTGCAACCCCGATCAGCATAACGAACGCATAATGATAGACATAGCCAGTCTGCAGTCGCATCGCCTGCTTCGCAGTTGCAATCGCGCCGCCGGCCACCCCATCGGGTCCGAAGCGATCGATAATGCCCTGATCACCGCCGCGCCAGAGGCCCGCGCCAGCCGCCTTGGCACCACGGACAAAGATGAAGTCGTAGAGCTCGTCGAAATACCATTTGTTATAGAGGAAAGTATGGAGCGGCCGCACACGCGTCGTGATCATCTCTGGCAGCCCCGGCCGCAGCATGTAACAGAGATACGCAATGGCGATCCCTAAGAGGCCGAGGGCAAGAGGCAGGATCTTGAAGAGGAAGGGCGTGTGATGCGCCTCCTCCAGGATGTTTTCACCCGCAGGCATGGCCAGCGAGCCAGACCAGAAGGCGAGATCCGGATCAATCATCGAGGTGCCGAGGAAGCCCGTCACCGTCGCACCCACCGCCAGCACCATCAAGGGCACGGTCATCACGTAAGGGCTTTCGTGGACATGCGCCTGGGTTTGTGCATCGGCGCGGCTCTCGCCGTGAAAGGTCATGAAGAGCAGCCGGAACGAGTAGAGACCGGTGAGGCCGGCGGCAATCGTACCGAGCCAATAGGCGTAGGTGCCGATGCCCGAATGCGCCGCAAAAGCGCTCTCGATAATCATGTCCTTCGAGTAGTAGCCGGCGAAGATCGGAATGCCCGCCAAGGCCAGCGAGCCGATCCACATCGTGGCATAGGTGATCGGGATCTTCTTCCAGAGCCCACCCATTTTCCGCATGTCCTGCTCGTCCGACATCGCATGGATCACCGATCCGGCGCAGAGAAACAGCAGCGCCTTGAAAAAGGCATGGGTGAAGAGATGGAAAATGCCAGCCGCATAGGCGCCGACGCCGCAGGCGAAAAACATGTAGCCCAATTGCGAGCAGGTCGAATAGGCGATCACGCGCTTGATGTCGTTCTGAACAACGCCGATCGTTGCCGCAAAAAAGCAGGTCGAAGCACCGATGAGTGTAACGAACATCAGGGTTCCGGGCGCGAACTCGAAGATTGGCGACATCCGGGCAACGAGAAAGACCCCGGCCGTAACCATGGTCGCCGCATGAATCAGCGCCGAAACCGGGGTCGGCCCCTCCATCGCGTCAGGCAGCCAGGTATGGAGGCCGAGCTGAGCCGATTTACCCATCGCACCTATGAACATCAGGAACGTGACGATTTCGAGCGTGCCGAAATCGGCGCCGAACACCAGCAGTCGGGTATCGGCAAAATTCGACGCATTGGCGAAGATGACGTCGAACTGAACGCTGTCGAAGACGAGGTAGGTGCCGGCGATCCCGAGGGCGAAGCCGAAATCGCCGACGCGATTGACGATGAACGCCTTCATGGCGGCGGCACAAGCGGAGGGCCGCGTGTACCAGAAACCGATCAGGAGATAGGAGGCGACGCCCACGCCTTCCCAGCCGAAGAAGAGCTGAATAAGATTGTCGGACGTCACCAGCATCAGCATGGCGAAGGTGAAGAGCGACAGATAGGACATGAACCGAGGCTTGCTCGGATCGTGGACCATGTAGCCGATCGAATAGACATGAATCAGAAACGAGATGAAGGCGACGACGAACATCATCACGGATGAGAGCGCGTCGATCCTGAGCTGCCAGTCGACCTCGAACGAGGCGACATGGATCCAGCGCATGATCTCGACGCTCGTGGCCGGCTCACCGACCCGTGTGATCAGCCCGATGATGGCGCACAAGGCCGAGACACCCATCAAGCCGCAGGTCATGAGTTGCGACGTCCGATCGCCGAGCAGCCGGCCGAACAGACCGACAATAAGCGCGCCGACCGCCGGGGCAAAGACCAGGATGATGTGCAGCATCGAAGACTCAGCCCTTCATCAGATTGATGTCTTCGACTTCAATCGAGCCGCGATTGCGGAAATAGACGACCACGATGGCGAGCCCGATCGCCGCTTCGGCCGCTGCCACCGTCAAGATGAAAAGCGCAAAAACCTGACCGGAAAAATCATCCAGATAGGCGCTGAACGCGACCATGTTGATGTTGATGGAGAGCAGGATCAGCTCGATCGACATCATGATGGTGATGACGTTCTTCCGATTGAGGAAGATGCCGAAGATGCCGATCGTGAAGATGACGGCGGCCAGTGTCAGGAAATGCGTGAGAGGTATGATCATGAAATGCCGCTCCGCGAGCGAACTTTCCTGACTTCGACCGTATCCATCGGACCTTTATGGATTTGCTGAAAGATGTTTTGGCGCTTGGTTCCCGGCCGTCGCCGATGGGTTAGCGTAATCGCCCCGATAATGGCCACCAGCAAAATTACGCCAGCCGCCTGGAACAGGAAGAAGTAATCCGTATAGAGGATGTTGCCCAAGGCTTCGGCATTTGTGATCTCGAATGGCGGGGGCTGGTCCGGCTGGGCAACGGCCGCATCATCTTCGGAGAAGCTCCAGGTGCTGACGACCAGGACGAGTTCGGCCAACAACACCAAGCCGACCATGGCACCGATTGGCAGATATTGTTGAAACCCCTCTCTGAGCTGTGCGAAATTGATATCGAGCATCATCACGACAAACATGAACAGAACCGCCACGGCGCCGACATAGACGACGACCAGGATCATCGCCAGAAACTCCGCCCCGACCAAAACAAACAGACCGGCCGCATTGAAGAAGGCTAGAATCAAGAACAGCACGGAATGGACCGGATTGCGGGAGGCCACCACCATGACGGCGGACCCAACGCAAACGATCGCAAAGACGTAGAAGACGAAAAGTTCGAGGCTCATCCTTGGCGTTCCGCGGTGCGATTCGGGGCCTGGCCCTCAAGCATTCTCAACGATACGGCGCGTCGGCTGCCAGATTCTGGGCGATCTCACGCTCCCACCTTGCGCCATTCGCCAGAAGTTTTTCCTTGTTATAGAACAGCTCCTCGCGCGTCTCTGCGGCGAATTCGTAGTTCGGTCCCTCGACGATCGCATCGACCGGGCAGGATTCCTCACACAGACCGCAATAAATGCATTTGGTCATGTCAATGTCATAGCGCGTTGTCCGCCGGCTACCATCGGCCCTTGGCTCGCTTTCGATCGTGATTGCCTGGGCCGGGCAGATTGCCTCGCAGAGTTTGCAGGCAATACAGCGTTCCTCGCCATTCGGGTAGCGGCGCAACGCGTGCTCGCCTCGGAAACGCCCACTGATGCGGCCTTTTTCATAAGGATAGTTCAACGTCACCTTGCGCTTGAACATGTATCGTAGCGTCAAGGCAAAGCCGCTGGCGATCTCCGCCCATAGCAAGTTGCGGGCGAGGCGATCAAGGGCAACCATATAGAGCCTCAAATCTGCTTTTGGTGCGACGGGCCAGGATCAGCCCGCCGGCGAATGATTAGGGAATAGATCGAAAGCCACCACCACGCCCGCGGTCAGTACGACCCAGAACAGCGAAAACGGCAGAAACACTTTCCAACCGAGACGCATCAGCTGGTCATAGCGGTAGCGGGGAAGCGTGGCGCGTGCCCAGATGAAGATGAAGAGAACGAAGCATACCTTCAGCACGAACCAGATGAACCCGGGGATCCAGGTGAAGGGAGCGATGCCGAAGGGGGCCAGCCATCCTCCCAAAAAGAGCGTCACGCAGATCCCGCTCATCAGGATCATGTTGGCGTATTCGCCCAGGAAGAAGAGGGCGAATGTCATCGACGAATATTCGACATTGTAGCCGGTAACGAGGGTCGATTCGTCTTCGGGCAGGTCGAACGGATGACGGTTGGTTTCGGCCAGCATCGAAACCACGAAGATCAGGAACATCGGGAAATGCGGGATCACATACCACCAGTCCTGCTGACTGCGGACGATATCCGAGAGATTCAGCGATGCCGAGGAGATCAAGACGTTGATTATGATCAGGCCGATCGCAATCTCGTAGCTGACCATTTGTGCCGAGGAGCGGAGCGCTCCTAAAAAGGCATAACGGGAGTTGCTGGCCCAGCCGGCCATGATGATGCCATAGACGCCAAGCGACGATATGGCGAAGAGGTAGAGCACGCCGACATTGATGTCGGCCAGGACCACGCCTTCGCCGAAGGGAATGACGGCCCAGCCGACCATAGCGAGAATGAAGGTGATGGCGGGTGCCAGAAAGAAAACCAGCCGGCTCGATCCCGAGGGGATCACGGTTTCCTTCAGGAACAACTTCAACCCGTCCGCGATCGGCTGCAGCAGACCGTAGGGCCCGACGGTCATCGGCCCCTGCCGCAGCTGCATGGCCGCAATGATCTTGCGCTCGGCTAGTGTGAGATAGGCGACGGCGAGCAGCAACGGCACGACGATCACAAGAATAAAGAAGACGATCTGGAACAACGGCCAGATCGTCGTCGTCCAGATGCCGGCCTCAGCCATGGGTGCCCGTTGCTCCGGCCGTCTGTTCGCTTCGCTGACGACGAATGGCGCTACATTCCTGCATAACCGTCGAAGCGCGACTGATCGGATTGGTCATGAAGAAATCCTCGACCGGCGACAGGAACGGCACTTTCAAGAGATCGCCGGAGAGGCCGAATTCCTCCCAGGAGGCCGGATGAATCTCATCGTAATCGGCCAGATGCGGTGCGATTTCCACCATCCGCGCTCGCACCTGCCCCAGGCTGTCCAATGGCAGTTTCTTGCCGATGACCTCGGAAAGCGCTCTTAATATCTTCCAGTCTTCCTTCGCCTCGCCTGGCGGGAAGACGGAGAACCAGGCCCGTTGCGGCCTGCCTTCGGTGTTGACGTAGACGGCATTCTTCTCGGTGTAGGCTGAGCCTGCGAAAATGACGTCCGCCGCCTTGGCGCCGGCATCTCCATGGCTCCCTTGATAGATGACGAACGCCCTATCCAGTCCCGAGAGATCGACATCATCGGCACCGATCAAGAAAACGACCTCGATATCACCCCTTTCCGCGCCATCCAGAATGGCGGCGACATCGCGGCCTCCCTCGCCCGGCAGCATGCCGAGATCCAATCCGCCGACCCTCGAGGCTGCGTGATGCAGGACATTGTAGCCCGACCAGTCTTCCTCGATCATACCGTAGCGTTCAGCGATCCCTCGAGCCAGGGCAACGACGGCAGCGCCATCGCCGCGCGCAACAGCGCCCGGACCCACTATCAGCATGGGCCGCTCGGCCTTGTCCATGACCTCCGAGAATTCGTGGCCGCCATCCGCAAGTTCGCCAAGCGTCTGCGTGCCGGCGCCGAGCTCGCGCACCGGATAATTCAGATCGAAGGGGACACCGACGCGGCCGACCTGGAAACCGCCATGAAGCCAGCGCTTGCGGAGACGCGCATTGATCAGCGGCGCCTCGTAGCGCGGGTTGGCGCCGATCAGGAGGCAGGCATCGGCCTGTTCGATACCGGCAATCGTCGTGTTGAAGAGATATTCCGCCCTCGGCCCACCGCCGAGCTTGGCGCCGTCCTGCCGGCAATCGACATGGGGCGTGCCGACGGCGGCGGCGAGATCCTTAACGAGCACCATGCTTTCGCAATCGACCATATCGCCGATGATGAAGGCGACCTTCGACGGATCGACGCCGGCGAGCTTGTCCTTCACTGCCGCAAAAGCGGTTCGCCAGTCGCTCGGCTGCAGCTTGCCGTCCTGTTTGACCATCGGCACGTCGAGGCGGCGCTTTTTTAGACCGTCATGCGAGAACCGCGCCTTGTCCGAAATCCATTCCTCGTTGATGTCTTCATGCAGCCGCGGGACCACCCGCATGACTTCGCTGCCACGGCTGTCGAGGCGAATATTGCAGCCTACCGCGTCGAAGACATCGATCGATTCGGTCTTCTTCAACTCCCAGGTCCGGGCCCGATATTCATAGGGCTTGGAATTGAGGGCACCTACCGGACACAGATCGATAATGTTGCCCTGCAGCTCCGAACTCAGAGCGGCCTCGATCCAGTTGGTGATCTCCATATGCTCGCCGCGGCCGGTGGCCCCCAATTCCTCAACGCCTGCGACCTCGTCGAGAAAACGGATGCAGCGCGTGCAATGAATGCAGCGGGTCATGTGGGTCGAGACCAGCGGGCCCAGATATTTGTCCGATACGGGGCGCTTGTTCTCTTTGAAGCGCGAATGATCGGGGCCGTAGAATAGGGTCAGATCCTGCAGGTCGCACTCGCCGCCCTGATCGCAGATCGGACAGTCGAGCGGATGGTTGATCAAAAGCATTTCCAGCACGCCCTGGCGCGCTTTATGTACCAGGGGCGTGCTGGTCTTGATCACCATATTGTCGCCGGCCGGCATCGCGCAGGAAGCGATCGGTTTGGGCGAACGCTCCATCTCGACCAGACACATCCGGCAATTGCCGGCGATGTTCAGCCGCGGATGGTAGCAGAAGATGGGAATTTCCCGTCCCGCCGCCTCGCAGGCCTGAAGCACGGTCGAGCCCGACGGAACCTCCACCTCGACGCCGTCGACTGTGAGTGTTGGCATTGTCCAAAGATCCTCTAGCTGGGCTCGACAGACTAGGCTGCGAGCTTTTGCTGTGAAGCGTAGTCGTGAATCCGCCGCTCGAGTTCCGGGCGGAAATGGCGGATTAGGCCCTGCACGGGCCACGCCGCCGCATCGCCCAAGGCGCAGATGGTGTGGCCCTCGATCTCCTTTGTGACATCGAGCAAGAGGTCGATCTCCTCGACCTTGGCCTTACCCTCGCCCATCCGCAGCATCATCCGCCAGAGCCAACCGGTGCCCTCGCGGCATGGCGTGCACTGGCCGCAGGATTCGTGCATGTAGAACTTCGACAGTCGGGCGATGGCTTTGACGATGTCGGTCGATCTATCCATGACGATAACGCCCGCCGTGCCGAGGCCGCTCTGGGCGGCGCGCAGGCTGTCGAAATCCATATTGACGTCATCGCAGATCGATTTCGGCAGCAAGGGGACCGAAGCACCACCGGGAATGACAGCGAGAAGATTGTCCCAGCCGCCGCGCACGCCGCCTGCATGTATTTCGACAAGTTCCTTGAGCGGGATGCCCATTTCCTCTTCGACCGTGCAGGGCTGGTTCACGTGGCCGGAGATGCAGAAGACTTTGGTGCCGGTATTCTTTTCAGGCCCGAGACCTGCGAACCAAGAGGCACTGCGGCGAAGGATAGTGGGCGCAACGGCAATGGTCTCGACATTATTCACCGTGCTCGGCCGGCCGTAGAGGCCGACGGCGGCCGGAAAGGGCGGCTTCAAGCGTGGCTGACCCTTCTTGCCCTCGAGGCTCTGCAACAGCCCGGTTTCCTCGCCGCAAATATAAGCGCCGGCGCCACGATGCACGTAGATTTCGTAATCATAGCCGGAACCGGCGGCATCCTTGCCGATCAGCCCCGCCTCGTACGCCTCGGCGACAGCTGCTTCGAGGATATTGGCCTCATAGATGAATTCACCGCGGATATAAATGTAGCAAGCGGTACAGCCCATCGCGAAGCCTGCAATGAGGCAGCCCTCGATCAGCTTATGCGGCTCCTTGCGCAGAATTTCACGGTCCTTACAGGTTCCAGGCTCGGACTCGTCCGCATTCACCACGAGATAGATCGGCCCGCCATCCGACTGTTTGGGCATGAACGACCATTTCAGGCCGGTCGGAAAGCCTGCGCCGCCGCGCCCGCGCAAGCCCGAATCCTTAATCTCCTCAACGATCTTTTCCCGGCCAAGCGCCACGAGATCCTTGGTATTTTCCCAATCGCCGCGCTTGCGGGCAGCCTCGAGATTCCAGGAGGCGTCGCCGTAGAGGTTCTGAAAGATCCGGTCTGCGTCACGCAGCATGATCGCTATCCTGATTGAAAAGTGAGGTTCTGCCGCCGAGGGGCATCGAACCCGCACGACCGGACTGCGGCCCCGGTGTCGGCTGTTCACTCCGCTTCAGCGCCTCGACGATGCCCTTGGCCCGCCCATAGTCCAGGTCTTCGTAGAAATCGTCATCGACCCAGAGAACCGGCGCGTTGGCGCAGGCACCGAGACATTCGAACTCGCGCAAATAGAACCTTCCGTCGGCCGTGGATTCGCCGATATCCACACCCAGCGCGTCCTTGCAGGCCCTGACAACGTCATCGGAGCCGCAAAGCCAGCATGGCGTCGTCGTACAGACGCGAACCTTGATGCGGCCCACCGGCTCCGTATAAAACATGTCGTAGAAGGTCGCGATCTCGTAAACCCGGATCTTCGGCATCCCGAGGTAAGCCGCGACATAGTCCATCACCGCCTTGGGCAGCCAGCCGCCATGTTGCCGCTGCGCCAGGGTCAGGAGCGGGATCACCGCACTCGCCTGCCTGCCCTCAGGATAGCGCCCGAGAAACTGCTTCGCCTCCTCGAGGTTGGCCTTGGTGAACGCGAACTCCGTGACGTCCGGAGCGAACCCTGCCGTCTCGCCATTGCCGTTCATCGGTCGATCTCTCCGAAGACGATGTCCTGAGAGCCGATGATCGCCGCCACATCGGCCAGTTGATGACCCTTCGACATCGCTTCCAGCGCCTGCAGGTGAACAAAACCCGGAGAGCGGATCTTGCACCGATAGGGCTTATTGGTGCCGTCGGAGACGAGATAGACGCCGAACTCGCCCTTCGGGGCCTCTACTGCGGCATAGACCTCGCCTGCCGGCACATGCACGCCCTCGGTGTAGAGCTTGAAGTGATGGATCAGGCTCTCCATCGAATGCTTCATGTCGTGGCGCGACGGCGGCGTGACTTTCTTGTCCGCAGTGCGGACCGGACCCTCGGGCATTTCGTGGATGCATTGCCGGCAGATCTTCAACGATTCCCGCATCTCCAGCATGCGCACCAGATAACGGTCGTAGCAGTCACCGGCTTTACCGACCGGGATGTCAAAATCCATCTTTTCATAGACTTCATAGGGCTGGGCCTTGCGCAGGTCCCAGGCGACCCCCGAGCCGCGCAGCATCGGTCCCGAAAAGCCCAGGTCGAACGCCTGTTCTGCACCGATCACACCAATATCGACGGTGCGCTGCTTGAAGATACGGTTCTCATTAAGGAGGGATTCGATGTCGTCCTGGACCTTGACGTAGCTTTCGGTCCAGTCCCAGATCTCCTGCTCAAGTCCCTCAGGCATGTCGCGCGCCACGCCGCCGAAGCGGAAATAATTGGCGTGCATTCGCGCTCCGGAAACGGCCTCGTAGAAGTACATGAGCTTTTCACGCTCCTCGAAGCCCCAGAGCAGAGGCGTCATGGCGCCGACATCGAGCGCCATCGTCGTGATGTTGAGGATGTGGTTCATGATCCGCGTCAACTCGGAGAACAGCACACGGATATATTGTGCCTTTGGTGGCACATTGACTCCGAGCAGTTTCTCGACCGCGAGCACATAGGCGTGCTCCTGGTTCATCATCGAGACATAGTCGAGACGGTCGAAATAGCCGATGTTCTGCAGATAGGGCCGATACTCGATGAGCTTCTCGGTGCCGCGATGCAGCAGGCCGATATGGGGATCGGCGCGCTCGACGATCTCACCGTCCATTTCGAGCACCAGGCGCAACACACCGTGGGCCGCAGGATGCTGCGGTCCGAAATTCATGGTGTAGTTGCGCATCTCGATTTCGGGCATGGTATCCTTTCGGCCTGCTGTGTCGACTGTACTGAACCTAGTTCGAAGGCTCGGCCTTTTCGTCGCCCGGCAACAATTCGCCGCCCCCACCCTCCCAGGGGCTCAGGAAATCGAAGCTCCGAAAATCCTGGCGCAGTTTGACGGGCTCGTAGACGACGCGCCGCTGTTCGTCATCGTAGCGGACCTCGACATAACCAGTGAGAGGGAAGTCCTTGCGCAGGGGATGGCCCTCGAAGCCGTAATCGGTAAGGATACGCCGTAGATCCGGGTGGTCGTCGAAGAAAATTCCGTAAAGATCCCAGGCTTCCCGCTCGAACCAGCCGGCCGAGGAGAAAACGCCGGTCGCAGTGGGAACGGGCGAGCTGGCGTCGGTTCGAACCTTCAGCCGAATGCGCAGATTATGGTGCATGCTCAAGAGATGATAGACCACGTCGAACCGCTCGGCGCGGTCGGGATAATCGACCCCGCAGATGTCGATGAGCTCCTTGAACATCAGATTGGGATCGTCGCGCAAATAGGCCAGAACCCTCGCGATCGACGCCCGCTGTACGACCAAAGTGAGTTCGCCCCGCAGCGTCCGGTGCTCGATCAGGTCGTCGCCAAGAACCGGCTCGACAGTCGCCAGGAGCTCCTGCAACGCCTCGTGATCGACCGCAGGCATGTGACTCTGGAGGCCGGCGGACGGATCGGCGGGTAGATTCGCTGCCTCTTCATTCATGGTCGATAATGTCCGGATCCGAGAAACTTGAGGGAAATCACTTCAAAGCGAGGCATCTTCAGCGCACGATGGTACCGGTGCGGCGGATCTTTTTCTGGAGTTGCAGAATGCCGTAGACCAGCGCTTCAGCCGTCGGCGGGCAGCCTGGGACATAGATATCGACCGGCACGATCCGATCGCAGCCGCGCACGACCGAATAGGAATAGTGGTAATAGCCGCCGCCATTGGCGCATGATCCCATCGAGATGACATAACGGGGCTCTGCCATCTGGTCGTAGACCTTGCGCAGGGCCGGCGCCATTTTATTGCAGAGCGTGCCGGCGACCAGCATGACGTCGGATTGCCGGGGGCTCGGCCTGAAGATGACGCCGTAGCGGTCGAGATCGTAGCGGCTGGCTGCCGCATGCATCATTTCGACGGCACAGCAGGCGAGCCCGAAGGTCATCGGCCAGAGACTGCCGGAACGCGCCCAGTTCACGAGATCGTTGAACTTCGCCACGACATAACCCTCGTCATGGGCTCGTTCGTTGATGTCCTTGAATAGCTGGGTGTCGCTCGACGGCCCGAGTTCGCCCTGACCGAGTGCTTTGGTCAATCCCACTCCAAGGCTCCTTTCTTCCATTCATAAATGAATCCGATCGTCAGCACGCCGAGGAAAAGCATCATCGACCAGAAGCCAAACATTCCGATGTTCTGCAGACTGACCGCCCACGGAAAGAGAAAGGCGACCTCGAGATCGAAGATGATGAAGAGAATGGCGACCAGATAAAACCTCACATCGAAACGGCCGCGTGTATCCCCGAAAGGCTCGAAGCCGCATTCGTACGCGGAAAGCTTTTCCGAATCCGGTTTCTGGCGCGCCACGATCAGTGTCGCCGCAAGAAACACGGCTGCCAGACCTATTGCGATTCCGAGGAAAATCAAAATCGGAAGATATTCGGCGAGATAGGCTTCCATGGCATATCCTCTTGCCTTGCCCTGGGCGCTGACGGCAATGCACGCGATCTTGTACAAGTGCCAGACAGTCCTGGAATTCGTCTCATTCTTGCAACGCAACATAAGGTTGGTACAGCATTGTGCCAAGAGCGGCTTCGCCGCACGCCCAACTTCCACAGGTTGCGTCGGTAATCCAATGTATCAACCAGCTGCGCATCGTGAAGACCGCCTGGATATCCTGACAGGATTTATCCGGTCGCAACCGCTCGGTCTTCTGATCAGCCATGGGGCCGATGGCCTCGATGCGAACCTCCTGCCTTTCTCCTTACGTCAGGCGGCATCCAACGGCATCACATTGACGGCGCATATGGCGCGGATGAATCCACAATGGCGGGCTCTGGAAACCAATCCGGACACGCTCGTCGTGTTCCAGGGCCCGCACGCCTATGTTTCGCCGAGCTTCTATCCGAGCAAACGCGAGCACGGCAAGGTCGTGCCGACTTGGAACTACATCGTCGTTCAGGCGCGGGGCACGGTCAGCGTCATCCACGATGAGGCCTGGCTGCATCGCCAGATCGCCGAATTAACGGAAAGCCGCGAAACCGGGCGCCCGGACCCTTGGGCGGTCTCCGACGCGCCCGAAACCTTCGTCGACCGCATGGTCAAGGCTATTGTCGGCCTCGAGATCGCGATCACCGGCCTCGAGGGCAAATGGAAGCTCAGCCAGAACCGTCCGGCGGCCGATCGCGAGGGGGTTATCGCCGGACTGACCGACGCCGCTACCGCTGACTCGTTCAAAGTCGCTGAATCAATGCGCAGCCTTCGAGACCGCTAGCGAGCGGCCGAAGAAAAGCTGCTCGTGCTCGTCCGCCGCCTTCTCCACCGAAAACTTTTGGGCGCGCGCCTTCAAGCTTTGGGCATCCAGTGGCTTATCCAGCACGCTCTTGATGGCAGCGGCGAGCGCCTGGGGGTCGCCGATGGGAACAAGCGGGCCGAATTTGCCGTGGTCGAGGATTTCGGCAGGTCCGCTTGGGCAGTCCGTGCTCACGACCGGGCAGCCACAGGCCATGGCTTCGGCGAGCACCATGCAGAACCCCTCATTGATGGAGGAGACGGCGAGGACGGAGGCCCTGGCCATGAATGCATAGGGATTGGCGAAGAAGCCGGGCAGGCTGAAATCGTCCGTGACACCCAACTCCGTCGCCAGTTTCAAAAGACCCTGTTGGCGCTTATCGACTTCAGGCCAGCTCTTGGACCGCCCGAGAATGACGAGCTTGACCGGCCGCTCCTTCCGGACCAGGGCGAAGGCCCTGATCAGGGTTCCGAAATCCTTGGTGCGGCCGGGCCGGCCGACGCCGAGAATAATGTCGGCCGCTTGATCGGTGAACCAGGGATGTTCGACGGGCGCCTCTGCCAGGCTCTCGATGTCCGAGCGCACCGCCGGGCAATAGATCATCGTGATCCGCTCGGCGCCAATCCCGGTGCGCCGCACCATGTCCGCAGCAACACCCTCCGAGACGGCGACGATGCCGTGTGCGTCGCGATAGCAACGCCGACACAGAGGAATCAACCAGCGACCCATCCGACTATTGGATAGAGGATGATTGCGCGAAAGGTCGTTGTGCTCGCTGACAATGTGACGGCCGTCGAAACGAGCCATTCTGGCGGCAACATACGCCTCGATATTCATCGGCACCGTCGCCGTGAAGAGAATGTCTGGCCGGACATCGCGCAAATAGTCGGCAAGAGCCGGGAAAAACACCAGGGTCTTCGAAACATCGAGGCTGAGCAAATAGGGGAGAAGCCACGCGTGGACGCCTCCTGGATCGGTCTTGAGAAGCAACCATCGGCTGTAGGTCAAGGATTTCGGCTCGAGCCGGACCACCGTCACATTGGGGTGAAGATCCTCGGCCAATGGCCCGCGCGGATCGCAAACGCATAGATCGACGGCATAGCCGCGGCGGACAAACTCGTTGGCCAGACGTACCGTAACCACCTGCACGCCTGCACCGGAAAAATTCTCGATGTAAAAGGCGACGCGGTCCCGCTTCAGGTTCGTCATGGCTTCGGCACTCGATCCTCCGCCGCAACCGAGCCGGAATAACCGAATCGTGGGCTCAATCTGCCGGCGACGATCGCGTCGACCCGGCACACGGTTTCGGGCCGTAGCTCGTCGCGATAGCCGCCGATCTTGCCTTGGCGGACCTTGGCGCTGTCCGGATCGTCCGTGCGGGTGGCGCCAAGGCGTTTGGTGTCAAAAAATCCGTCACGTTCTTTGGTCTTCATTGCGTCGAAACTGGAGAAAGCGACGGCAGCCTCGATTTGTGCGTCACTGACCGGCAAGCTGAGAAAGTTTGCCATCCGTCTCAAATGGCCATTCGGGCTTGCGTGAAGCTCCTCATAGCGGACCTCGATATGATGATCGATCGAGTCCAGCTTTTCGGCCCAGTCATTGAGCCTCTTGATGATGCGCTCAAGTCCTACCCAGGGATCGAGGACGAACTCGTCGAGATCCATCGTCAGGGCGGTCTTTGGGATTCTTTTGCGCCGCAACTCTTCGCGCCCTGCCCGCTTGGTCACGTGATGATAGAAGGAAACTGCGACATCCCGCGGATCGCGCAACAGAAAAATGGCGCGTTGTTCCGGCCGCATGTGGTGAATCGGCGGCCCGAACTCCGGTGGTGGGAAAACGATATCCGGACTGAACTGGATAATCGGCGCACGCCTGTCCAGGCGCTTGAAGTTATCACCGTCGACCAACTCGTTCTCAGGAATGCCATAGAGTTGGTGCAGGAGATGAGAGAGCATGACCCTCACCCAGGTCCGCCCACTCTTGGTAAAGGAAATGACCAGCGCCTCAGCGCCCGTAAAGCGCCCGCCGCGCTCCGCAATCCAGTGCCGATCCCGCTTCGCCTGCCGCCAGGACTGGATTAAATTTGTCGGGATCATCGGTTCGAGCCGTCGGTGGACGCCGGTCGGGGACCGGCAGGATGCGCGTGGCACGTGGCGGGAGTGACGGGACTCGAACCCGCGACCTCTGGCGTGACAGGCCAGCGCTCTAACCGACTGAGCTACACCCCCAGCGAGGGGTAGTCCCGAGAGAGCGTCAGTTAGGCGTGCGGCGGTTGGCTGTCAAGGAACGATGCGCAGGAATGGGGGCCGCGCCAAGCCGATCGACCATCGATTGCCCCTGACGGCTGACCTCATTATGATCGTCGGGGTCGCGGGTGTAGCTCAGTGGAAGAGCACGGCGTTTACACCGCCGGTGTCGGAGGTTCGAACCCTTCCGCCCGCACCACAATTCGGGGAGACAGCGTGGTCGAAGCCGGCGTCGCCGAGACAGTCAGGGGTGCCAAAAACGGCGACTTTTCGGACATTGTCCGACTGGAAGGCGTGCAGAAATATTTCGGTGCCATCCACGCGCTTCGGGATATCGACCTTGCCGTAGGCCGCAACGAGATCGTCGGTTTGATCGGCGATAACGGCGCCGGAAAATCGACCCTGATCAAGGTCATGACCGGCGTGCTCCAGCCCTCGGCGGGCCGCATCTTCGTCCGCGACCGCGAACTAGACCCGAACGACTATTCGGTCAGCATGGCGCACGAGCTGTCGATCGAGACGGTCTACCAGGACCGCTCGCTCGCCGACAAACAGCCGCTTTGGCGTAATTTCTTTGTGGGCCGACAAATCACTAATCGCTTCGGCTTCATCGACATCAAGCGCGAGAAGGCGATCGCCCAAAAGATGCTGATGGAATCGATCGGCTTTCGGGGCGTCGGCATCACTGTCGATTCCACCGTCTCGCAGCTCTCGGGCGGCGAGCGGCAAGGCATCGCGATCGGCCGGGCCATGCATTACAATGCCGATCTCATCGTGCTGGATGAGCCGACGGCGGCCCTCGCCGTCAAGGAAGTCCGCAAGGTTCTGGACTTCGTCCAGAAAATCAAGGAGTCCGGCCGCGCTTGCGTCTATATCGAACACAATCTCGCCCATGTGCACGAGGTCGCGGACCGCCTCGTGATCCTGGAGCGGGGGGCAATCGTCGCTACCGTCCGGCCGCGGGAGATGACGGTGGCGGAGCTCACCGAATATTTCATCTCGCTGCAGCACGATGTCTGAGCCGCATCTCCCATGAGCAATCGTCCCAAACAACCGATCACGCGGCGGATCGAGGGGCTGCCGATCATCATCGTGTTCCTGCTGTTGCTGGCGCTCTTCATGTACACCGCACCGCAGGTCTTCCTCGCACCCTTCATCTACACGACGTTTCTCTCGACATTGCCGCCGTTAATCCTGCTCGCCGCTGGCTTGACCTTCGTCATCGGCGCCGGCGAGATCGACCTCTCCTTCCCGGCGATCATCGGCTTTTCGGGGTTCGTCTTTGCTTATCTGTTCAAAGAACTCGATCTCGGCTGGCTCGCCGTTTTTGCCGCCATAGCCGCCGGCATGCTGGTGGGATTCATCAACGGCTTTCTCGTCGCCAGGATTGGCATCCCCTCCTTCATCACCACCCTCGGCACGCAGTTCTTCTGGTTCGGCATGGCCACCGTGCTCTCCGGCGGCAAGTCCTACGCCCTGCGCGGCGCCGACGACAGTTCCGTCTGGAAGGTCATGGTGGGCAGGCCATTTGCGAGCGAAGAGGGACCGATCTGGCTCGGCCAAGTGCCGTTGCAGGCATTCTGGACGGCTCTGATCCTGATTTTCCTCTGGTTCATTCTCAATCGCCACCGCTTCGGCGAGCACGCGCTCTTCATCGGCGATTCCAACGAGGTCTCGCGAGTTGTCGGCATCAATGTCGAGCTCGAAAAGATCAAGATCTTCACGCTCATGGGTCTGATGGCGTCGCTTGCGGCGATCATGCTCACGCTCGAGAACAAGAACTATTTCGGCAATCAGGGCCAGGGCTACCTGCTGACTGCCATCGCCTCGGTGCTGATCGGCGGAACCTCGATCTTCGGCGGCCGGGCGACACTCATCGGCACCGTCTTCGGCTGTCTCATCATCGGCATGATCGAGGCCGGTCTGGTGGCGAGCGGTCTGACCGGAGCCTGGGTTCGGACTATCCAGGGCTTGGTCTTTCTGTTCGCGATCATTTTCTACCTCTATGTCGACGAACCGCAGAAACGGGGCGCTTTCATGGCCCGGTTCCGGCTGAAACCATTCGGCAGCACTGATGCGGCCGGAGCGATGCCTGTTAAGCCGGAAAGCGGCGGGCATCGATAATCCAACCACGGTAAGGGAGCACACGGGATGACATCCAGACGAACACTCGCGGCCTTGGCTGCAACGACGATGCTGGGAGCGCTCGGCGCCGGCCATGCCATGGCGCAAGGCGCCAAGCCGGGCGACGGGCTCATCATGTACATGCAGATGGGCGGCAATCCCGGCGATGGCGCGACATTGGCGCGTCAGACCGGCGCCGGAGAAGCGGCCGAAGCGCTCGGGGTCCAGCTCAACGAACAGTTCTCGGCCTGGGCGCCTGAGACGATGATCAATCAATTCAAGGAGGCCATGGCCGGCCAACCGGACTGTATCGAGATCATGGGGCATCCGGGCAGTGCTGCGTTCGAGGATCTGGTAGCGCAGGCGACCGATCAGGGCATTGTCGTCACCGTCGGCAACTCGCCCATGACCGACCTGCAAGAGAAATATGGACCGCAGGGCATGGGATATGCCGGGGTCGATCTCTATGAAGGCGGCAAGCTCACGGCCGAGCATATGCTGGCTCAAGGTCTCGAAGCCGGCGATCAAGCCATGGTCTATGGCGTCTTCAGTCAGGCCGAGCGCGGCCAGTCCGAAAAGGGGCTGGCCGATACTCTCGAGGCAGCAGGCCTCGAAGTCGATCGCCTAGAGATCACCCAGGAGGCCAATAGCGATGCCTCATTGGCGGTGCCGGTCCTGACCGCCTATATCGCCGCCAATCCGGAACTCGCGGCGATCGGCACCCAGCATGGCGGCATTACCGGCATTCTGGCGGATACACTGGAGAAAGCGGGCAAGCGTCCGGGCGACATCGTCGTCGGCGGTATCGATCTGGCGCCAGCGACGATCGACGGCTTGCAATCAGGCTATGTCTCGGCCACGTTGGACCAGCTCTTGTACATGCAAGGATTCATGCCGGTGCTTCAATGCGTGCTTTCGGCCAAATACAAGATGCCGGGCATCAACCTGAATACCGGGGCCGGCACCGTCACGCCGGAAAGCATCGACGAACTGGTTGAACTGATCGACGCCGGTATCCGCTGAACTTTGGGATAGATGAAAATGGGGACGGCTCGCACCGTCCCCATTCGTTCACGTCCAGCGAGATCGGTCAGTTCGGCAAAGGTGCCGGCCGGTCGCCCTCGAGTGCGGTCGCCGCAAGATCGGGCTCAGGCTTGATGTCCTCGTCCTCCTCTTCGGCACGGTCCGGATAACGAAGCAGCGCCAACCGCAGCACCTCGTCGACAGTCGCGACCGGAAAGATTTTCAGGCCCTTCTTCACATTGTCCGGAATATCCGCGAGGTCCTTTTCATTCTCTTTCGGGATCACCACGGTCTTGATGCCGGCCTGCAATGCCGCCAGCAGTTTCTCCTTGAGACCGCCGATCGGCAGGACCCGGCCGCGCAGGGTCACTTCGCCGGTCATGGCGACGCTCGCCCGAACTGGAATCTGCGTCAGCACGGAAACAATCGAGCAGACCATGGCCACACCCGCCGAGGGGCCGTCTTTCGGTGTAGCGCCCTCCGGCACGTGGATATGAATGTCGAGCTTCTCGAACTGCGACGGCTTGACACCCAGATCGATCGAGCGCGAGCGGACATAACTCCTGGCCGCCTGCACCGATTCCTGCATGACATCGCCGAGCTTGCCGGTAATGGTCATGCGGCCCTTGCCCGGCACCCGTATCGCCTCGATCTGCAAGAGCTCGCCGCCGACCTCGGTCCAGGCCAGACCCGTTGTCACACCGACCAAATCTTCGCGCTCGGCCTCACCGAAGCGGAACTTCCGGACACCGGCATATTTATCGACATTCCGCCGCGTCACACGCACCTGCTTCTTGTCGCCGGCGACGATCTCCTTGACCGCCTTGCGGATGAGGTTTGCGATCTCGCGCTCGAGGTTGCGAACGCCGGCTTCGCGCGTGTAGTAGCGAATGAGGTCGGTCAGGGCGTCATCCGAGATCTGCCATTCACCCTCCTCGAGGCCGTGCTGCTCGCACTGCTTCTCGATCAGATGCCGCTTCGCGATCTCGACCTTTTCGTCCTCAGTGTAACCGGCCAGACGAATGATCTCCATCCGATCGAGCAGCGGCTGCGGCATGCGAAGCGTATTGGCCGTGCAGACGAACATCACATCGGAGAGGTCGTAATCGACTTCCAGATAATGGTCGTTGAAGTTCATGTTCTGCTCGGGATCCAGCACCTCCAGCAGGGCCGAGGACGGATCGCCCCTGAAATCGGCGCCCATCTTGTCGATCTCGTCAAGCATGAAGAGCGGATTTGAGGTTTTCGCCTTTTTCATCTGCTGGACGATCTTGCCCGGCATCGAACCGATATAGGTACGGCGATGACCGCGGATCTCGGCTTCGTCGCGAACGCCGCCAAGGGAGAAACGAATGAAGTTCCGGCCGGTCGCCTTGGCCAGTGATTTGCCCAGGGAGGTCTTGCCGACGCCGGGAGGTCCGACCAGGCACAGAATCGGTCCCTTGATCTTGTTGACCCGCTGCTGCACGGCGAGATATTCGACGATCCGTTCCTTGACCTTCTCAAGGCCGTAATGATCGGTATCGAGGATCTCCTCGGCCTTTTTGACGTCCTTGCTTATCTTGGTACGCTTCTTCCAGGGTAGCGAAAGCATCCAGTCCAGATAGTTGCGGACCACCGTCGCCTCGGCCGACATCGGGCTCATCGTGCGCAGCTTCTTGATCTCGCCCTTGGCCTTCTCGCGCGCTTCCTTGGTAAGGCGGGTCTTGCGAACGCGCTCTTCGAGTTCGGAGAGTTCGTCCTTGCCCTCTTCGAGTTCGCCAAGCTCCTTCTGGATCGCCTTCATCTGCTCGTTGAGGTAATATTCGCGCTGCGTCTTCTCCATCTGCCGCTTGACGCGCGAGCGGATCCGCTTTTCGACCTGCAGCACCGAAATCTCGCCTTCCATGAAGGCGTAGAGGCGCTCGAGCCGCTCGGCGAGCGAGGTGATCTCCAAGACCTCCTGCTTCTCCGAGATCTTGAGCGCCAGATGGGCCGCCACGGTATCCGCGAGCTTGCTCGGATCGTCGATCTGGGAAAGCGAAACCAGGACCTCTGGGGGGACCTTCTTGTTGAGCTTCACATAGTTCTCAAACTGCTGCACCACGGTGCGGCCGAGGGCTTCGATCTCGCGAGCCGTCTCGTCCTCTTCCTCGATGAGATCGGCCTGGACCTGGAAAAATTTCGGATTGTCGACGAAGCCCGTGATGTTGGCCCGAGTATTACCCTCGACCAGAACCTTCACGGTGCCGTCGGGCAATTTTAAGAGTTGCAGAACCGAACTCACCGTGCCGACGCGATAGATGTCGTCCTGGCCGGGATCATCCTGGCTCGCGTTCTTTTGCGCCACCAGCAGGATCTGCTTGTCGTCCTTCATGACCTCTTCGAGCGCCAGAATGGATTTTTCGCGGCCGACGAAAAGCGGCACGATCATATGCGGAAAAACGACAATGTCGCGGAGCGGGAGAACCGGAAAAATTTGTGCTTGGGGAGCGTCGATCATATCACCTTACCTTGATCGGAGCGTGAGGCCCCGACCGCTTTGTCATGAAACAGAACGTGGCGCGCCAGCGGACTTATTCAACCTAAGCCTCGACCCTCCACCATGCCGCCGCTGCCATCCAGCTCTGGATACATGATGGGCCGATCGGGCCTTCTTGCGGCCTTAGGAGGCGGAACCGACGTCTTCCTTACGCTCGCCGTAGATCATCAGCGGATGAGCCCGCCCCTCAGCTACCTCGCGATTGATGACCACTTCCTCGACCCCGTCGAGCGACGGCAGGTCGAACATGGTCTCCAAAAGAATACTCTCCATGATCGATCGCAAACCGCGGGCACCGGTCTTCCGCTTGATCGCCTTCTCGGCGATCGTCTTGAGCGAGTCTTCAAGGAAGGTGAGCTGCACGCTCTCCATATCGAACAGCTTTTGATATTGCTTGACCAACGCGTTCTTGGGTTCCTTGAGGATCTTGACCAGGGCTTCGATATCGAGGTCCTCGAGCGTGGCCACGACCGGCAGACGGCCGACGAATTCTGGTATCAAGCCGAACTTCAAAAGATCATCGGGTTCGACCTGGCGCAGCAACTCACCGGTTTCGCGGCTATCGGGTCCATTGACCTCTGCCCCAAAGCCCATCGAACGGGGCTTGCCACGGGCGGCGATGATCTTGTCGAGACCGGCAAAGGCCCCGCCGCAGATGAAGAGAATATTCGTGGTGTCGACCTGCAGGAATTCCTGCTGGGGATGCTTGCGGCCACCTTGGGGCGGAACGGACGCGACGGTCCCCTCGATGATCTTCAAGAGCGCCTGCTGCACGCCTTCACCCGACACATCACGCGTGATGGAGGGGTTCTCGGCCTTGCGGCTGATCTTGTCGACCTCATCGATGTAGACGATGCCGCGTTGCGCCCGCTCGACATTGTAATCTGCGGACTGCAGGAGTTTGAGGATGATGTTCTCGACATCTTCCCCGACATACCCCGCTTCGGTAAGTGTCGTGGCATCCGCGATCGCAAAAGGTACATCTAACAGGCGAGCCAGAGTCTGAGCTAGTAGTGTCTTGCCACAACCCGTAGGCCCAACCAGCAGAATATTTGCCTTGTGCAACTCAACTGCTTCATCAGCACTGGCCTTGGCATTGTCCTGGAGAGAGCTTAACCGCTTGTAGTGGTTATAAACCGCTACAGAAAGGACTTTCTTCGCTTCATCTTGACCCACAACATGTTCATCAAGATGTTTCTTAATCTCTCGTGGTTTGGGAATTTGACTGAGGGTGAGATTGCCGGTACGAACCCGGCGCTTTTCTGGGACTTGCTCCCGGCGATGTGTCGCCTGGGGGACAGTAGCCCCTGCTTCAAACAACTCTTCGTCTAAGATTTCGTTGCACAGCTCAACGCACTCGTCACAGATATAGACCCCTGGCCCCGCGATCAGTTTACGAACTTGCTCTTGCGATTTGCCGCAAAAGGAACACTTTAGATGGGAGTCGTACTTAGACATAGCTGCCTCTTATTTAACTGTGCTAAGCGGCTCCGAGCGGTTCGGCAGGTTCTGCCGAACTACAACCTGGTCAATTAGACCGTACTTTTGAGCCTCTTCTGCGGACATAAAGAAGTCCCGTTCAGTGTCAGCTTCGACCCTCTCAAAAGGTTGACCAGTGTGGTGGGCCAGCAACTCATTCAACCTGCGCTTATAGTAGAGAATTTCTTTAGCTTGAATCTCGATATCCACAGCCTGACCCTGGGCACCGCCTAAAGGTTGATGAATCATAATTCTGGAGTTAGGTAGGGCCATTCGCTTACCAGCAGTACCAGCCGTGAGGAGAAAAGCACCCATACTTGCCGCCAAGCCAAAGCAGATAGTACAGACATCAGGGCGGATGTGCTGAATTGTGTCGTAGATTGCCATACCCGCTGTTACCGAGCCGCCGGGAGAGTTGATGTAGAGATAAATATCTTGCTCTGGGTCCTCAGCCTCTAGGAAGAGTAACTGGGCAACAATCGTGTCAGCAACTGCATCATTAATTCCCCGCTGTTCTGAGGAAGCACTGCCGCCAAGGAAAACAATTCGCTCCCGGAGCAACCGGGAGTAAATGTCAAAAGCCCGTTCACCTCGACCGGATTGCTCTACAACCACCGGTAATATATTGTGGGGGCCAGACATGTGACCAGCGTAGACTTCTAGCGGATGCCAGCTAGTGGGGGACGGATTGGAAAGTTGGGAGACAAGCATACATGCAGGGAAGCTAAGGTTAGTCAACGGTAACGCGATCTACAGATTTTTTTTCCTGGGAGCTTCAGTTCTGGCATCTGCTCTTCACAAACATTATGCCTCAACTCGCTCAGGGTCGCCTAGAAATCAGCAAGCAGCTCTATTCTTGCGTCGGTACTTCCGAAGGCGTTGCCTCGCTTTGTGAAGTTGATTCCGCTTC
>JBGSYN010000184.1:0-35031 GCA_041750975.1 Geminicoccaceae bacterium | reverse complement strand
GCGGGAGGTCCGGGCCGACCGGATGGAAGCCGACGTCATGTCCGACATGCCGCCGACGCGTGCGGACCGGGTGCATGGCAGCAATCTCGTGAACAAGCACGAGAACCGCGCCTCGCTTGCGACCATGCTGCGCTATCGCGGGCAAGTGTCGATGGACCTCAAACGCGCCCTTGCCAATCTCGCAGACTATCGGAACGGTCGGAGTTCGGTGCCTGCCGAAGATTGCACGAACGATTTCCAGCCTGCCGCCGAGCCAGCAAATCAAAATTGTACGAACGATTTAATCCGCAGCGATTCCCAGCCCCCTGCGTCCCCACCCGCACCGGAACCAACATGTCCGGGAGAGCCAGAGGGGGGCGGGTCGCCCCTCTCGGAAAACCTTCCTACCGCAAAATGCACGAATGAATTATCGCCCGCACCGCAGCCTACCCCGCAGCGCCCGACGGTGCATCGCAGGGAGAAGGTGCCGTTGCATCATCGGCGGTGGTGGTAGGCACTGATTGATGCCATTGATGTCGACCGGGCCCCGGCAATGATGGTCGGCCGGCGGCACGGAAACACGATGACCAGCGGCAGCTTGTGATTGAGCCCATAGCACTGGAGCGTACTTTCGGCGTAAGCAACGTACTGTAGCCTGAAATTTCGGCTGCGCATATGGAAATAGGCGGAAACGAATATATCGCGCGGATGCTGCACCAGCAGCATTGTCTTGCGCCTTGCTAGGTCGGGGGTGTGAGCAGGGGCCGAAGCGTTTGAACCTAGCGATCATCGGGCGCAACAAAATTGGGCGTTATGGCGACAGCCATTCCTTCTGCGGTTACACCATGTCGCGTGTGAAATTGATGGACGATACACTGACAATCTGGTCCCTGTGATCATCACTTTTCGAATCCGCGGGAACCGCATCGATCAAGAAAGAGCTTTGTTTCTGAAAATTATGGTTCCGGCGGTGGCCGTTCGAATGAGGTACTTGGGGCCGGGATGAATGGGTGTCGGACTTGCTCAATATTGATGTTCGTTGATCAGCGGCCATATCGCCGAGTCTTATCTTGTCAGCTACCATTCCGATCATCGCCAAGAAGTGAACCCGATGTTGTCATTGGCCAACCTGAATATGCGTTATCGCCCCTATCCTATCGGGGTCGCCTGTCCCGCGTTCGAGCGAAGCGTTTATCAGAAAATGGTCGAAACATATCCGCCGCTGGAACATTTCGACTATCTACCGAAGGTCGGGCACAAATATAGCCTTTCAGAGAAGATCAACGGCAAAGACTACGAAGCCTGGATCCAGCAACACAGCGTGTGGCGTGATTTTCATACCACAATCAAGGATCCCGATTTTTCCTACGAAATACTGGCGACCCTAAGCCAGAATCATGTCGACCTTGGAATCAAGCGGCGGTCGGAATTCGGCAGCCTGGGCAAACGCCTTCGGAACCTGCTGCGGGGACGGTCAAGGCGCGGCGAGACGAATTTGAATGCCCGCTTCGAATATTCGATGCTTCCTGCCGATGGCGGCTATGTCATTCCGCACACCGACAGCCCAGGCAAAATTGTCACCATGGTTGTCAGCATGTGCGAGCCCGGCTCCTGGGATACGGAAATCGGCGGCGGCACGGATATCAACCTCGCAAAGTCGCCGGAGTTCGGCTTCAACGAGGTCAATCGGCGGGCCGAGTTCGAGGATATGGAAGTGCTCGACACCTACGAATTCCTGCCGAATCAGTGCGTGATCTTCATAAAAACCTTCAATTCCTGGCACTCGGTTCGGCCGATGACGGCCAGTGGCTCCAAGGCCATGCGCAAAAGCCTGACGATCAATATCGAAAGCCGGCACTAGACCAGTCTCGCGGACGCAACGAGCGGCAGGCCGGTACGCTCGGCGACAGCGGCCTCACTCGTCAGCAACCTGCCGGCCCGCCCGGCAATCCGACGCAACAATAACAGGTCGGTTTCGGTGTGTTTACTGTCGGCATTGCCCCGCGCCGCGATCAAGGGATTGGCGCCGTAGGCATGGCTCAGGGTGAAATCGAATCCGGCCATTACCACGCGGTCGAAACCCGGCTCCTCGAGCGCAAGCGCCGCAGCGATCATGCCGGTCGATGGCTGCTTTTGCCGGAGTTGCCGGTGCAGCTCGTCAGTGCCGCCCGCTTGCTTGAGACAGATCGCATGATAGTAGCTTGAAGGACGAATCTCGAACGACTCATACCGATAGCTTAGCTGTGCCAGCCGCCGTTGCATTTGCTGCGGCCGCAACCGGCGCATCTTCCACCACAGCCGCGCATATTTCAGGCCCCGCGCCTGCTCCAGCCGCGGTCGCGGAATGAAGTAAGCGCGACCGGTGGCAAGCCCATCGAGCCGGCGCAACGAATGCTCGTCCGAAGCATTGCCCGACGTCAGCACGGCGGTGAGACAGGTGAAAATTGGCGTCGGCAAACCCAGCATTCTTGCCGAAAACCCGGATGCATTGGCGCAGGCGACAGCGTCGATCTTGCTCTCCGGCAAGCGCGGCGAAGGCTTGGAGCCAAGCACGAGCAACGTTTTCATCGTGCGAATCCCTGGCAGATCCGGCTTCGGCTGTCCATGGACCAAACTCGGCAGGAAGCCTTCCAGTGATATGTTGCCTAGCCCAACAGCCTGACATCTGGCATAATGGCGAGGGTTACGTTGGGGAGGGGAAACCAATGGCGACGTATTCGGTCGACAACACCAATGATAGCGGTGCCGGCAGCCTTCGCCTTGCGATCACGCAGGCCGAAGCCAATCCGGGTGCCGACACGATCATCTTCAGCCTGCCGCCCGGCTCGACCATAGCGCTCACAGGCGGCGAGATCGACATCACCGACGATCTCACGATCGAAGGCGACGGCACAACGATCGATGCACAGACCCTTAGCCCGATTTTCGATATAGAGGGGCCGTTCGGCGATCCGATTGCCGTCTCGATCGAAGGTCTCGTGCTGGCCAACGCCGACTTCGACGGCGCTGACTATGGCGATTATGGCGGCGCCATCAACGCGGTTTCCTCGAATACGACCATCACCGGTAGCCGTTTCGAGAATAATTACGGCTATTTCGGCGGCGCCATCGATACCTCGTCAGGCGGCGGAGGCGATCTCGTTCTGGTCGATACGGACTTCGAGGGTAATCAAGCCGCGGCGCAAGGCGGTGCGATCTTTTTCGGCAACGATGTCACAATTACCGGCGGTTCCTTCACGAATAATGCCGCGGGCGGGGTCGGTGGCGGTGCCCTCTATGGCGATCTGGTCGGTCTGTTGACGATCCACGGCACCTATTTCGGCAACAATTTCGACACCGCAGTCATAGCAAGTGACGTCGATCTCGACATCACCAACGCCACCTTCACCCAGAACCAGGGCTTCACCGGCGGTGCGATCAATGTCTCCGGCGGCAATGCCGTCATCGGCGGCAGTCTTTTCCTGCAAAATACGGCAACAATGTCCGGTGGTGCTATTGCCGGCCCCTCGCCGGGCGAGTTCTACGATCCGGGCAGTATTGTCATCGTCGGCTCGACCTTCGATGGCAATGAAGCGACCTATGGGGGTGCTGTACGTACCCTGCAGGGTCCGACCACAATCACCGCCAGCACATTTTCCAACAACGCCGCCGATTTCGGTGGGGCCATCTTCGCTTCGGCCGATCGAACGGATATTCTGGACTCAGCCATTTACGGCAACAACGCTGCCGTCGAAGGTGCCGGCATTTGGGCGGAGGCGCCCCTGACGCTGATCAACAGCACCGTCTACGGCAATGGCGCCGACAGCCCGTTCCTGCAATATGGTGGCGGCATAACCCTCGCCGCCACCGCCGACGCGAGCATCATCAACAGCACGATCGTCGGCAATGGCTACGCCGATACCGGGGGCGGCATCAGCAATGTATTCGGGGCGGCGGGCCTTGTCATCGACAACTCGATCATCGCCCTCAACCAAGGCTTCATCGGCCCGGATGTGGCAGGACCTATCACCGCAAGCAACGGCGCCAATATCTTCGGCACAAACGTCAGCACGCCCAACGCCGGCGATATCCAGAATGCAAGTGCCGTTGCCCTGGCGCTCGGTCCTCTTGCCGACAATGGCGGCCCTACTCAAACTGTCGCGCTGCTTGAAGGCAGCATCGCCATCAATGGCGGCATCAATGTCGACGCTCTCGATGCCGATGGCGGCCCACTTACAACCGACCAGCGCGGCGCCGGCTTCGAGCGGATCGAGGAAGGCACGGTCGATGTCGGGGCGTTCGAATTCGATTCTGGCGGCGACATGCTGCAGGTTTTTCCCGAATTGGTCGAAGGCCAGCCGGTCGATCCCGGGCTCGTCAATGGTGTTCCGCCGGACCTTCTGGTCGGTGATGGCGTCTCCGAAATCACCGTCAGGTTCGACAGCGAAACGGCTGCTTTCGAGAACAGCCTTGGTTATTACCGTCTCGATTCGAGTGGCGGTTTCGCGGAGATCGACCTGCTCTTTGCCAATACTGACGACACCATCCTGACGCCGCCCGGTGCCGAAATCTCCCTGGGCGTGCTGGATGATGACGAGCGCTTCGGCTTCTTTCTCGTCAAGAAAGGCTTCACGCTCAACACGCTGATCCAGAGCGAAGGCGTCGATCTGCCCGGCACGCTGCGCTTTATCGACCCGGTCACCTGGCAACCCGGCAATGTCGACGACCCGAACCCGCTGCGGCTCTACCTCGATGAGGGCAACGGTTCCATCACCAAAATCAAGGGGCCGATTCTGCATGCCGCGAACTACAGTGGCGAGCCATCGTCGAACCCGCTCAATCCGAATGGAGCCGTTCAATCCCTCTCCGGCCAGGACGAAAGTGGTGTGCTCAAGGTAGGCTTCGAGGACAACCCGGTCGGTGTCTCGCCGAGCGATCGGGATTATAACGACGTCACCTTCTCCATCCTGTTCGACCCGCCACCGAGTGCCATGACGACCGACGGCAGCAGCTACCTCGTTTGAACCTGACCCTAACCGCACTCGCCAAACGAGGCCGGATTGCTCTAGACTCACCAGGACATCGATTAAGGGAGGAAGTCTTGGCACATCCGGCAATTGAGGCAGGCAATATCGCTGCGGTGACAGGTGCTGCCACCGGCATCGGCCGCGTGCTGAGCTCGAAACTCGCCCAATTGGGCCTCAAGGTCTGCATGATCGATGTCGACAAGGTTCAGCTCGATATTGCCGTCGCGGACACGACCGGCGATTGCTTCGGCCATCCGGGCGATGTGAGCCGGATCGAGGACCTGGAACGTGCCAGAGCTGCGATCGACAACCGGTGGGGCGAAGCACCCGCCGTCCTCGTCAACAATGCTGTCGCCCGGATCGGCGGCGACATCGAAGGATCCCTCGACGAGTGGCGTCGCGCCATGGACGTCAATGTCTTCGGCGTCATTCAGGGTGTGCGGGTGTTCTCGCCGGCCATGCTGGAACGCGGCAAGCCTGGCGTCATCGTCAATCTCGGCTCGAAGCAGGGCATTACCAACCCGCCGGGGTTCACCATCTACAATGTCGCGAAATCGGCGATCAAGACCTACACCGAAGGTCTCGAACACGCCCTCAGGCAAGACCCGAACCGGCAGGTCACCGCGCATCTTCTCGTCCCCGGCTGGACCACGCGCGACGAAGAAGAGCACAAGCCGGGAGCCTGGCGGCCGGAGCAAACGGTCGACTACTTGCTCAAAGGGCTCGAACGCGGCGAGTTCTACATCATCTGCCCGGATGACGAGACCACCGAGGAAATGGACAAGGACCGTATATTGTGGGCGGCGCAGGATCTGATCGAGCGGCGCCCACCCTTGTCGCGCTGGCACCCGGACTGGAAAACGAAGTTTGAACATTGGGTCAAAGAACGGAATAATTCTGGGGACCGATAGGTGAGCAGCAAACCGAATATCGTCTTCTTGTTCCCCGATCAGCTGCGCTGGGATTTCCTGAGCTGCTATGGTGCGACGTTTATCGAGACACGCAATATCGATCGCCTCGCGGCTCGCTCGACGATATTCGAGCGAGCGATAGCACCGCATCCCGTCTGCATCCCGGCGCGTGCGGCGTTGCTCACGGGATGCAACGCGCTCACCACCGGCGTGCTCACGAACAATTTGTGGCTCAGACCGGATCACGGGGCCTGCGGCATGCCGAGTTGGCCTTCGCTATTGTCGAACGCCGGCTATTTCACCGCCGCCATCGGCAAGATGCATTTCATCCCCTGGGATATCAGCGAGGGTTTCGATCATCGCGTCATCGCCGAGGATAAGAGACACATTCATATCGAGGACGATTACTCCGACTATCTCAAGGAGCACGGTCTCGAGAAGGTCAGAGGCTGGGAAGAGGAAGGCTATACGGACCATCGGATGGCCTCGATCAGCGACGTTCCGGAGAAGCATCAGGTCGATGTCTGGACCGGCCGCGAGGCGGTCAAATTCCTCGATCACTATGACGACGACAAACCCTTTGCCGTGCATGTTGCATTTCCGGGGCCGCACGATCCCTATAATCCGCCTCGGGATTGGGCGGCGAAATTCCGGCCCGAGGACATGCCCCCTGCCCTGCCCCGCACTGCCGACACCGATCGTTTCCGTGACGATCTCATCAAGAGCCATGCAGGCGGCTCCTCACGGGTCGATCTGGGCGACTTTCCCGAAGCGACGAAACAGCGAGTTCGGGCGCATTACTGTGCACTGATCGCGATGATCGACCAGCAGGTCGGCGCCATACTCGATGCCATCGAGCGGCGTGACGACGCCGACAACACGCTCATCGTCCTTGCCGCGGATCATGGCGATTTCGTCGGCGATTTCGATTTTCTCGGCAAGAACCTCTTCTTCGAACCAGCGATGCATGTGCCGATGCTTCTGCACATGCCCGGACAGGCCAATTCCAATCGCTCGAATGCGCTGGTCACCGTCACCGATCTTTTCGCGAGCTTTCTTGCCGTCGTCGGCATCGCCAACCAGACCGGCCAGGATTCTCACCCGTTGCCGGGAATCGTCGGCGACGCGGTGCGGCCCTATGCGCTTGGTGCTGTCGGCAATGGCGTGATGATCACGGACGGCCGTTACCGCCTGTCCCACTACAGCAACGGCCTCGTGACCCTTTACGACCTCGAGACCGACCCCATCGAGGCTCGGAATCTAGCGAGCGACCCGGGGCAAGGAGATTTGCGAACCAGGCTCGATGCAGTCCTGGTGCGGGAGATGTTCAAGGCCGCTGCCGGCGCTCACGATGACAAGCGCTATCCCTATGTCACCATGGCGGCAGGGCATCCGGCCCACCAGCGCGGCTGGCACCGCCCCTATCCCTGGGACGGTACCGCCTAGTGCCGCTCAGCCGTGGTCGTCGGCACCTTCGACGAAATAATATTGTTGGGGCAGCGACGGTGACGGAGTCGGATACATCCAGGCACCGGGCATCGTATCCGGCACGTTGCGCAGATCCTTGTCCTTGATTCCCGCCCCCATGGGGGCTGTCGAAACACCGATCACCTCGAAACCATCGGCACTGCGCTGCATGATCTCGGCGAAAATCTCATGACGTTTCTCGGGATCGAGCGTGGATGCGTGTTGATCCAGAAGCTCGAGCCGTTCCTTCATGTCCTGCGGCGGTTCCTCGCCCTGTGTGCCGCCTGAGAGATACCATTGCGCCCAGGGAACGCCGAAGCGGGAGCCGTGCGGATGAATCGGGATGATGCCGCGGGCATCCAGCTCGGGATTGAGGCCGCTGGCGACGCCCCAGACCGAAATCTCGTGGTCGTTGCCCGTGTCGCGCTCGAAGAAGAGTGTCCGGTCCATCGGATTGAGCCGGAGCTGAACCCCGACATCGGCCCATTGCTGGGAGATGAGCTCCATAACGTCGGTCCTTTCCGGATTAAGGGCCGGAATGATATCGACCTCGAGCGACAGCCGGCGACCATCCGGCAGGAGTCTGATCCCATCGCTGCCGCGCTCGGTAAGCCCGATCGAATCGAGCAGCTCGTTGGCCTTTTCGGGATCGTACTCGGTATATTGCTTGGCCAGCTGCTCGTTATAGAGCGCGTGATCCGGTAGCGGGCTGGTCTGCCATGGCTCGGCCTGGCCGAAGTAAACGAGATCGATGATCTCAGGCCGATCGATGGCAAGACTGAGGGCGATCCGGAAATCCTTGTTGTTGAACAGCTCGCGGATCACCGGATCCTTGTGCGTCAGGTTGAAGAAGATCCCGGCGGCGTTCGCGTCGTCCTGAACAAGATTGAAGATCTCATAGCCGCCCTGCTCCGCATTGTCGAAGAAGACGGGGCGATTGGCCGGAGCATCGATGTGACGAGTCTGCAGGTCGATGTCGCCACCGATGACGGCGAGGATCAAGCCTTCGGCACTTTGGTAGAGATCGAATGCGATCCGGTCGATGTAGGGGAGCTGATTGCCCCCGGTATCGACCTGCCAGAAATAGGGATTGCGTTCCATGACCACCCTCACCGCACCGCCGGTATAGGGCTCGGTGATCATCCAGGGATCCGCCACCGGACGATCCGGGTTGCCCCAACGGGGCGGGATCTCGATGTCGCCGCAGCGCTGATAGAAGAGATCGATCCAATCGCTGGCTTGGTATTGATCGAGCAGCGGTTGGAGGTCGTCATTGTAGTCGGGATGGAACTGCGAGCAGTAGTGCTTGGCCCACAGCAGCGGATGCTGGCCCAGCGGCGTCGCCAATTGCTCGAGAAAGCCACCATAAGGTGCCGCAAACTTGAAGGTCACGGTATAGTCGTCGATCTTCTCGGCCGTCATGGTCTCGCCGCCGGCAAGGTAAGCTCGCGGCGCCGAACCTTTGTAGAATTCCTCGTTGTTCAAGAGATCATCGACGAAGAACATGATATCGTCGGCGGTCAGCGGCACGCCGTCCGACCATTTCGTTCCTGGTCGAAGGTGGAAGGTGTATTCCGTGCCGTCGTCACTGATTTCCCAACTTTCAGCAAGGTTCGGGATGACTTCGGTATAGTCGAGATTCCACCTGACGAGGCCCATAGGGCCGACGATTCTCAGGATATTGTTGTGGTCGTTGCCGCCGACGAGCCCGCGCTTGATGGTGCCGCCATAAATGCCGACGCTCTCATAGGGCGTGATCATTTCCGGGTTGTCCGGCAAGCGCTCATCGACAGGCGGTAGTTCCCCTGCTTCAACCTTGGTAGCGAGCTGCGGCGCCTCTTGATAGGCCCAGGCCGGCAAAGCCAGCACCAGGCTCAGCGAGAGTCCCGCAATCGATAGACCACATCTCTGCCTGCTCCACATTTCAGCCTCCATTCTCGTTATTGAGCGTTGACGGTAACATCAGGCTACTTGCCCGACAACTCGCTTTTCAGCTGCCCGTGATGGCGCGCGCGAGGCCCTTGATAAAGCCCGTCGAATAGGCGCGGCCCCGGTGTCCCCATGGCGTGTCGCCCGCCATCGCCGGCACATGATCGTCGATGACGAAGCCGTCGAAGCCGACATCCTGCAGCAGGCGGATCGCGCGGACGACGTCGATATCGCCCTCGTCGATGAAGGCCTCGGTGAATTTCGGCAGACAGCCTTTGACGTTGCGGAAATGGAGATAGACCAGCTTCTGCTGCCTGCCGAAATACTCCATGGCCTCGAACATCTTGTCGATACCGCCCTCGGACCAGGTGCCCATGCAGAAATCGAGGCCGTGGGCCGGACTGTCGCCGAACGCCATGGCCCGTTTGAAGCCTTCAAGATCGATCATGACCCGCGCGACACCGCCCAATACGGGAACGGGCGGATCGTCGGGATGCAGTGCCATCCGCACCCCGGACCGTTCCGCTTCGGGCATCACGGCGTCGATGAAAAAGCGATAATTGTCCCAGACCTGCTCGGCCCTGATCCTTTCAGGATAAAGATCCGGCGCCTCGCGCAGGAGATCGAGATCGAATGCGGTGTTGCGAGCACCGCCGCGGCCGGGCTCCATGTTCGTGGTTCGCCAGACCCGGGTCAGATTGAAATTATAGCCCAGTACCGGGATGCCGGCAGCCCCCATATTGCGGATCAGCGTCTTGTAGTTCTCGATCTGCACCTCGCGTCCCGGCAGCCCGAGCTTGATCTTATCCATATAGCGCCCCGGCACGTTCTCGATCGCCTCCAGCCGGAGCCCGTAGCTCTCGATCATGGTCCGCAAACGGAGGAGATCCATGAATGCAAAATTGGGTGGCGGGGCCGCATTGGCGCCGGGATCGGGCCCATGCCGGCCGAGTGTGGCCCGCCATTGCGGCGTGTCGAAATCGGGCTGATTGAAGGTGATGCCGCTAACGCCGAGCTGTGCGGCAAAGCTCAGATCTTCGTCCGTCACATGCTTGAACTGACCGACCGCCACCCGAATCGCCATTACGACACCTCCCCTTTTTCCCTCAGGCTAGCCCTTCTTCCCTGGGTCCGACCCTATGCGCTTCGGTCAGGACTGACCAGCGCAGAAGATGGTCGCGCATTTCGTCGACGATCGGCCCCAGCGTCTCGTCCCCGGCACGGTTGGTGAGCTCATGCGGATCGGCCTCGAGGTCGTAGAGCTCGTCGAAATCGCCCAGAGGGTCGTGGACCCATTTCCAGCGATCCGTTCGGACCATCTTTCGCAGACCCTCCGCCTCGCGCCATTGCAGGCTTTCGGCGATGGCGGCACGTCCGGTCTTGGCGTTTTGCGCCTTGAGATCGCCCAGACGGAAGCGCGGTCCACCGGCTCCATATTCGGCACAGATGGCGTCGCGCGCCGGCGCATCGGTGACACCGGGCATCAGCCGACCCATCATCGTTGCCGGGATGTCGAGACCCTGCAGATGCATCAGTGTCGGGACGAGATCGATCAGGCTCACCAGTCCTTTCTCCCGACATGGGCGGGCCTCGATCCCGGCACCCGCCACGATCATCGGCACTCGTACGAGGCAGTCGTGAAAGGCGCCGCCCTTGGCCATCATCATGTGCTCGCCGGCGAAATCGCCGTGATCGGAGCAAAAAACGACGATCGTGTTGCGCCAGAGATCGAGCCGGTCCAGCGCCGCCATGATTTCCCCAACCGCATCGTCGATGAACGCGACCATCGCATGATATGCCGCAATCACGGCGACGACATGCTCACGCTCGACCCCGTCGATGCCGATCATTCGATGCAGGATCTGGTTGCGTTCGGGCGCAGTCTCGAACTCGTCTTCGCGCCAGGGCGGAAGCTCGACGCCCGCCGCCATGATCTTCTCGAAATATTGGCGCGGCGCCTCGTAGGGCGTGTGCGGATCGGGCATCGAGATCCAGGCTGCGAATGGCTGGTCGCGGTGCGCCTCGAGAAAACGGACGGTCTGCCCTGCAATCAGACCGGTGCTGTAGTCGGCGTGTTCGTAGTCGGTGAACGCATAGGTAAAGGCACCGCAATCGACCGGCATCTCGCCGACCCGTTGGCCACCGCCCCCCTGCATGATGCGCCGGACCTCATGCGCGCGGTCGATTCCCTCAACCGGGCGCCACCATTCCATGCCGCGCGCCATTGCCCGATCGGGTCGCCCGTGATGCGTGATCTCACACCAGACATCGAACAGGGCCTTGTCCTCGGCGTCCTCGAAGCAGTGGTTCTTGCCGATGAGCGCGGTCCGGTAGCCCGCTTGCTGCCATAGGCGCATGGCGTGCGACGATCCGCCCGGCATCGGCGTCTCGTTGAGCCTCGCCCCGGTCTGATGCGGCCAGCGCGAGGTCCACATGGCGACCCGTGCCGGCACGCAAAGCGGATGCGGCGTAAAGGCCTGATCGAACAGCACGCCACGCGCCGCCAAGGCTTCGAGCGCGGGTGTCCGGCAGAACGGGCTGCCCCACAGATGGCTCGAGGTCGCCTTCATCTGATCGACCATGATCAAGAGCACGTTGGGCCGCTCATTCCGGTTCGTCATCGGGTCCACTCCCTTGTTTTTTTCGGATCGAATTCGCCCCGACTGCATCCGAACGGTCTCCGGCCGCCGTTCCTGAAGACAGAGCGCCGGATTGAGCTGGCGTCAGCGAGCACCCAGAACGAGGCATGGAACAGGCGATGCAATCACGCGACTTCTCGATTTCGGCCCTGGCCGACTCCCTCAGCATGGCGGACCAGATTTACGCCGTCGAACTCTCCGCACTCAACAATTCGGGCGTCGAGGCGACGGCGTTCCTCTCGATCTCCGGCGATATCCTGACCGCCGCGACCATCGCCGATAACCTCACCCCTGATCAGGTTCATGTCCAGCATGTCCATGGACGATTCGACGACGACGGCAACCCGGTCGACTCGGTAACGCCGACGATTGCTGCCGACACCGATGCCGACGGCTTCGTCGAGGTTGGCGAAGGTGTCCCCCTCTATGGCGACATCCTGCTGCCGCTCGAAGAGCAGGGCGACGGCTTTAACAACGACCCCGTGGCCGATGCCAACGGTTCCGTGCGTTTTCTGGCCGACTACGATCTCACCGACGACAGTCAGTTCCTCAATCCCCTGAGCGGTACGCAGTTCGAGGGTGACGACCTGTTGCCGCTGCCGTTCCGGGAAGTCGTCATCCACGGTCTCGAATTGCCGGAAGGGAATTTCGGCGACGGCACGATGGGCGAGATCGACGGCACCCCGGGCTATAAGGTGACGCTGCCGGTGGCAGCGGGCGAAATCGAGCAGGTAACGCTCGAGGACGCACTGGCCCTGCTCAATGAAGTCGCCGGTATTGTCGAGCTTGGCGACAATGCCTCAGCCCTCGATGAGGGCGGTATAGCCATCGGCAACGATGCCAGCGCCGCGGGCGTCGATGCCCTGGCGATCGGCGATGAAGCTTTCGCCAACGGCAATTCGACCACGGCGGTTGGCGGCGAAAGCGTGGCCGACGGCACGGCTGCAACCGCCTTTGGCTGGCAGTCCGATGCGAGCGGCGAGCGGGCCCATGCTTTCGGTCACATCTCGGAAGCCTCCGGCGCCTTCTCGCTGGCGGTTGGCGAAGCGGCGACAGCATCCACCGACAACGCCACCGCGATCGGCAATAGCGCCACTGCCGCGGGCATCGATGCGCTCAGTATTGGCGATATGGCATCGACCAACGGCAATTCGACGACGGCAGTCGGCGGTGAGAGTGTCGCCGATGGAACGGCCGCAACCGCTTTCGGCTGGCAAGCCGATGCGAGCGGCGAGCGTGCCCATGCGTTCGGCCACATCGCCGAAGCCTCGGGTGATTTCTCGCTCGCCGTCGGTGAGGCAGCCGTCGCCGGTGCCGACAACGCTGTCGCCATCGGCAGCAATGTTACGGCTTCGGGCACCGACGAATTCGCACTCGGCAATGCCGATCACCACTACACCCTGGCCGGCCTCGCCGATGACACGGCGGGCGACGGTCTCCGCGCGGTCACGGTCGACGGCGACGGTCTGCTCGGCGCTCTTGGTCTCGGCTCTTTGAGCCTTGGCGGAGCCAGTGCAACAGAGGAGGCGTCGGCCGACGGCGACGCTTCGCCCGCAGGTGACGCGATGATGACCGAAGCGTCCTCATCCTCGGCCCCGGCCATGACTATGGAATCCGAGCCACTATTCACCGGCCCGGGTGCAACTTCGGTTGGTGTTGGTGCCATTGCGATCGGCGGCGATGCGAGCGCCGTCGGTGTCGACGCGCTGGCGATTGGTGACGAAGCCTCGGCCAATGGCAATTCGACCACGGCCGTGGGCGGCGAAAGCGTTGCCGATGGCACGGCGGCCACCGCCTTCGGCTGGCAGTCGGACGCAATCGGCGAACGGGCGCATTCGTTCGGCCACGTCTCCGAGGCGATCGGCGATTTCTCGCTCGCCGTCGGCGAAGCGGCCTCGGCCATGGGCGACAACACCACGGCCATCGGCAATGGTGCTGCCTCAATGGGCATCGACGCGCTCGCCATCGGCGACATGGCATCGGCCAACGGCAACTCGACCACCGCCGTCGGTGGCGAGAGTGTCGCCGATGGCACGGCCGCCACCGCCTTCGGCTGGCAGGCCAATGCCAGCGGCGAGCGGGCTCACGCCTTCGGCCACATCTCCGAGGCTTCCGGCGATTTCTCGCTGGCGATCGGCGAGGCGACCGTGGCGGGCTTCGACAATTCGGTCGCCATCGGCAGCAATGTCGAGGCGTCGCGGGAGAACAATGTTGCCGTCGGCAATGCCGATCATGACTACACGCTCGCCGGCCTCGCCGACACCGTCGAAGCGGATAGCTGGGAGATCTTGACCGTCGACGGCGATGGTCGCCTCGCCACATCCAGCTTTGTCGACTTCGCCGCGGCCATGACGATGCCGGAAACCCCGGACGAAACCATGGACGGCGCCGCAAGCATGGCCTCGTCAGCAGCGGCAGCCATGACCTCATCGGGCACGGCGGCGACCACCTCCGATCCGGACGCGGTCACGCTTGGCGATGGCACCGTCGGCGCCTCCGAGGGCAGCATCGCCATCGGCAATGCCGCGACCGCCACGGGAGTGGATGCGTTGGCGATCGGTGATGAAGCATCCGCCAACGGCAACTCGACGACTGCGGTGGGCGGCGAAAGCGTTGCCGATGGCATCGCTGCGACGGCCTTCGGCTGGCAGTCCGATGCGAGCGGCGAGCGCGCCCATGCGTTCGGCCACATCTCCGAAGCCCATGGCGACTTCTCGCTGGCCGTCGGTGAGGCTGCGTCGGCAACGACCGACAATGCGACTGCCATCGGCAAAGCTTCTTCGGCATCGGGGATCGACGCTCTCGCCATCGGCGACGAAGCCTCCGCCAACGGCAACTCGACCACCGCAGTCGGCGGTGAGAGCGTTGCCGACGGCACCGCTGCGACAGCCTTTGGCTGGCAGTCGGATGCTTCGGGCGAGCGCGCCCATGCCTTCGGGCACATTGCCGAAGCCTCGGGCGACTTCTCGCTCGCGGTCGGCGAGGCAGCGGCCGCCGGCGCCGACAATGCAGTCGCCATCGGCAGCAATGTCACGGCGAGCCAGACCAACGAATTTGCCCTTGGCAATGCCGATCAGCACTACACGTTCGCCGGTCTCGCAACGGAGGGTGCTACCGAAGTCGTCTCGGTCGACGATATGGGCCGGCTCGATTCGGTCAGCCTCCTGATCGCCGGCGACGGCGGTGAAAGCCTGATCGGTGGGGTCGAAAACGAGATCCTGATCGGCGGCGACGGCGCCGATCTCATCAACGCCCGACGCGGCGACGACAAGATCGCTGCCGGCGACGGTGACGACCAGATCATCGTCGGCTCCGGTTTCGACGAGATCCTCTCGGGTCTCGGCAACGACCAGCTGATCTTTCGCCAGGGCTTCGATGGCGCGCAGGTTCAGGATTTCGAGGACGGCGCCGATCTTCTGGATTTCAGCCAGCACCAGGGTGTCGCGGCCTTCGAGGATCTGGCCATCGCCCAGTCCGACACCAGCGTCATCGTCGATGACAGTTTCGGCGGCCGCATCGAACTCGCCAATACCGATCTCTCGATGATCAACGCCGATGATTTCCTTTTCTGAACCTTTGTGACCGTCCACCAGCAACTAGACCCCGCGCACCCGCGCGGGGTCTTTTTTGCCATGCCGGCCCTCATCGACGCGAGGGTCTGCCGCTGAGAGTATAGACGATGGTGCACGGATCAGGTGACACTCAAGACCACCATAAGAACCAGCGCGACCGCGAAAAGGAATGGCCCCTCGACTGGCGGTGGCTGGCCGCGCCGCGTCGCGCGCCATAGGCCGATCAGTGCGAGGGCGTTGTAGGGCAATGACACGCCATAGCCGACAAGAAAGGCCAGAATGACCCGATCCATCGTCAAGAATGTCAGGAAGAGGCCGCTGGTCACGAGATTGACGATCAGCCCGCCCGCAATGGCATAGCCCCAGAACACACGGTGCAGCGGCAGTTCGCCACGCCAGAGATGCACGAGCTCCTTCAAAGGTCGGCCTCAGTCGCTCAATTCGACCCTTACCGTAGCGCCCGACTTGACTGCGGCGAATGCGCTGACATCGTCATCGGTGCGGGCGAAGATATTCGCGGCACTCGCCAGGCGGAGCTCACTGCCGGTGGATACCGGGGTCGGGCCGAAGCAGATACAAATGGCATTGCCGGGCGGCCAATAGGCAATCTCCCCGGCTTCCAGCAGATCGCGGGCATCGGCCTCTGCGGCGATCTGCAGTGGGGTCGAGAAATACACTTCTTCGCCCCAGAGACTGGCCCGCCCCTCGAGCGGCAGCAAATCCGGCAACGCCGCAGCCGTCGGTGTCTCGAGCAGCTCGCAAATCAGCACTGCCGTTCCGGAACTGATCTTGATCCTGGCCAAACAACCCCTCCAAACCCGCGAACGCAGCTATGACGCTAGCAGAGAGAGCGGGTTGCTGCGAGATCCCCTGTCAGTTTGTCACGACCGGAAGGCCGACGGATCTCAAAGGGCTCGCATGATGATGAACACGACAGCCGCCAGAAACGGCCAGAACAACATCGACAGGGTCACCGCCATGCGCGCCGAAGGATAGCCATCCGGATGACGCCGACGTTTGCGCGACGATATGAACTGCCGGCCGAACATGTCGTGGGGCTCGTTGCCATGGTGGCCACGATCAGGCACAAAGCTACGATGAGTTGTTACCTCAGGAACCGAGCCGTTCCGCATCGACCAAACCCCCTGCATATTAAGCCTGTTCATTCACTCAAGGAGCTTATCGCGACAACCCGATCTATTCGGTCAAAAGTAATACATTGTTACGCACAATACAACCATTAGTTTAACTTGATGCTTACTTAGAGTGGTTTTTCAGCATCTCTTTGTAAAACCTTCTTTTAAAACATATTTTTCTCTTAAAGGTTGAGCCGTGGGAAAGCTTGTCGGAAAAAACATGATCGCAAGTCCACGTTGTCGGTGAGATCGTCCGTTCAATCGCGCTAGTTATGGTGCCTGGTCCATTTCAAGGAAACGTCATGAGCCAAAAAGGTTCGAATAGGGGTTGGTTTTGAGCGGTCGTGGCACCTCCATAGGGCTCTTCGCGGGTGTGCAGATCCCGTTTGTCGTGATGCTGGCCTGGCATCCCGCTTATGCCGACATTGTCGACGATGCCAGTGCCGCCGTCGCAAGGCTCTCGACACCGCTTGCGGCATTCGAGGGTCCGGCCCAAACCCCCGAGTACGAGCCCGGCAAAACCATCGTCTACCTGTCGACGGACCAGCGGAACCCCGCAGCGAGAGCCTGGGGCGCTGCGATCGAGGAGGCGGCGACGGAACTGGGCTGGAATGCGGAGATCATCGACGGCGCCGGCAACCCCTTGGATTGGGTTCGCGGCATGAGCATCGCCATCGAGATCGGTGTCGACGGCATCATCACCTCGGCGGATCTTTTTAGCCTGCGGCAACTGGCGGACGCGGCAAACCGAGCGCGGATTCCTATTGTCGGCATTAATGCCGCCGCCTTTCCCGGACCCGAACGGACGCTTTCGCTCTATACCAACATTCAGTCCGACCCGCGTGCGATCGGCAGGGCTCAGGCCGACTGGGTCATCGCCGACAGCGACGGCATGGCCCGCGTCATCATCGTCACGGACTGTACCCATCCCCTCGCCTGCGCCCAATCGACCGCCATTACGAACCGGTTCGACGAATGCCCGGAATGCGAGATTCTCGAGACCTACGATCAGCCGATCCGCGATTTGCCCGCCTGGTTGCCCGATGCCGTCAATACCTGGCGTGAAGCCTATGACCCGCCGCTCTACGTGATCTCGATTGCCGACTACTTTCTCGACTTTATCGTACCGTCCCTCGAGAGCGCTGCGGTACCGAACGACGAAATCATCCTGGTCGGCGCGGATGGCGCGGAAACGGCCTATGAGCGCATCCGGGCAGGCGATCGCTACCAGCGGCTGACCACTGCGGATGCTTACGAATTGCAGGGATGGCAGGCGGTCGACGAGATGATTCGTGCGATCAATGGCAGCCAGTCGAGTTTCTGGGTACGCGAGCCCTATCTGGTCACGATCGACAATGTCGACGCGGTCGGCGGCGGCCAGAACCGCCTGATTCCACCCTATGATTTCAAGGCGGCCTATCGCGAGCTTTGGCGGCAGGATGAAGAGGAGACCGCCAAGACCGGCGGATAGGTTTGGCCTCTGCAAAACGAGTGCCCTGACCAGGCGCTTGCCGTCTTCTAGGGGCCTCAGAGAATCTTGTTGGACCGGGCGCCAGACAGGTCGGGATCGATTTCAGGCTCAAATTCAGACGTGAGAGGATTCCCTGACTCGATCAACTCGACCCTTTGAATCCTCATCGCCGGCGTGATCGTCGGCCGCGGCGATCGCATGACCGATGACCTTGGCGTCGTCGCCATCGCAAGAACTCGAAGGCCGTTCCAATTCCAGCGTGGTATGGCGGATCGCGAACCGCTCATGAACGAGTTCCTTGATCCGGGCCTTGACCATGTCGGCATTCCTGCCCGTTTCGTCGGCGACGACGATGTGGGCTTCGAGCGCATTCTGCCGTTCGTCGATGGCCCAGAGGTGGACGTGATGGACGCCCTGAACGCCTTCGACCCCTCGAAGACTTTCGACAACCTCGGCGATATCGATACCCGGCGGCGTGCCGAGCATGAGCAGACGGATCGAGCCGCCGATTTCGGCAAATGCCATCCAGAGGATATAGCCCGCGATCATCAGGGTGACGATCGGATCGACGATCGCCCAGTCATAAAGGATGATGAGCGTGCCGGCGACGATCACGCCGATCGAGCCTAGCGCGTCGGCGACATTATGGAGAAAGGCGGCGCGGATATTCATGCTCTCCTTGGAGAGCGCGTAGGTCAAAAGCGCCGTCACGAGGTCGACCGCAAGAGCGATGCCGGCAATGATGACGATGAGCCAGCCCGCGACCGGTTCCGGTGCGAAAAACCGCATCACCGCTTCATAGACGAGATAAAGGCCGACCACGATCAAGGTCGTGTAGTTGATCAATGCGGCCACCACCTCGGCGCGTACATAGCCGAACGTCATGGTTTTGCTGGAGGGACGACGGGCGATGCGTCGTGCCGCGAAGGCGATGCCGAGGGAGATCGCGTCACTGAAATTGTGCAGCGCGTCGGCGATCAACGACAGGCTTCCGGCAAAAATCCCGCCGATGATCTGCGCCATGGTCAACAGCATATTGACGCCGACGGCCCAGAGCACGCGCTTGTCGCCCGGGTCGCCATGATGGTGGTCGTGATGGCCGTGATGCGCGCTCATGAAGCCTTCAGTATCTGTGATGGTTGCTGCTGCCTGAACCCTGCAGCCGATAGCGGTCAAGGCCTGCACGGCTGCTTGACGAGCATCAACTCGGTCAGTGGACTTCGGCTGTCCTTCGCTGTTGTCCCGGCCCCTCGCCGACCAGGCCCTCGGTCAGAGGAAAGTGACAGGCGGCAAGTGCTCCGGAATGAGGCAGCAGATCCGGCCGTTTCTCGTCGCACAAATCCTGACGGCGTGGGCAGCGCGGCGCGAACGGGCAGCCTGGCGGTGGGTTAAGGGGCGATGGCGGTTCGCCCTTGAGCCGGACCCGTTCGCCCTTACGCTCCGGATCGGCGGCGGGCGTCGCCGAGAACAGCGCATGCGTATAAGGATGCCGCGGTGCGGCGAAAACCGCCTCGCTATCGCCCATTTCCACAGCACGGCCGAAATACATCACCATGACCTTGTCGGCGATGTGGCGCACGACCGAAAGGTCGTGCGAGATGAAGACGTAGGTAAGATCGAATTCCTCTTGCAGATCGGCCAGCATGTTAAGGACTTGGGCCTGGATCGAGAGATCCAGCGCCGAGACCGGCTCATCCAATACCAGGATCCTCGGCTCCAGCATCAGCGCCCGCGCCACGGCGACACGCTGGCGCTGGCCACCGGAAAACATATGCGGATAGCGGTCGGCATGCTCGGGACGCATCCCCACCTTGTCGAGCATCATCAATACCCGTTCGCGCCGCTCGGACCGGCCCTGCTTGGTGTTCAGCAGGAGCGGCTCTTCCAGCGTCGAGGCGATGGTCTTCCTCGGATTGAGCGAGCCGTAAGGATTTTGGAAGACGATCTGCACCTTGCGGCGCAGCGCCTGGCTCGGCCGCTTGCTCTCCGAGGTGATCTCGTCGCCCTCGATACTCAGCCGGCCGGATGAAGGCGTCTCGATCATCGTCAAAATGCGTGCGAGCGTGGACTTGCCGCAACCCGATTCGCCGACGACCGCGAGGGTCTCCCCTTGATCGAGCTCGAAGCTGACTCCGTTGAGTGCCCGGACCTCGCCGTAAACCTGGCTGAGATCCTGCCCGATCACGAGCGGCTTGCCGAACCGCGATGCCTTGCCCGGAGACTGGCTCATGCCGAAACACCCGCAATCATGGCCTCGCGCTCAGCGGTATCGTCGAGCGGATAGAGACAGCGTGTTCCGGTCGGATCGCCGGGCTCGGCATAAGGAATGGTGGTGTCGCAATTCGCCTGTGCGCGACCGCAACGCGGCGCGAACAGACAGCCTTCGGGCCGGTTGTGTTGGCCCGGCACGACGCCTGCAATCGTCGGCAGGCGGCTGCGCTTGCTCGCCTTCTCGGGCAGTGCCGCGAGCAGCGCCGCCGTATAGGGATGCCTCGGCGCACGGAAAAGCGGGCGGACGGGCTGCATTTCCACCCGCCAGCCGGCATAGTGAACCGCAACGCGATGCGCGGTCTCGGCAACCACGCCCATGTCATGCGTGATGAGGATGAGGCCCATCTGCCGTTCGGCCTGAATCTCGCGCAAAAGATCGAGGATCTGCGCCTGGATGGTGACATCGAGTGCCGTCGTCGGCTCGTCGGCGATCAGCAGCTTCGGGTCGCAGGCGAGCGCCATCGCGATCATCACGCGCTGGCTCATCCCGCCCGACATCTGATGCGGGTGGGAATAATAGCGGCGCTTCGGGTCCGGGATGCCGACCTTGCCCAGAAGATCGAGCGCGCGCTCGCGCCGTGACCGACCGGAGCCGCCCAGATGCCTGCGAATGACTTCGTCGATCTGAGCACCGACGGTGAAACACGGATTGAGGCTCGACATCGGCTCCTGGAAGATCATGGCCATGTCCTTGCCATAGATCTGACGCCGCTGACGGGCCGACATCTGACGAAGATCATGCCCCTCGAACGCCATCAAATCCGCGGTGACGGTGGCGGTCCAGGGCAGCAGGTCCATCAAGGCCATCATCGAGACTGATTTGCCGGAACCGGACTCACCGACGATGGCGAGGATTTCCCCGGCCTCCACGGTGACGTCGACCGCCTCGACGGCGGTGAAACTGCCCGAGGCCGTGGCAAAACTTACGGTCAGGTTGCGGATCTCGAGCAGGCTCGCCATCGCCGTCAGGTCCGCTTCATCTTGGGATCGAGCGCGTCACGCAGGCCGTCGCCGAAGACGTTGATGGCAAGCACGGTTAGAAGAATGGCGACACCCGGAAAGGTCACGACCCACCAGGCACTGAGGATGAACTCGCGGGCCTCGGCCAGCATCGCACCCCATTCGGGCGTCGGCGGCTGCGCCCCCATGCCGAGAAAGCCGAGGGCCGCGGCGTCCAGAATGGCGGAGGAGAAAGACAGCGTCGCCTGGACGATCAGCGGCGCCATGCAGTTGGGCAAAATGGCGTTGGTCATCAGCCGGAAATCGCTAGCACCTACGAGCCGGCTGGCGATGACATATTCCCGGCCGGACTGATCGATCACATTGGCCCGCGTCAGCCTCACGAAATGGGGGGTGAGGACGATCGCAATCGCGAACATCGCGTTGATCAGGTCCGGGCCTAGAATGGCGACCAGACCCAACGCCAGGAGCAGGCTCGGAAAGGCCAGAATGACATCCATCGTCCGCATGATCGCGGTCTCGACGAAACCACGGTAGTACCCCGCGAGCAGCCCCAACGAGACCCCGAGGAAAACCGAGATGACGACGACGACGCAGCCGATCAGGAGCGACAGCCTCGCCCCGTAAATGATTCGCGAGAGCAGATCGCGGCCGACGGCATCGGTGCCGAGAATGTAGGGCCACCGGCCGCCCTCTTCCCAGAACGGCGGGATCAGGATCAATTCGCGATTCTGGTCGGCCGGACCGAAAGGGGCGATCAGATCGGCGGAGAGGGCTACGATGACGATGAAAATCAGAAAATAGAGGCCGATCACGGCACCCCGGTTTTCGCGCAGATAGCGCCAGAATTCCCAAAGTGCAAAGCCGAAAGTGCCGGGTTTGACGCTGGGTGGAGATACCGCTTTTGTGGCCATGGCTCAGTGCTGATGTCGGATGCGGGGATTGATCAAACCATAGGTCAAATCGACGATCAGATTGACGATCATGACGATCGAGGCGATCAGCAGCAGACCGCCCTGGACCGAGGGGTAGTCGCGGCGAAAGATCGAATCGATCATCCATTTGCCGATACCGGGCCAGGCGAAAATCGTCTCCGTGAGAATGGCCCCGGCAAGCAGCACGCCGATCTGGAGACCGATTACCGTGACCACCGTGATCAGTGCGTTGCGCAGGGCGTGCACCATGATGACGCGCCAGGGCGACAAGCCCTTGGCCCGCGCCGTGCGGATGTAGTCCTCGCTCAGCACCTCGAGCATGGCGGATCGAGTCTGTCGGGCGATGACGGCCATCGGAATCGTGCCCAGCACGATAGCGGGGAGAATGAGATGATGCACCGCCGACCAGAAGGCGGCGATATCCCCCGCCAGCAACGTGTCGATCAGCATGAAGCCCGTAACGGGCTGGATGAAATAGAGGAGCGAGATCCTGCCTGAAACCGGAGTCCAGCCGAGGATACCCGAAAAAAGGATGATCAGCAGCAGGCCCCACCAGAAGATCGGCATCGAATAGCCGGCAAGCGAGACGCCCATCACCGAGTGGTCGAAGAACGAGCCACGCTTTACGCCTGCGATCACGCCGGCGGGCAAGCCGATCACGATGGCGAAGAGCACGGCCGCGAACGACAGCTCGATGGTCGCCGGGAATCGCGCCAGGAATTCCGTCAGTACCGGCACTTTGGTCGTGACCGACGTGCCGAGATCGCCCTGCACGAGGTTCCAGAGGTAATCCAGATATTGAACGACGATCGGGCGGTCGTAACCGAATTGTGCCACCAGTTCCTGATAGCGCTCCGGCGACACGCCCCGCTCGCCTGCAAGCAAGGTAATCGGATCGCCTGGCAACAGACGAATGAAGGTGAAGCTCGCAATTGTTACGCCGATGAATGTCGGCAGCAGCAGTCCCAATTTGCGGAGAAGGAAATTAAACAACGAGTTCAGTCACCTGAGCGGGCGACAAACAGGTCCAGGACCCGCCCGCCGCCTGTCCGATGGGATCAGCCTTCGAGATCGACGCCGTAAAAGACGTGTCCGCCGAAAGGATCGATCTTGTAGTTCTTGACCTCCTGACGGATAGGTTGAAAGACGACCGAGTGCGCAATCGTGGCCCAGGGAGCCTTCTCCTTGAAGACAACCTGTGCTCGCTCATAAAGTTCGACACGTTTTTCATGGTCGATTTCAATTCTGGCCTGCTGAATGAGCTTGTCGAACTGCTGATCGCACCACTGCGCCACATTCGAGCCGCCGATACCGTCACAGACTAGGAGCCTGCCTAGTATATTGTCCGGATCACCATTGTCACTTGTGGTGCCCAATAGCAAGGCCCCGTCCCGGTCCAGATCCTTCGCGCGCTCGAGATATTTGCCCCATTCATAGGTGACGATCTCGGCTTCGACGCCGACCCGATCCCAGTCGGCCTGGATCAACTCGGCCATGCGTCGCGCATTCGGGTTGTAGGACCGTTGCACGGGCATCGCCCAGATCCTGGTCTTGAAACCCGTGACGCCGGCCTCTTCCAGCATTATTTTCGCGGTTTCGGGGTCGTAGGGGTCATCCTCGATCGCGTCATTGTAGGACCAGACCGCGGGCGGTATCGGGTTCTTGGCTCTGATACCGGAGCCCTGGTAAACCGCCTCGAGGATGGCATCCTTGTTGATGGCCATGTTCAGGGCTTTGCGAACCTGTTGATTATCGAAGGGCGGAATCTGGGTGTTGTAGGCCACATATCCGATATTGAGCCCTTCCTTCTCCAGGACGGTGAGTTCGGGCTGCGCCTTCATGGCCTCGATATCGCCCGGGTTCGGAAAAGCCATGACGTGGCATTCCCCGGCCTGGAGCTTCTGATAACGCACGGACGCGTCGGGCGTGATCGCAAAAGCGAGATTGTCGATGGACGCTTTTCCGCGCCAATAATTCTGGTTTGCCGTGTAGCGGATCACGCTGTCTTCCTGATACCCAGCAAAGACGAAGGGGCCGGTGCCGATAGGCTCGAGATTGACCTTTTCGGGTGTGCCGGCCTCGATCATGGCGTCCGCATATTCCTTGGACAGGACCGCAGCGAAATCCATGCCGAGATTGGAGATCATGGGTGCGGAAGGGCGGGTCAGGACGAACTTGACGGTATAGTCGTCGACCTTTTCGATGCGGTCGATAAGCTCGGGCATCGACATGCTGTTGTAGTATTCGTAGCTGTTTTGCGAGCCCTGATTGTAGGGGTGTTCGGGATCGCCTTGCCGCTCGAAATTGAAGATGACATCCTCGGCGTTGAAATCCCGTGTCGGGGTGAAATTCTCATTCGAATGGTACTTCACACCTCGCCGTAGATTGAACGTGTATTCCAATCCGTCGTCCGAGATCTCCCAACTTTCGGCCAGACCCGGTATAATGTTCGTAGTGCCCAACTCGAAATGGATGAGTTTGTCGTAGATCTGGCGTGAGGACGCGTCGATTGTTGTGCCAGAAGTATAAACTGCCGGATCGAAGCCCTCAGGACTGCCCTCCGAACAATAAATCAATGTCTTCTGCTGTGCTTGGGAAGGTGGCGCAGTCGCGAGGTGAACGCCTGCTAAGCCAATTACGAGAATAGTTCGAAAAACCGCGGTATTATTTCCACCGATTTTCATGCAAAACTCCATTGCCGCTTGCGCAACCTGTAAAGGTAGCGGCCCCGCACCCTCCGGAAATAGTCACCCTATGGGGTGCGTCGCTTCGGCCATCAGCACCCTTGGCCGATAGCCGAGGGATCAGGAGTTTCGGTGGCAGCGGACGAGGCCGCGAATAGGTCGATGACCTGCCCGCAGCCCCGCTTCGAACAGAATCAGCCTTCGAGATCGACGCCGTAGAAGACGTGCCCGCCGAAGGGATCGATCTTGTAGCCGGTGACCTCCTGGCGCATCGGCATATAGACGATGGAGTGGGCGATGGTCGCCCAGGGGGCTTGCTCCTTGAAGATCTCCTGAGCCTCTTGGTAGAGTGCTACGCGATCTTCCCGGCTGGTCGCGGACTTCGCCTCCTGGATAACCTCTTCGAAGGGCTCGTAGCACCATTGGGCGCGGTTCGCGCCACCGACACCGTCGCAGCCCAGCAGCACGGCAAGGAAGTTGTCGGGATCGCCATTGTCGCCGGTCCAGCCCAGGAGTACGGCGCCGTCTCGATCCGTCGCCTTGGAGCGCTCGAGATATTCGCCCCACTCATAGGTGACGATATCCGCGTTGACGCCGATCTTGCTCCAGTCCTCCTGAATCAATTCGGCCATGCGCCGGGCATTCGGATTATAGGGACGCTGCACCGGCATGGCCCAGATCGATGTCGAGAGGTCCGTGACACCTGCCTCCTCGAGCATCTGCTTTGCCGCCTCGGGATCGTAAGGATCGTCCTGGATACTGTCGTCATATGACCAGATCGTCGGCGGGATCGGGTTTGTCGCGACCTTGGCCGAGCCCTGGAAGACGGCCTCGACAATAGCGTTCTTGTCGATTGCCATGTTCAGCGCCTTGCGCACCGTCGGGTCGTCGAAGGGCGGCATCTGCGTGTTGTAGGCGAGATAGCCGACATTCAGCCCTTCCTGCTCAAGCACCTGAATGCTAGGATCAGCCTTCATGGCCTCAACATCTGATGGGTTCGGATAGGGCATGACATGGCATTCGCCGGCCTGGAGCTTCTGATAGCGCACCGAGGCATCGGGCGTGATCGCAAAGACCAGATTGTCGATCGCTGGCGCACCCTGCCAATAGTCGGGATTGGCCTGATAGCGGATCACAGCGTCCTTCTGATAGCCTACGAACTGGAAGGGTCCCGTACCGATCGGCTCTTGATCGACCTTCTCCGGCGTGCCCGCTTCCATCATGGCGTCAGCATATTCAGCCGAAAAAATGGAAGCGAAATCCATACCGAGATTGGCGATCATCGGCGCTTCCGGTCGTGTCAGCACGAACTTGACCATGTAGTCGTCGACCTTCTCGATATGGTCGATCAGGTCGGGCATCGACATGCTATTGTAGTATTCGTATGTGCCGTTCGACACGTTGTGATAGGGGTTCTCGGGGTCGCCCTGTCGCTCGAAACTGAAGATGACGTCGTCGGCGTTGAAATCACGCGTCGGCGTGAAACTGCTGTTGGAATGGAACTTCACACCTTGGCGCAGATTGAAGGTGTATTCCAGGCCGTCATCCGAAACTTCCCAGCTTTCGGCGAGGCCCGGGCCGACCTCGGTGGTGCCATGGACAAATTCGATAAGCTGGTCGAAAACCTGCCGTGAGGAGGCATCGAACGTCGTGCCCGCCGTATAGAAAGCGGGGTTGAAGCCTTCGGGGCTTCCCTCTGAACAATAGATCAAAGTCTTCTGCTGTGCTAACGCCGGCGCAGCCATGGTCAGCGCTACGGCCGCAGCACTCAACCCAAGCAGGCACTTTACTCGCATTGGTATCTCCCGATTTTTTGCCCATCGGCATGTTCGCCGATTGTGTGCAATCGTTTTCGCGTATCCTGACGCATTTGGGAATAGGCGCATTGCAAGAAATTGCGTGACGGGACTGTAGCCACCCGTGCTAGAATCATTATATTCAAGGAACTCTGCGCTTCGGCTTTGGTTAGCGTCCTATCTATCCTACAACTTCTATTCTGAGATGGGGTGAGCATGGCCGATGTCGCAAGCCGGGCTGCCGATGAAGCCGGAGATTGGCTCGAGCCCGCGGCCAGAGTCGGCTATGCCGCCCGCGGCTTCGTCTATATCGTCGTCGGCTATCTGGCGCTGCTTGCTGCCTGGGGCGGCGGCGGCCAGACGACCGACACCAAGGGGGCCTTGCAGAAGATGCTCGAGGCTCCTTTTGGACAGGTGCTTCTCGGATTGGTCGCACTCGGTCTCGTCTGCTATGCAGTTTGGCGGTTCATTCAGGGCTTTCAGGACGCGGACGGTCATGGCAACGACGCCAAAGGCATCGCCACCCGGATAGGGCTCGTCATCAGCGGCATAACCAATGTACTGCTCGCCTATTTCGCTCTGTCGCTGATCTTTCCGGCCTTGGTCGGTGGAGGCGGTAGCAGTGGGGGTGGCGGTAACTCCGACATCACCGCCAAATTGCTGAGCCAGCCCTACGGCCAATGGTTGGTCGGCATCCTCGGCTTGATCGTCATCGGCGTCGGCATCACGCATTTCGTCAAAGCAGCGAAGGCCAAGTTCGAGAAATACCTGGATATGCGCGGACGGGAGAATTGGATGCGCCGCACCGCGCAGTTCGGTCTTTCTGCCCGAGGCGTCACCTTTCTGATCATCGGCGGTTTTTTCTTGGTCGCCGCATATCAAGCCGACCCCTCGGAAGCGCGCGGGCTAGGCGGTGCTCTGAGTGCCTTGCAGCAGCAGCCATTCGGCTGGATTCTGCTGGGCATCGTGGCCCTCGGGCTGCTTGCCTTTGCGGTCTACAGCTTCATCCTGGCACGCTACAGGCGAATCAACGCCTGAGCCCAATCCCGCTACGCGCGGATCCGGTCGCGCCAGCGGCGCATCAACGACAACATCCGGATAAGCCGCTCCGAGAGCAGCGTCTGCCCATGCTGCGGCTTCATGATCGGTGCGGTTCTCGATGCTGTCATGAAACTATCGGCCCAGATTGCAATCATCGTCCTTATCCATATTTACCGTTTGCGTGCCTGTTGATATGCGCTAACCGCCGACCTGCTGCCAGTCAGCAAATCTATCGATCTGTAAGCTGGGCTATCGAATGGATTGGTCCGACATGCCGCCGCTATCGATGCTCCGCGCCTTCGAGGCCGCAGCCCGCTGCGGCGGCTTTTCGGCTGCAGGCCGCGAGCTCAACGTGACGCACGCGGCCGTGGCGCAGCAGGTGCGTGGGCTGGAGCAGCGTCTCGGCGTCACGTTGATGCGGCGCGACGGCCGAGGTTTGGAACTCACCGTCGACGGCCACAGGCTCGCAGGTAAGCTTGGCGCCGGCATGGAAACGTTTCGCGCGGCTCTGACCGAAGTCATGGACGATGCCGGCGATCGCCCGGTCCGGATCACGCTCACGCCCACCTTTCTTGCGAGCTGGCTGATGCCGCGCCTGAGTGCCTTTCGCGAGACCTATCCCGATATCGAGCTGATGCTGAATCCTTCGCCCGAGGTCGTCGATCTCCAGCGCACCGAGCACGATCTGGCGATTCGCTTCGGCACGGCCCCCTGGGCGGGCCTGGCATCGGAACTACTGCTCGCCAGTCCGGTGGTCGTCGTCATCGCCCCGAAGCTGTTGCGCGGCCGGACCATCGACACCGCCAACGACCTCCTGTCCCTCCCCTGGGTCCAGGAGATAGGCACCGACGAGTGGCAGGTCTGGCTCGCCGCCCATGGCGTTCAAGTCAAGGGCAAGAAGGACATCCTGCATCTGCCGGGCCCGCTCTCCACCGAGGCCATCCGGCGCGGCGACGGCGTCGGCATGACCGCCCGCATCTTCGTCGAGGACGACCTTGCGAAGGGCGTGCTGGTCGCACCCTTGGACGATCCCGAGGAGGCGCCGCTTACCGCCTACCACCTCGTCCATAGGCCCGGCTCGTTGCGCGCCAAAGTGGCGGCCGTCGCCGACTGGCTTCGCCGCGAGGCCGCCGCCGAGGCCTCGAACCTGATGCCCCGGGCCTGATGCCCCGAGATCGAGCTGACGATCTTGCTGACCCGCCCCCAAACCGTCATTGTGCGAGACAAGCCGATCATTCAGGGAGCCGCCGAGGATGCCGAATTTTCCGATCACCGATTCGCACGTCCATCTCTACGACCCGGACCACCTGCCCTATTCCTGGATGAAGGACCGGCCGCTGCTCAATCGGCGCTACGATCTCGACGATTTCGATCGGGCCCGCGGCGAGGTCGAGGTCGAACGGATCGTGTTCGTCGAGGTCAATACCGATATGTGGGGCACCCATATCGACGAGGTCGCCTGGGTTTCGGATCTCGCCTCGAACGATTCCCGCCTCCAGGGCATCGTCGCTGCGGCACCGCTCGAGAACGGCGATGCGGTTATCGCTGACATCGAGCGGCTCAAGGCGTTCCCGCTCGTCAAATCGATCCGCCGCTTGATCGAACGGGAAGCGAACACGCCGGGATTTGCGACGAGCCCGGATTTCGTCAAGGGCGTGCAGCTTTGCGGCACGCATGACCTCGCCTTCGATCTTTGCATCAAGCACTGGCAACTCGCCGATGCCATCGAACTCTGCCGCCGATGTTCGGATACGAGGATCGTGCTCGACCATATCGCCAAGCCCGGCATCAGGGATGGCCTTACCGAGCCCTGGAAAACCCAGCTTCGCGAACTGGCGGCGATGGACCACGTCCACTGCAAGATCTCGGGTGTGATCACCGAGGCCGACCACGATAGTTGGAACCGCGAGCAGCTTCGCCCCTATATCGAGCATGTAATCGACTGTTTCGGCTTTCCTCGAATCATGTATGGCAGCGACTGGACGGTCTCGGAGCAGACCCACCGCTATCCTCAATGGGTTGAGATACTCGATGAATTCACGGCAACCGCGAGCGAGGACGAACGCCGCCATTTCTTTCATGACAACGCCATCGCGTTCTATCGTCTGTAGCCGCAACCGCGGCGACAAGGTGAACGGCCTTCATCGGTGAGGCGTGGTCCGGCCTTGCTTGACGTTGTGTGCTTCGGAGCGGCGGTACAGGATACTCGGGCACGGGCGCTCGGAACGGTTCGCGAGGGGACGTCGAACCCGGTTTCCAGCTTCACGACCTCCGGCGGGGTTGCCCGCAATGTCGCCGAATGCCTGGCCCGGCTCGGGCTCGAGGTGGCGCTGGTCAGTCGCGTCGGCGACGATCTTGCGGGACAAAGCCTGATCGGCGAACTCGAGGGAATCGGCGTCGTCGTCGACGGCATCGCCCGCTCGAGCCGACAGCCGACCGCGACCTATACGGCCCTGCTCGATCGGGCCGGAAATCTGGCGATCGGCCTCGCCGACATGGCCGTATTCGACGAGATCCGCCCGGAAACTCTCAATCTGGCGGCAGCCGAATCGAGCCGGGCCTGGTTCGTCGACAGCAACCTGCCGCCGTCGACGTTGCGCTATCTGCTCGAACATCCGAGGCGGCCGCCCCTGGTCGCCGCCAATACCGTCTCGATGGAGAAGGCGAAGCGGCTCGCCGGCCTCGTCGACCGGATCGATCTGCTCTACTGCAACCAGAGCGAGCTCGACCACATCGACGCTTCCCGTCCGAAGGCGACGGTGGTGACGGGCCAGGACCAGGGAGCCATGCTCCAGGAAGGCCGCCGCGTCAGCATCATCTCGGCCTTTGCGAGCGATGTCGTCGACGTTACCGGTGCGGGCGATTGTGCCGCCGCAGCGACCCTCTGGGCGCTCCTGCAGGGCTTGCCGGTGATCGAGGCGGTGCGAATCGGCCAGGCAGCCGCGGCCCTCTCCGTGGCCTCGCCGCGCGCCGTTCCTCAGGATCTGACCTTGGCGGTCCTCAAAGCGAAGCTCGCGGCATGAGCCGGCATGCCTTCGAGCCGCCCTTGGCCGTCGCTCCCGAGATCGAAGATGCCCTCGAAAGCGGGAAGCCGGTCGTTGCACTTGAGAGCACGATCATCGCCCATGGCATGCCGCGGCCGCGCAATCTCGAGGTCGCGAGATCGCTCGACAGATTGATCCGGGACCACGGCGCCGTTCCCGCCATGATCGCGGTTGCCGAGGGCAGCATTCGTGTCGGGGTCCGTGACGAAATCCTTGAGCGCCTTGCCGGCGATGAGGCCGTCGCCAAGGTCAGCCGCGCCGATCTGCCGGCCTGCCTGATCTCCGGTGCACTCGGCGCCACCACGGTCGCCGCCACCATGATCGGCGCCCACCTCGCCGGCATTCGGATTTTTGCAACCGGCGGCGTCGGCGGCGCTCATCGGGGTGCGGAGCAGTCTTTCGACATCTCGGCCGATCTTCTGGAACTGGCTCGCACGCCCGTCGCCGTTGTTTCGGCGGGTGCGAAATCGATCCTCGATTTGCCCAAAACCCTCGAAATCCTCGAAACTCATGGCGTCCCGGTGATCGGTTACAGGACCGACACCTTCCCCGCCTTTTTCGTGCGCTCGAGCGGTCTGCCGCTTCCGGTCCGGGTCGATGACGTTGCCAGGCTCGCCGCCATGCTCGAAACCCAATGGTCGATGGGTCTGGCGAGCGGGGCACTGATCGCCAACCCCATCCCCCAAGATGCGGCAATCGATGCGGCCGAGATCGGCATAGCACTGGACCAGGCACTAGAGGAAGCCCGGCGTCATGGCATCACCGGCAAACCGGTTACTCCTTTCCTGCTCGCCCGCCTCAACGAACTGACCGGCGGCCGAAGCCTCGACGCCAATATCGCGCTGGTTTATAACAATGCCAAGCTAGGTGCTGAGCTGGCTAAGGCGCTGAGCGCCCTATCCTGAGCCATTTCGAGGAATCGCCGCCATCCTCGCGCCGTTGCGGCGCGGACTTTCGGCAAACCGATATCAATTACCGAAAATATTAATGTCGCCGATGATTGAAGCGCGGACCCCCGACCCTCATCTGTTGGCTGTTGGCACTCGCCATTGTCGAGTGCCAATGCGACATGCCTCAATCTGCGCGACGTAACGCGCTGGAAGGAACAGATGAATTTCAGGCCCCTGCACGATCGAGTTGCCGTCCGCCGCATCGACGGCGACACGAAAACGCCCTCCGGCATCATCATCCCGGACACCGCCAAGGAAAAACCCTCGGAAGGCGAGATCCTCGCCGCCGGTCAGGGAACGCGCAACGAGCAAGGCGAACTCGTGCCCCTTGTGGTCAAGGTCGGGGACCGCGTGCTGTTCGGCAAATGGTCGGGCACCGAAGTTAAGCTCGATGGCGAGGACCTTCTGATCATGAAGGAATCGGATATCATGGGCATTATCGACGACACCAACGCCGCAAGCATTGCCGCTTAGTCTAGGAAGGACTCCCTATGCCCGCCAAAGATGTACGCTTCCATGCCGATGCCCGGCAGCGGATGCTCAAAGGCGTCGATATTCTCGCTGACGCCGTCAAGGTGACGCTGGGCCCGCGCGGCCGCAACGTCATGATCGAGAAATCCTACGGCGCACCCCGGGTGACCAAGGATGGCGTCACCGTCGCCAAGGAAATCGAACTCACCGACAAATTCGAGAATCTCGGTGCGAAACTCTTGCGCGAGGTCGCTACCAAGACCAGCGATCTCGTCGGTGACGGGACCACCACCGCCACCGTGCTGGCCCAGGCCATCGTCCGCGAGGGCTGCAAGGCAGTGGCCGCCGGCATGAATCCGATGGACCTCAAGCGCGGCATCGATCTTGCCGTCGTGGCCGTTGTGGCCGAGTTGCAGTCCCGCTCGAAAAAGATCGAGACCAATGACCAGATCGCCCAGGTCGGTTCGATTTCCGCCAACGGCGACCGCGAGATCGGCGACTTCCTGGCCCAGGCCATGGAGAAAGTCGGCCGCGAGGGTGTCATCACGGTCGAAGAAGCCAAGGGTATGACCACCGAGCTCGAGATCGTCGAGGGCATGCAGTTCGATCGGGGCTATGTCTCGCCCTACTTCGTGACCAATGCCGAGAAGCTTCAGGTCGAACTCGAGGAGCCCTACATCCTCCTCCACGAGAAGAAGCTGTCCGGCCTGCAGCCGCTGCTGCCCCTGCTGGAAAAGGTCGTGCAGGCGGCGAGACCGCTTCTGATCATTGCCGAGGACGTCGACGGCGAGGCCCTGGCGACCCTGGTCGTCAACAAGCTTCGTGGCGGCCTCAAATGCGCCGCCGTCAAGGCGCCTGGCTTCGGCGACCGGCGCAAGGCCATGCTCGAAGATATCGCGGTCCTCACCGGCGGCGAGGTGCTGTCGGAAGATCTCGGCCTGAAGCTCGAGAACGTCACGGTCGAGATGATGGGCAAGGCCAAACGGGTCATTATCACCAAGGACGAGACGACGATCGTCGACGGCGGCGGTGATTCTGCCGGCATCAAGGATCGTTGCGAGAATATCCGCCGGCAGATCGAGGACACGACCTCGGACTACGACCGCGAGAAACTTCAGGAGCGCCTCGCGAAGCTCGCCGGCGGCGTGGCGTTGATCCATGTCGGCGGTGCCACCGAGAGCGAGGTCAAGGAACGCAAGGACCGGGTCGAGGATGCCACCCACGCCACCCGTGCCGCGGTCGAGGAAGGTGTTCTACCGGGCGGTGGAGTGGCCCTGCTTCATGCCGCCCAGGTTCTGGATGGACTGAAGGGTGCCAACCAGGACCAGACTTCCGGCATCGCCATCGTCCGCAAGGCGCTGACCCGGCCGACCAGGCAGATCGTCGAGAATGCCGGCAAGGACGGCTCGATCATCGTCGGCAAGCTGCTCGAGAACGACAACCATGCCTGGGGCTACGACGCCCAGGGCGACCGTTATGTCGACATGCTGGAAGCCGGCATCATCGATCCGACCAAAGTCGTCCGGACGGCCCTGCAGGACGCAGCATCGGTCGCCGGCCTGATGATCACCACCGAAGCCATCGTCGCGGAAAAAGTGGACAAGAACGGCGGCCACTCCCATGCTCATCCCGACATGAGCGACATGGACTATTAGCCGATACTCGTAATCGCTTAGCCCATCCCAAGAATGGCCCGGCTGCATCCCATGCGCCGGGCCATTTCCCTGATCACGTGCCGCGAGATCGAGGGCAGCTTCATCCCGTCTAATCGTTCGCAGCCATCGGCTTAGCCGCTTTCGAAGCGAAAATTGCTTCCCGTCATTGCCGGTACCGTGGGTCTAACCAGGACGAGGCATCCACAGGATGATGGCGGCACCGATCAGACAGACGGCAGCGCCGACTATATCCCAGCGATCGGGACGATAACCCTCAGCCAACCAAAGCCAGCCGAGCGAAACGACAATATAAACGCCACCATAAACTGCATAAGCCCGTCCCGCATATTCGGCAGGGCTGAGCGTCAGCAACCACCCGAACGCCGCCAGCAAGGCGATGCCGGGGACCAGCCAGAAGATCGACTTGTCCAGCCGGAACCAGGCCCAAAAGGCAAAGCATCCGGCGATTTCAGCCAGTGCGGCAGCGATGTAGATCGGCACGACCTGCATGAACGCCTACAAAATCCCCGTTGTCTCCCTGGGCGCCATGTGCCCCTTTCTCGTCGAAAGGTACAGCCCTTACTAAGCACCGCGCGGGGGCTTCGGTACTGGATTGCGCATCAGCACATCCTTCGCCACCAGGGCCGCTCGGCAGTTCTAATCTTGAGGATCGGCGCAGCTTGACAGTAGAAGATCGGCCTTGCTTTGCTAGGATTGTCCCCCTATGATTGGGCACGTCCAATTGTGTGGGAAATGTTATGGCCATCGATGCAACGGAAATGCCAACACCCAAGAAACGAGGCCCCAATACGCCTGAGGGCAAAGCGCGATCCTCAATGAATGCTCTGAAGCACGGGTTTCGGGCGGAGAAGTTTCGGTTGTTGCCTGAGGAGACGGTTGAGGAGTTCGAGGCGTTTGCGGAGGAGATTCGGAACGATTTAAAGCCCAAGAGCGCCATGGAGCGGCAGTTCGTCGAGGCTATCGTGATTGCCTTCTGGCGGGAGGTGCGGGCGGACCGGATGGAGGCGGACGTGATGTCCGACATGCCGCCGACGAGCCCGGACCGGGTGCATGGCAGCAATCTCGTCAACAAGCCCGAGAACCGCGCCTCGCT